>NZ_RAVW01000130.1 GCF_003611585.1 Corallococcus exercitus | reverse complement strand
GGGATGGCTGCACCGCGGCGGCGGGGGGACTTGCCGTGCTGCCGCTGCTGGCCGCAGCCTCGCTCCTCGCGCGCCGCCGGCGGGGTGCGCGGTGAGCTGTCGCCTGCTGCTCCTGGGAATGCTGCTATGCGCGGGAGCGGCGGGCGCGCAGCAGGACTACAAGCGCACGCTCGTGCCGGGCCGGCCGCTGTGCCTGGTGTGGCCGGGGCGTGACTACGTCTACCACCTGGACGCGGCCGGCAGCACGCGCACGCCCGGGGACACGGAGGTCGCCGCCATCGAGGCGGCCTTCGACTCGTGGCGGGCGCTGTCCTCGACGTGCAGCGACTTCCGCTTCATCCGCGGCGAGGATTGGACGCGCTCCATCGCGGTCGGCTACGACGAGGAGCACCCCTACGACAACTACAACGTCGTCACCTTCCGCGAGCGCAACTGCCAGGACGTCGCCCCGCCGGACGATGCGTGCTGGGGAGAGGAGACGTGCGGCAACGTCTACCAGTGCTGGGCGCACGGGGGCGCCACCATCGGGCTCACCACGTCCTCGTTCAGCTTCAAGGACGGCTTCGTCGTGGACTCGGACATCGAGCTCAACGCGGCGGAGACGGATTACGGCCCCAGCTTCCTGTTCACCACCGTGAACGGCCCGCCGTGCTCGGCCACCCCGTCCACCGACTGCGTCGCCACGGACGTGCAGAACACGATGACGCATGAGATTGGCCACGTCGTCGGGTTGGACCACGTCTTCTCCGCGGGCTCCACCATGGAGGCCACCGCCTCGCAGGGAGAGACGTCCAAGCGGGTCATCGACGCGGGCTCCGCGGCCGGCTTCTGCTCCGCCTATCCGCGCGGCCTGCCGCCCACCCAGTGCCGCATCCCGGAGGACCCGGGCCTGAAGCTCGTGGCGGAAGGGAAGGGCACCGGCTGCGGCGCTTCCGCCGGAGGTCCGGTGCTGGCCGCCCTGCTGCTCTGGGGCGTGGCGCTGATCCGCAGGAGCAGGCGTTCAGCGGCCCCTCCGGCCGGCCTCCCTGGCGCTGCCTCGGGCGGGACACGCGGTTAGACTCTGGCCGTGGCCGTCGCCTTCTTCGACCTGGACAGGACGCTGCTCGCCGCCAACTCCGCGTCGCTCTGGGTGCGCCGCGAGCTGGCCCTGGGCCACATCTCCCGATGGGAGGCCCTGCGCGCCAGCCTGCTGCTGGCCCGCTATCACCTGGGCTTCGTGGCCATGCAGGACGTGCTGCTGCGCGCCACGGCCCTGCTCACGGGCTCCGACGCGAAGGATCTGGAGGCGCGCTCCGCGGACTTCTACGCGGAGGCCGTGCGTGGCCAGTACCGCCCCGGGGCTCTGGCCGCGCTGGAGGCCCACCGCGAGGCGGGAGACCGGCTGGTGCTGCTGACGTCGTCCTCGGGCTACCTGTCCGACCTGGTGGCGCGCGAGCTGCGCCTGGACGGCGTGCTGTGCAACCGCTTCGAGGTGGACGCGACGGGGCTGCACACGGGGCGCATGCTGGGGGAGGTCTGCTTCGGCGTGGGCAAGCGGCTCTACGCGGAGGCCACCGCGAAGGAGGCGGGAGTGCCGCTGTCCGCGTGCGCCTTCTACACGGACTCGTATTCGGACCTGCCGGTGCTGGAGGTGGTGGGGCGTCCGGTGGTGGTGAACCCGGACCACCGCCTGCGCCGGGAGGCCCGGCGGCGGGGCTGGCCGGTGGTGGACTGGGGCGTGCCTCCTGGAGGCGCCACCCCGTCCGTCCCACCGTCGCCGCCGCTCGTGCCCTCCACCGGCCCCTGAGGGACGCGGTGGAGGTCCGCCCGGCGCGCTTCTTCAGCGGCGCGGAGACACGAGCCGCATGGTGAAGGTGTAGTCCACGTTCACCGGACGGCCCTGGTACTGGATGGGCTTGTAGACGCGGGACTGGAGCGAGTCGAGCACCGCCCGCTCCATGTGCTGCACCATCTTCAGGACGCGGCAGTTCTCCACGCGGCCCTTGTTGGTGATGGTGCAGCGCACCGCGACGAGGCCCTCCGCCTTGATGGCGAGCGCCTCGCGCGTGTAGGCGATGTCCCGGCCCTCCTCCAGCAGCGTCGGCCGCTCCATGCCGTCGTTGAAGGGGATGACGGCGTTCGGGTTGACGGGCGCGAGCGCGCCGGTCGTCAGCGACGGCACCGCGAGGCTGCCCGCCGCGCTCACGGGGGCGGCGGCCGACGAGCCCAGCGCGCCCAGCGCCTTGTCCGTCGTCGTGGCGGGGACCGCCGCGGCGGCGGTGGCCGGGTTCGCCTGCATCATCACCGGCGCCGCCAATCCACCCGGCGTCGCAGGGGCCACGTTCTCGAAGTCCTCGGGGGTGGAGGCGCTGGCCAGGTCCACGCGGCTGGAGCGCTCACCGCCGCCCCGGCGCTTGGTCAGCTTCTGGGACAGCACCACCTCGCCGGAGCCGCCCGTGATGAGCGTCTCCGTCTGGTAGCCCTCCAGCGCGAACGTCAGCTCCGCGGTGATGCTCCCCTCGTTGCCCAGGGGCAGCTCCATCACGAAGGGCGTCACGCCCTTCTCCTTGCCCTTGTAGTAGACGCGCGCGCCGGACGGCTGGCTCATCAGCCGGAAGCGCACCTTGCCCGGCGCGGGAGGGGCCGTGGGGGCCTCCGCCACCGGCGCCGTCGTGGTGGGGGCCGTGGCCTGGGCCGCCGGCTGCGCGGGCTTCTCCTCCGGGCCGCCGCGCAGGAAGAACAGCGTGATGCCCACGAGCCCCGCCACCATCACGCCGCCCAGGGCGCCCATCATGAGCGTGCGCTGGCGGGCGCGCTGCACGTCCGGCGGCACGTCCACGCTGATGTCCACCGCGAGCCCGCCGTCCGCGGGCTCCGGGTTGCCCACGTTGGCGAAGAGCGGGGACGCGTAGGGGCCCGTCGTCGGCGGAGAGGGGTAGGGCCCCGTCGTCGAGGCGCCGCCCAGCCGGCGGAACACGCCGCTGTTGCCGCCCGCGGCCATGTGCGCCTCGCGCAGGCCCTCCAGCAGTTCGTCCATCGTCTGGAAGCGCCGCGCGGGGTCCTTCTCCATGCAGCGGCGCACCACCATCTCGATTTCCGGCGGCACCGCGAGGTCCGGGCGCACGGCCTGGAAGGTGGGGGGCGGCTCCTTGTAGTGGGCGAAGATGAGTTCGATGTGGTCGCGCGCGATGAAGGGCGGCCGGCCCATCAGCATCTGGAACAGCATGATGCCCAGCGAGTACACGTCGCTGCGCGCGTCCGCCACGTTGCGCGCCTGCTCCGGCGCCATGTACTGCGGCGAGCCCAGGAACGTGCCGTTCTGGGTGATTTCGGGGCTGACCGGCCCCTCCGTCTGCGGCGCCACGGACTTCACGAGGCCGAAGTCGAGGACCTTCACCAGGTCCTGATCCGCCTCGTTGAGGATCATGATGTTCGCGGGCTTCAGGTCGCGGTGGATGATGCCCAGCGCGTGCGCCTCGCGCAGCGAGCGGCACACCTGCTGCGCCACCGACACCGCGCGCGCCCAGGGCAGCGGACCCGCCTGGCCCAGCACCTGCTGGAGCGTGCGCCCCTCCAAGTACTCCATCGCGATGTAGTAGATGCCGTCGTCCGTCTGCCCGTAGTCGATGACGGTGACGGTGTTCGGGTGCCGGAGCTTCGACGTCAGCGACGCCTCGCGCAGGAAGCGCTTCTGGAAGCCCGGGTCGCGGCTGCTCGGGAAGTTGGGGTTGAGCACCTTGAGCGCGACGACGCGCTCCAGGGGGGCCTGCAGGGCACGGTACACCTTGCCCATTCCACCGACGCCCAGGGGCTCTAGAATGCTGAAGCGGCCGTTCAACGTCCGGCCGATGAGCGGATCCGTTCCCGGGGCCTCAGGGCTCGGGGAATCGCTCTTGATCATTCGTGTCCCCTAGAAGCTGCGTGCAGCATGGTTTCTCCGGCAAAAGCAGCGCACCCCTCATCCAAGCACAACTCGCCGGTGCGGCGCACCCCAAGGGGGTCCGGAATCCACCACGTCGGGGCAACCACGACCCCGGTCGCAGGGGGGGATGTGAGTCGCGACCTTCGGGTAAGCCCGCATTGCTTTGGACCGCGCTCCCGGATTACGGTTTTTCTTCCTGCCTGCCACGCGGCGGGCGGAGTTCTTCTTCGATGGCTGACACCCCCAGAGTCCCCGTTCCTCCGCAGGCGCGCCGGGTCTCCGTGCAACAGCGCTTGAGCGCGCTGGAGGCGGAGCAGAACCAGCTGCGCCAGGAGCTCGTCTCATTGCAGGGCGAGGTGCGCCTGCCCGGTCTCTACCTGACCGTGGAGGCAGGCAACACCACCGCGCTCGTGCCCGCGAAGCAGGTGCAGGAGGTGGTGCGGTTGGTGGCGCTGGAGCCGCTGCCGGGCGCGCCGGTGCACGTGTCCGGCTCCTTCGTCTACCGAGGCAGCCCGGCGGTGGTGGTGGACGTGGCGCGCCTGTTGGGCGTGAAGCGCACGCCGGATCTGGACTCGCTGCTGGTGGTGGTGGACGCGGGCCGCATGGTGGCGCTGCTGGTGGACCGGGTGAAGGACCTGGTGGAGACGCCGGTGCTGGTGGACGGCACGCCGGGCGGCGAGGAGAAGATGCCCTGGGACGGCACCGGGCTGATGGCCGGGCTGTGCCGCACGCCGGAGGGGCTGCGTCCGCTGCTCCGCACGAGCGCGCTCCTGAACGGCACGGAGGGCCTGTGAGCGACGGGCTTCTCGACGACGCAACGCTCGCGAAGGTCGAGGAGGTGCTCCAGAGCGCCTGCGGCCTGACGCTCGCGAGCAGCCTGCGTCGCTCGCTGGAGCCCGCGCTGGCCCGCGCCGCGCTGTCGCGCAACCTGTCCGGAGCGGCCTTCCTGCGCCAGCTGCTGATGCGCGAGCCGGCGGCGGTGGAGGCGTTCATCGAGCACGCCGTCATCGGCGAGACCTACTTCTTCCGCCACCCGGAGCACCTGCGCGCGCTGGTGTCGCGGGCCCGGCTGCACCAGGGCGGCCCGTTCCACGTCTGGAGCGCGGGCTGCGCGAGCGGCGAGGAGCCCTACAGCATCGCCATGGCGCTGATGGCCGCGGGGCTGGGCAACGGCGGGCGCTTCCGCGTGCTGGCGACGGACGTGTCCGGCCGGGCCCTGCAGCGCGCGAAGGCCGGCATCTACAGCCCCTGGTCGCTCAGGCGCATCGAGCCGGAGCTGGAGAAGCGCTTCCTCGCGTCGCACCCCGGCGCGGCGGGACAGGACACGCAGCACACCGTCGCCCAGGAGGTCGTGCGCACGGTGGACTTCCGCCGCCACAACCTGGCCACGGACGCGGTGCCGTCCATGGGCTTCCACGCCATCTTCTGCCGCAACGTCCTCATCTACTTCACGCCGGAGCTGGTGCGCGCGGTGCTGAGCCGGCTGGTGAGCGCGCTCGCCCCGGGCGGGCTGCTCTTCGTGTCGCCCGCGGAGGTGCCGCTCACCAACGGGATGGGGCTGGAGACGCTGGACGTGGAGGGCACCCCCGTCCTGCGCGTGCCCCTGGAGCCGTGGGCCGCGGGTGAATCCCCCCGGCGCGACCCGCAGGACGCCTTCGCCGCCGCCGCCGCGCTTCGCCGTCCCACGCCGGTGCCGGGCAGCCTGCGGGTGGAGCCCCGCCGCAACACGCCGGTGCCGGGCAGCCTGCGGCTGGAGCCCCTCCGTCCCACGCCCGGGCCCATGCCCGCCTACGTCCCGAGGACGCCCCCGCCGGCTCCGGCTCCGGAGGCGCCTCGTGCCGCGGCCTCCACGCCCGCCGCGCGCGCGGCCCAGGACGCGGGCCTGTTGACGCGGGCGCTGGAGGCGGCGCACGCGGGCCACTTCGAGGAAGCGGAGGCGCTGGCGCGCGAGGCGGCCCGGGCGCTGTCTCCGGAGGCGTACCTGCTGCTGGCGATGGTGGCCGAGTCGCGCAACGACCTGTACGCGGCGGTGGAGGCGGTGCGCAAGGCGCTGTACCTGGAGCCGCAGCTGGCGCTGGGACATGCGACGCTGGTGGCGCTCTACAGCCGCCTGGACCGGCGTGAGGACGCGGAGCGGGCGCGGCAGAACGCGCTGCGCGCGCTGGATGGATTGGATGACGAGCACCCGCTGCGAGGCGTGGAAACGACGATGACGGCGGGGGGACTCCGGCAGGCGCTGGCTCCCCGTCCTTCGCAGATGGGCTGGCAGGGCGCGCGCTGATCCTTGGGGCGCGCCGGTACACGTGAGGTGGGGACAACGTGGAAGCGAAAGGTTTGAAGATGGCGTCGCCTCAAGGGGCGGATTCGACCCGGCTCAGCCTGCGGACGAAGATCCTCGGGGGCACGGGCATCTTCGGCATCGTGCTGGTCGGCATCCTGACCTTCGCGTTCTGGATGCAGATGAGCGACGGGCTGCTGGATGAGCTCACCAAGCGCTCGCGCGCGGTGGGCATCGGCATGGCGTTCAGCGTGGCCGCGTCCGCGGCGGCGAACGACTCGGCCATGCTCCAGGCGGGCACGGACATGGCCCTCAAGAGCGTGCCGGACATCGCGTACATCGTGGTCCGCGACCCGAGCGGCAAGGTGCTGGCGCGCTCCGCGGGCGACGAGTTCGCCACCGCCGCCTCCGTGGAGCCCGCGGACGGGGACGGGGTGGTGGATCGCCTGCTGACGGTGGGCACGCTGCCCATCGTGGAGACGACGGCGCCCATCCTCTTCGGCCCGCCGGGAGGCACGCTCAAGCGCGTGGGCACCGTGCAGCTGGCGCTGGACCGCGAGGCGCTGGCGGACTCGCTGGCCTCCAGCACCTGGCGCACCGCGGGCCTGGGCCTGCTGGTGCTGGTGCTGGGCCTGCTGGCGGCGGCCGGCATGGCCAGCCTCTTCATCGTGCCCCTGGAGCGGCTGGCCCGCGCGGCGGTGGGCATCGCGGCGGGCGACCTGCGCCAGCAGATCGACACCAACGGCACGGACGAGATTGGCGAGCTGGCGCGCAGCTTCGCCACCATGGCGGACGCGCTGGTGCACCTGCTGCACGACCTGCGCGGCGCGGCCACGGACCTGGAGCACGAGGCCGCGGGCGTGCTGGCCACGTCCACGCAGCAGTCCGCGATGGCGCACCAGCAGGCGTCCGCCATCAACGAGACCAGCACCACGGTGGCGGAGATCGCCCAGACGTCCAAGCAGGCCACGTCCTATGCGGACGCGGTCATCGCGCAGACGCAGAAGTCGGAGTCGCTCAGCGCCCAGGGCCAGAAGGTCGTCACGGAGAGCGTGGAGGGCATGGAGAAGCTGGGTGAGCAGGTGAAGGCCATTGCCCTGGCCATCACCGACCTGAACGAGCGCACGCTGCAGATCAGCGACATCATCGGACAGGTGAAGGACGTGGCCGAGCAGTCCAACCTGCTGGCCCTCAACGCCTCCATCGAGGCGGCGAAGGCGGGCGAGCACGGCCGCGGCTTCGCGGTGGTGGCCACGGAGATGCGCACGCTGGCGGAGCAGTCCCGCATGGCGGCCGACCAGGTGCGCGTCCTCCTGGGTGAGGTGCAGAAGGGCACTCGCGTGGCCGTCACGACGACGGACGAGGGCAGCCGGCGCGCGCAGGCGGCGATGGAGCTTGCGCGCGGCGCGGGTTCCACCATCCTGGGCCTGTCGGAGGTCATCCGCGAGTCGTCCGGGGCGGCGCGACAGATCGCGGGCAACACGCGGCAGCAGACCATTGGCGTGGAGCAGATCGCCACGGCGATGGGCGAATTGACGTCCGCCATGAGTGATTCAGTGGAGGGCACCCGGCGCATCGAGCAGGTGGCCGGCAACCTCTCCATCTTGTCGAAGCGCTTCTCTGAACTTGTAGGCAGGTACCAGCTATGAACAGCAACGTGACGGGTGGGGCACGCAAGGCGGCGAAGGTGCTCATCGTGGAGGACACGAAGACCATCACCAACCTCCTGCAGGTCTACCTGATGGGGTGGGGGCTGGACTTCATGGACGCGCCCAACGGCGCGGTGGGACTCAAGCGGGCGCGCGAGCAGAAGCCGGACCTCATCATCTCCGACGTGCAGATGCCGGAGATGGACGGCTTCGCGCTGTGCGCGGCCATCCGGGCGGACTCGAAGCTGCACGACACGCCCTTCATGCTGCTCACGTCGCTGAAGGACGACGCCAGCCGGCAGAAGGGAAAGCTCGTCGGCGCGAGCGCCTTCCTCAACAAGCCGGTGTCCGTGGACGACCTGCGCTCCAAGGTGCGGGACATCCTCAAGCTGCCGGCCACGAAGTACTGACCGGTCCGCCCATGGCTACCGAAGACCGCAAGCTGCTGCCCATCGACTTCGACGAGCTGAAGGCCTCGCTCGACGCGGCCCAGATGCTGCTCGAGGGCGCCACGGTGGTGAGCGCCCACAAGCGGCGCGAGGTGCTGCACCAGCGCGCGGTGGCGCTGGCCAACTCGCGCCACGAGGTGCGCCAGGAGGTCGTCACCGTCCTCGCCTTCCAGGTGGGCGGCGAGCGCTACGCGGTGAAGATCGACTTCGTGGACCACGTGCTGGAGTCGCGCGGGATGTGCTCGCTGCCCGGGGCGCCGCGCCACGTGCTGGGGGCGCTCCTGTCGCGCTCGCGCATCGTGCCGGTGCTGGACCTGCGGCAGCTGTTGGGGCTGGAGGGCGGGGGCATGTCCGACCTGAGCAAGGTCGTGGTGGTGGAAGTGGAGGACGAAGCGTTCGGGTTGGCGGCGGAGGTCGTGGACGGACGGCTGGAGTTGCCGCGCGCGGAGCTGTCCCAGCCGCCGCCGGGCCCGTTCCTGTTCCTGACGCCGGACCGGCTCACGGTGCTGGACCTCACACAGCTGGGCAACCCGGCGGCCGCTCGGCGCGGCTAGAGGGGACTGGGTTTCATGGATCCGCAGTTGCTGCGCAGCATCTGGCCGGTGTTCGCCGCGGAGACGCGCGAACAGATTCAGGCCATCGGGTCGAAGGTGCTGGGGCTGGAGCAGCCGGCCTCCGCGCGCGAGCCGGACCTGCTGCCGTCGCTCAAGCGCGTGGTGCACAGCCTCAAGGGCTCCGCGGCGAGCCTGGGGCTGGACGACATCGAACGCATCGTCCACGCCATCGAGGACGGGCTGTCCCACGTCAGCGTGGACGAGCCCATCTCCCGGAGCTCCGTGGAGGCGATGCTGCGGGGCCTGTCCGCCATCGAGAACGCCCTCAACCGGGGCGACGCGGGTGAACAGCCCGTGGTGGACGGCGTGGCCGCGCTGCTCAGGGCCCTGGGCCACGAGGCACCGGTCGCTCCCACGTCCGACGAAGCCGCGAGCTCGGGCCCGCTGGGCGAGGACGGGCTGAAGGCGCTGACCGCGCTGGAGGCGGCGCTGAGCCGGCTGGTGTCCCCCAAGGTGGAGGACCGGGCGGGCGCGGTGCGCGCGGCGGTGGACCAGGCGCACGCCCTGCGCCACAGCGCGGAGGCCGTCCAGGCGGATCAGGTGGCCGCGCTGGCGGAGGCGGCGGCGCTGGGCTTCACGCGCATGGAGGAGGGCGGGGACGCGGCGGGACAGGCGGCGTCGGAGGTGGCGGGCGCGCTGGTGGACCTGCGCATGGCGCTGGGCGTGGTGGAGGAGGCCCCGGCGGTCCAGGAGCCCGCGCCGCAGAAGCCGGCTCCGGCTCCCCCGGCGAAGCCCGCGGCGCGCGCGACGGCCGCGGCTCCGGAAGGCCGCGGCGGGGCGGTGGACCGCGCGGTGCGCGTGTCGGTGAAGACGCTGGACTCGCTGGCGCTCCAGGTGGAGCACCTGGTGTCGGGGCGGTCACAGCAGGGCCGGCGCACGGAGGGGTTCCGCACGCTGACGGATCAGGCGCACGAAGTGCTGCTGCACCTGGAGCGCGCCGCGTCGCAGCTGGCCATGGCCGGCGGCGGGCCCGCGCTGGAGCCGCTGCGCACGGGCGTGGGCCTGATGCGCACGATGCAGAAGCGCCTCTTGGAGCAGGCGAAGGAGGCGCACCGCGACGGCGAGCAGCAGTCGCTGGTGGCGCAGGTCATCCGCGACGACCTGCGCGACCTGCGCATGGTGCCGGCCTCGCAGGTGCTGGAGCCGCTGCGGCGCACGGTGCGCGAGACGGCGTCCCGGCTGGGCAAGGAGGTGGCGCTGGAGCTGGGCGGCACCGACGTGCGGCTGGACCGGCGCATCGTGGACGCGCTGAAGGATCCGCTGGTGCACCTGGTGCGCAACGCCATCGACCACGGGCTGGAGATGCCCGAGGCGCGCAAGGCGGCGGGCAAGGCGGAGACGGGGCGGCTGGTGGTGCGGGTGGAGGCGCGAGGCACGCGCATCGGCGTCATCGTGGAGGACGACGGCGCGGGCCTGGACCCCGTGCGCGTGCGCGCGACGGCGGTGCGCCGGGGCCTGATGAACCAGGAGGCCGCGGACAAGCTGTCGGACGCGCAGGCCGCGCGGCTCATCTTCCAGCCGGGCTTCTCCACGCGCGAGGAGGTCACGTCCACGTCGGGCCGCGGCGTGGGGCTGGACGTGGTGCTGGCCACCGCGCAGCGGCTGCAGGGCAGTGTGGACGTGGAGTACACGCCGGGCAAGGGCACGCGCTTCATCGTGGACCTGCCGCTGACGCTGGCGGCGGCGCTGGGCCTGCTGGTGCGCACCGGCACCACCATCACCGCGATTCCCTCCGACACCGTGAAGCGCGTGCTGCGGCTGGACGCGGACGACGTGGGCACGGTGGCGGGGCGCGTGGTGGCGCGGCTGGACGGCGAGCAGCTCACGTTCCTGTCGCTGTCGGAGGCCATCGGTCTGCCGCGCATGCCGCTGGCGCTGGAGTCCGGCCGGCGGCAGACGGCGGTGCTGCTGTCGCTGGGCGATGACCGCGTGCTGTACGCCATCGATGAGGTGGTGGGGCAGCAGGAGCTGGTGGTCCGCTCGCTGGGCAAGCACCTGCGGGAAGTCACGCACCTGGCGGGCGCGGCGGTGCTGGACGACGGCCGCGTGGTGCCGGTGCTCAACGCGCCGGAGCTCTTGCGCGCGGCCAAGCCGGACACGCGCGCGGCCGTGGGCGAGTCCAAGATGCCGCGCATCCTGGTGTGCGACGACTCGCTCACCACGCGCTTCGCGATGAAGTCCCTGCTGGAGATCGCCGGCTACCCGGTGGTGACGGCGTCGGACGGCGAGGAGGCGTGGCAGGTGCTGGAGCGCGTGCACTGCCACCTGGTGGTCAGCGACTGGCAGATGCCCCGGCTGGACGGCGTGGGCCTGGCGCGGCGGATCAAGGGTCACCCCATGTTCCGGCGCACGCCCATCATCCTGGTCACGTCGCTGGACAGCAGCGAGGACCGCGCGGCCGGCCTGGAGGCGGGCGCGGATGGCTACCTGGTCAAGCGCGAGGTGGAGCGCGGCAAGCTCCTGGAGCTCGTGCGCCAGCTGCTGCCCGGCTCCGCGTGAAGCAGGGCAGGGCGGCTTGAAACGACGACGCCCCGTCCTTCGCAAGGTGCGAGGGACAGGGCGTCTTTTCGTTCCAGCCGGGAAGCGCTGCTTCAGCGCGGGCGGACCCACGCCTTGGGCCAGTCGTCGAACTCAGTCACTTCCTGGTCGTCGACGAGCAGCGTGTACATGGACTCCTCGGGGAAGTCGCCGATGCGCAGGCGCAGCTCCTTGCCCTCCGCCTTGGTGCGCAGCGGGTGGAGCGGGTCCGACGTCTTCACCCATTCCAGCTTCTGCTTCATCAGTTGATCAGCGGTCATAGCTTTGCCTGCGGCTTGGCGTAGATGTTGTCCACGGCCTGGTTGGTGCGCTGCGAGCTGTTGATGATCTTGTCGTACGCCTGCGCCTCGCTCAAGCCACTCTTCTTGGCCTCACCGACGAGCTGGTCGAACGAGGGGCCGTCCAGCCGGCCGTACTTGAAGAAGTCGCGCGCCTTGAGCATCGCGGATTCAAACGTGCCCATGAACTGGCGCGCGTCCACGCGGGCCTTGTGGCGGATTTCGTGGGCCGCCTTCGCGCGGTCCTCCAGCGACGCGCCCTGCGCCTTGAGCTTCGCGTCGTTCGCGGGGATGCCGGCGATCTGCTGCTTGTACCAGGCGCGGATCTCCGTGTTCGTCGTGGGCTTCTTCGCGCCGCTCGCCTGCGCGTTGTTCACGCTCGCCGCCCCTTCCGGGTTGCGCGGGCGGGTGCGCGACGGGCTGCCTGCGGACACGTCGCCAGGCGGCCGGTTGGCCGTCGGGGGCGCCGAGTTCGACCGGCCAGGCCTCGTCGGCGTCGCGGAGGACGTCGTCGTGTTGGGCTTCGAATCCACGGAGTTGGTGCGGCGCGGCGGCTGCGGCGTCGTGGGCAGCGCCGAGTCGGACTTCGTGGAGCGCACGCTCGAGCTTCGGTTGAGCTTCATGGGGAGACCTTCGGGGGAGGGAAGGAAAACCGCTTTCCCTTTTATCGCATTGATGGGTAGGCGAGTTGCGACCTCCGCCTACCTTTCGCGCGTCATCCCGACGTCTCCTGCTTTCTCATACCCCTAGCGGTGAGCGGGTACGGGAAAGGCGTCATCCCCCGGCAGCACCAGGGTGATGTCCAGCCGGGGCTCCACGGCCACGGCCAGCGTGCCCCCCAGGCGTCCCACGAGCTGCCGGAGCACGGCCTCGTTGCGCGCCGTCAGCGCCGCGCCAGGGCAGGCCTGGACGCGCAGCAGCCAGTGGGGGGCCTCCAGGGCCGGGCCCAGGTGGACGTCCACGGCCACGGCGCCAGCGGTGCCCTTGGCCAGGGTGCGCGCCAGCAGCTCCCAGTCCGCCCGGGCGCCCCGCACCGGGACGGTGCGCTCCTCGGGCAGCGTCAGCGTGGGGGCGGCCCTTCCACGTCCCTTCACGGGCGCGAAGGCGCGCTCCAGCACGGGGCGCAGGTCGTCCAGGCCCGGCACGGACGGCGCCAGGCGCCGGTCGATGAGGTCCTTCTGGTCCGCGGCGACCTTGGCGATCCGCTCCAGGTAGCGCTGCGCCTGCGCGCCCAGCGGTCCCCCGGTGCCCTTGATCATCATGTCCACGTAGCCCCGTATGACCATCAGGGGCGTGCGCAGGTCGTGCGCCGCGCGCGAGCGCCGCTTGTCCTGCGCCGCCACGGTGCGCTCCAGGCGCTGCTTGTCTTCCAGCAGCCGGGCCTGCCGCGCGCCCTGGGCCACCTCGCGCGCGTGCGCCGCGAGCAGCGCCGGAGCGAACGCGCTGAAGCGCGCCACCACGCTTCGCTGCGACGTCGTCAGCGGCGCGGGCCACACCTCCAGGACGGAAGCGCGCTTCGTGGACTTGCTGTCCGTGGGTTTCGCGCGACGGGCGGGGACGTTCCCCACCATCATCACGCACACGCGTCCTTCATAGAGGGCCGCGCCGGTCGCACCGGTCAGCCGCAAGGACGCCTTCAACAGAGCCTCCAGGCCCGCGCGCGTTCCTCCGCGCAGCGCCTGCTCGGCCACCGCCGTCAGCGTCGTTTCCATCCTGGCATCGAGGTCGTCCTCGATGCGCCGCCCCATCCAAGCCCCAGCCCGCACGCGCCAAGGAATGGCCATGCCTCCATGGAGGCGCAACGGCTCCAACGTGGAGCACTTCCTTTCCACGTCAGGCAGCAATCCTTTACCCACCATGATCCGGTCGAGCGGACATTTTTACCGCCCTACGGGCAGGGTGGACGCGCCAAACCCTTGCTCTCACTGGGAAAAGGTTTTGGCCAGCCGCTTGCTATCACCTGCCCACGTCAGGCTGGGCGGGAAGGGGCGGATGGGTACTCTCGATTACTACGCGACGATGGCTCGGATGGCACCTGCGGCGCTCGCGAAGAGCGCGGTCCGCCGGGTCCAGAGCGTCGCACGGAAGGCGGTCTACCGCCGCCGCGAGCAGGTGGACGAGGCGCAGCTGCTGGAGTCCTTCGGCGCCACCCGCGCCGAGGACCTGGTCACGCTGGCCCTGGATCACCGCACCGCGCGGGCCTGGTGCGAGCTGTCGCAGCGCGAGTCCGCTCGCGCTGCCATCGAGAAGCTTCCGGGCGCGAAGGCGCGCACGCTGGAGCGCGCCGCGCGGGCGCTCCGTCAGGAGTGGGACGTCTTCGGCACGCCGGTGTCTTTCGGCGAGGGCAAGCCGGTGGACTGGTCCCTGGAGCCGGTGAGCGGCCGGCGCTATCCAGTGGATCCCGTGGAGCGCATGCCGCTGCACGTGACGGGCATGGATCCGAAGTACCCGTGGGTGATGGGCCGGCTGGACAGCGTGGTGGCCCTGGCCCAGGGCGCGTGGGTGGCGGACACGGAAGCGGAGCGCTCGCGCTTCGCCACGGCCTTCGTCGCGCAGGTGCTGGACTTCCTGCAGGCGAACCCCGTGGGCATGGGCGTCCACTGGACGTGCTCCATGGAGATTGCCCTGCGCGCGGCGAACGTCGCGCAGGCGCTGGCGATGTTCGCGGACCGGCCGGAGGTGCGCCGTCCGGAGTTCCTGGTGCCCGTGCTGGGCGCGCTCGCGGAGCACTGCGCGTGGGTGGAGGCCCACCTGGAGGACACCAGCGCGGTGCCCAACAACCACCTGGTCTCCAACTACGTGGGGCTCGCGGTGACGGGGCTGCTCTTCCCGGAGCTGCCCGGTGCGCCCCGTCAGGTGGCGCTCGCGGCCAACGGCCTGCGCACGCAGATGGAGGCGCAGGTCCACCCCGAGGGCACGTCCTTCGAGGGATCCATTCCCTACCACCGTCTGTCGGTGGAGCTGTTCACGCTGGCCTACCTCATTGCTCGCGGCGCGGGCGTGTCGCTGGGCCCCGCGTATGAAGCGCGTCTGCGATTGATGTTCGTCGCGGCCCGCGCCTGGTCTTCTGAATCCGGTCTGGCGCCGCAGATTGGCGACAACGACAGCGGCCGCGTGTTCCCGTTCCAGGACCGTGAGGACGGTGATCAGAGCTACCTCGCGGGGCTGGGCGCGGCGCTGTTCAACGACGCGGGGCTGGGCGGCGGCGTGTTCCCGGACGAGGCGGCGTGGCTCCTGGGCAACGCGGGCCTCGTGCGTTTCAACGCGCTGCCCGCGGCTGCCGCGCCTGGGTCTGTAAGCTTTGCGGAAGGTGGCTTCCACATCTTGCGCGGCGAAGGGGTCGTGCTCACCGTCTCGGCCGGAAAACAGGGGCAGCGGGGCGTCGGAGGACACAGCCACAACGACAAGCTTTCCTTCGAGCTTCACCTCAATGGCCGTCCCGTCATCGTCGACCCCGGCACGGGTTCGTACACGCGGGATCCGGCGCTGCGCAACGCGATGCGGAGCACCGCGGCGCACAACACGCTTCAGGTGGATGGGGCCGAGCAGGCCCCGATGGATCCGGCGCGGCTCTTCGCGCTGCCGGAGGATGCCCGGGCTCGCGTCGTGGCCTTCCAGCCCGGCGCGAAGCATGACCGGCTGGTGGTGCGCCACGACGGCTACCGCCACCTGCCGGCCCCGGTAGGGATTGAGAGGACTTTCTTCCTCGACCGGCACGTGCGTGCGCTGGCCGTGGGGGACCGGCTCGTCGGAACGGGCCGTCACGAGGTGGTCGGACGTTTGCATCTGCCCGATGGGCAGGCGCGGTGGTGCAAGCCCGCGGCGGAGGTGCTGGCGCGGGCAGGGCGCGTGCAGGAGGGGCCGGAGGCCTTCGATGCGCGGGCTCTGGAGATTGGACCGGCGGAGGCGCCCGTGGGTTGGGTGCTCTTCGGGCGGGGGTTGGAGACCTCGCTCGTGCCGTCTTGCTACTCGCCCGGGTATGGGCGCGTGGTGCCGGCGGTGTCGGTGGAGTTCCGGAGGCAGCTGACGCCTCCGGCTTGGTTGGGGTGGGTGTTCGTCTTCAGGTGATTGGTGTGGGTCGGGACGTGTGAGCCGGCGAGGCCTCACGTCAACTGCTGGGGAGTAACGACAATGCGCGTGATGGTTGGCAACCCGTTGCTGGGTCGGATTCAGAATCGGGAAGCGAAGGTGGGCGTGGTGGGTCTCGGGTACGTCGGTCTTCCGCTGGGCATGGCCTTCGCGGAAGCGGGCTTCCCGGTCACGGGGCTGGACGTCGACCAGCGCAAGATCGACAAGATCGCCAAGGGTGAGAGCTACATCAAGCACATCCCCAGCGCGCCGCTGGCGGAGCTCACCAACGCCGGCAAGCTCAAGGCGACCAACGACTTCGCGAAGTCCCGCGAGCTCGACTGCGTCATCATCTGCGTGCCCACGCCGCTGACCGCGTCGCGTGAGCCGGACATGAGCTTCATCGTCGCGACGGGCGAGGCCCTGGCGCCGTACGTGCGCCCCGGCCAGCTCTTCATCCTGGAGTCCACCACCTACCCGGGCACCACTGAGGAAGTGCTCAAGCCGCTGCTGGAGAAGAACGGCCTCAAGGCGGGCGTGGACTTCTTCCTGGCCTTCAGCCCGGAGCGCGAGGACCCGGGCAACAAGGGCTTCAACACCAAGACGATTCCGAAGGTCGTCGGCGGCTACTCGCCCGCGTGCCTCGAGGTCGCCACGGCCCTCTACGGCAGCGCCCTGAAGGAAGTGGTGCCGGTGTCCTCCACGCGCGTGGCGGAGCTCGCCAAGCTGCTGGAGAACATCTACCGCTGCGTGAACATCGCCATGGTCAACGAGATGAAGATGCTCTGCGACCGCATGAACGTGGACGTCTGGGAGGTCATCCAGGCCGCCAGCACCAAGCCCTTCGGCTTCCAGCCGTTCTACCCGGGCCCCGGCCTGGGCGGGCACTGCATCCCCATCGACCCGTTCTACCTGACGTGGAAGGCGCGCGAGTTCGAGTTCCACACCAAGTTCATCGAGCTGGCCGGTGAGGTGAACTGGCAGATGCCCTACTACGTGGTGCAGCGCACGATGGAGGCGCTCAACCAGAACAAGAAGGTGCTCAACGGCGCCAAGGTCCTCTGCATCGGCGCGGCGTACAAGAAGGACATCGACGACTTCCGTGAGTCCCCGTCGCTGCGCGTGATGACGCTCCTCAAGGAGAAGGGCGCGGACATCAGCTACCACGACCCGTACGTGAAGGAGCTGCACAAGGGCCACGGCTTCAACATGGAGATGAAGTCCGTCCCGCTCGATCCGGAGACCCTGAACCAGTACGACGCGGTGATGATCCTCACGGACCACTCGCACATCGACTACAACGAGCTGGTCCAGCGCTCGAACATCGTCGTCGATACGCGCAACGCGACCAAGGCCGTCACGCAGGGCCGCGAGAAGATCGTCAAGGCTTAAGCCCCGTCGCAGACAGGGCATGCGGGCAGGAGGGTCCTCGCTTCACGCCAGGCGCGTGAGGGGAGGGCCCTCGCCTGTTTTTCGCTACAGTGCGCGGCCGTGCCTGGCCAATCCCGTCCCCTGTTCCCGCTGTTCCTGGCCGTGTCCCTCCTGATGGGTGCGGCGCCCGCGTCCGACCCTCGCGCCCAGCTCCTGGACGCGATGGGCGCGGAGCTTCAACGCAACCAGCAGCAGCTCAAGGTGACCGGCCATGAGGCGCCGTACTTCCTGAGCTACGGCGTGAAGGACTACGAGTCGCGGCTGATCATCGCGAGGTACGGGGCGCTGTTCCAGGACGACGACTACCGCGAGCGCAAGCTGGGCGTGGACGTGCGCGTGGGCAGCTACGACTACGACAGCTCCGTGGCGGACTCGCTCGACTTCGGCTTCAGCACCAGCAAGGGCTCCAGCTTCACGTCGCGCAAGGACGGGCCGCTGGACGACTCGCCGCTCGCGCTGCGCACGGCGCTGTGGCTGGTCACGGACGAGAAGTACAAGGCCGCGCTCTTCCAGTACCTGAAGAAGAAGGGCGAGGACGTCTACACGGTGGAGGACCCCAAGCGCCCCGCGTCCTTCTCCAAGGAGACGCCGGCCACCTACGTGCAGCCGCCGGTGGCGTTCCCGTTCGACCGGGAGAAGTGGCGCAGGGTGGCGCGCGAGGTGTCCGCGCGCTTCAACGCGCACCCGGAGCTGTTCGACTCGGAGGTGCGCATCACCGCGGACAAGGCCACGCGGCTGTTCGTGTCCTCCGAAGGCACGCGCCTCATCACGGAGGAGACGCTGTACGCGTTCCACGTCTCCGCGGTGACGCGCGCGCCGGACGGGCAGCTGTTGGACAACTCGCGCAGCTTCTACCTGCCCACGGAAGCGGGGATGCCCGACGAGGCCAAGGTCCACGAGGCGGCTCGGAAGGTCATCGACGAATTGCTCGCGCTGCGGCAGGCGCCGGCCATCACGCCGTACGCGGGCCCGGCCATCCTGGCCCCGGAGGCCGCGGGCGTGCTCTTCCACGAGACGCTGGGGCACCGGTTGGAGGCGGACCGGCAGGACGGCGACACCGACGGCAAGACGTTCAAGGGACAGGAGGGGAAGCAGATCCTCCCGGCCTTCCTGTCGCTGCGGGATGATCCGTCCAAGCGCGAGGTGAACGGCGAGCCGCTCAACGGCTACTACCTCTACGACGAGGAGGGCGTGAAGGGTCAGCCGGTGAGCCTGGTGGAGAAGGGCGTCCTCAAGGGCTACCTGATGAGCCGCCACCCGGTGGAGGGCTTCCCGAAGTCCAACGGCCACGGGCGCGGGCAGGGCACGCTCCAGCCGGTGGCGCGCATGGCCAACCTGCTGGTGGACAGCACGAAGCAGGTCAGCGACGCGGAGCTGAAGAAGATGCTGATCGCGGAGGCGAAGCGGCAGGGCAAGCCCTACGGGCTCATCATCCGCGACATCACCGGCGGCAACACCAACACCTCCAGCTACGGCTACCAGGCCTTCAAGGGCGTGCCGCGCATGGTGTACCGCGTGGACGTGAAGACGGGCGAGGAGACGCTGGTGCGCGGCGTGGAGATCGTCGGCACGCCGCTGTCGTCGGTGAACCGCATCCTCGCCACGGGCCAGCGGCTGGGCGTGTTCAACGGCTTCTGCGGCGCGGAGAGCGGCAACGTGCCCGTGTCCACCGTGGCGCCCGCGGTGCTGCTCCAGGAGCTGGAGCTGCAGCGCACCATGGAGGGCAAGGACCGGCCGCCGCTGTTGCCCAGCCCGGCCGCCTCGTCGAAGCAGGCGGCCGGCGCGGACGCGAAGCGCTAGCCGACCTTCTTCAGCACCACGTAGCCGGCGGCGGGGATGTTCACCGGGGTGTTCCCGCCGTTCAGCGTGGCGCCGTAGTTGCCGAAGTTGCCGCCGCCGTACACCGCGGCGTCGCTGTTCAGCACTTCCTTCCACTGCCCCGGGGGCAGCGGCAGCGAGTAGCCCTCCAGGTTCTTCTTGTTGAGGCTGCCCACCACGAGGAACTCCTCGTTGCCCGACTTGCGCGTGAAGGCCATCACGCTGTCGTCGTTGTGGGTGTAGACGCGCTTGACCTCCGCCGCCGCGCTGAAGGCGTTGCTGCTATTCCGCAGGCCGATGGCGTCCTTGTAGAAGTTGAAGGACTGCCGGCGGGTGACGTCCAGCATCGCGTCCTTGCGCTCGGAGGCGGGCAGGGCGGCCACCTCCGCGAACAGCTTCTTGTCGTCCGCGGAGAAGGCCTTGTACGCGCTGTCCTTCGCGCGAGCGTCCGGGGACAGCTCGAAGAGGCGCTCGTAGGTGGCCTTGGTGGCGTCGTTGAAGGTCACCTTGCCGAAGTCCACGCCCTTGCCCACGTCCTGCCAGCTCCAGTCGCTGTCCCAGGTGGACGGGTTGCCCCAGCGGAAGTCGTTCTGGGCGCCGAACTCGTCACCCTGGAAGAACATGGGGATGCCCGGGCCGGCCATGCCGATGCCGGCGGCGAAGCGCGCGGCGCCGCGCGACCACTGGTCCGGGAAGTCGGTGGCCTTCTCGCCCTCCGCGGTGTTCATGGTGCGCTCCGCGTTCCCCACCTCGTCGTGGTTGGAGATGATGGACAGCGCGTGCTTCCAGTCGTCCAGGCCACGCGGCGACGTCATCAGGTTCACGAACGCGTCCACGTCCGTCTTCATCCCGCGCGAGGCGGCCTGCACCAGGCCCGGCTTGCTGTTGTCGCGCACCAGCCGGTGCTGGAACTCCGTGTACCACTGGGCGTCGAAGCCGCCGCCCGTGCCGTCCGACTTCGCGGGGCGCGAGATGTCCGGGTCGTAGTCGAACTGCTCCGCCACGGTCCACGCGTTCGGGTTGATGAAGTGCACCTGGCGGTTGATCTCGCGGAGCATGTCCCAGCCCGCCTTGCCGCCCACGCCCTTGATGGGCTCCGTGAAGTCGAAGCGGAGGCCGTCGAACTTCAGCTCCGCCACCTGCTGCACGGCGTGGTCCACGAACAGCTGCTTCACCTGCGGCGTGTCGTACGCGGGCACGGCGCCCCACGGCGTGTCGCGCTGCTCGAACTTGCCGGGCTCCTTGGCCCAGTTGAAGTAGGGGTTGCTGGGGCCGCCCACGTTCCACAGGCCGTTGTAGTCGCCGAAGACGTGGTTGTAGACGACGTCCGACACCACGTTGAGACCCTTGCCGTGGGCCTCGTCGATGAAGCGCTTGAGGGCCTCATCGCCCTCCACCCACTGGCCCGTCTCGTCCTCGAAGCCGAAGGAGCTCTCCGCGGCCAGGTTGTTGACGCCCAGGTAGCCCCAGTTGCGCGAGCCCTCCACCTCGTTGGTGGGCAGGAGCTCCAGCGTGGTGACGCCCAGCTCCTTGAAGTAATCCAGCTTCTTGATCAGGTCCTCCATGGTGGAGCGGTTGGCGTTGCCCGCCTGGCCCAGGAAGCTGCCCACGTGCAGCTGGTACACCGTCCACTTCGACGGATCCTTCTCACGCGGGACGTTGTCGTTCTTGAACTGGAACTTCGTCGGGTCCGTGAGGATGGAGCCGCGGAAGGACACGCCGCTGCTCTGGGTGATGAGGTCGCTCCACGGGTCGTTCTCCGACGACGCCAGGCGCTCCGTGTCGGAGAGCTTGCCGTCGTTGTTCACGTCGTCGCGCAGGTGCAGCTTGCCCTGCGCGTCCTTGTCGAACACCTGGAACTCGTAGCGCAGACCCGCGAGCTTGTCCGGGTCGTTGACGAGCGTGGTCCACGCGCCGCCCTGGTTCGTCATCTTGATACGGCCGTCGTCGGTGACGTTGCGCGACCAGAAGTCGTTGAACTTCCCGCCGCGCAGCTTGTCGATGAGCGTGTCGTCGAACTTCCCCAGCCGCTCCTGCAGCTGCGCCTTGTTGAGCGGCTTGCCGTCGCCGTCCTTGAGGACCAGGTACGCGCTGTCCGCGCCCTCGGCGTCGTCCACGTCGAAGCGCATCAGGCCGGTGGCGCCCGTGAAGTAGCGGTCCACCTCCTTGCCACGCGTGGGGTCCAGGTAGAGCCGGTCGATGCCGCGCTGCTCGCCCATCATCCGGCGCGCGTAGGGGTCCGGCCGGTCGCTGACGGCGCCCGTGGAGTCCACCACCTCGTAGACGTAGGCCTTGCCCTCCATCTGCGCCCACGCGCCCTTGGCCTGCGCGGTCCAGTTGCCGCCCTCGTCGCGCGTCAGGGGGATGCGCTGCTCGCGGCCCTGCTTGTCCGTCACCTTCACCTGCACGGCGCGCGCGTCCGGCGCCCAGAACTTGAAGGACACGTCCTGGCCGGAGCGCTGCGCGCCCATGGAGTGGTACGTCGTGGGCGCGTAGGACGCGGTGGGCTTGGACAAGTCCAGCTTGAGGTTGCCCTCGCCCATCACCGCCCACTGGTCCTTGCCGGACGGGCCGTCCACGCTGACGCCCCACTCCCAGTTGCGCGCGAGGCCGTCGTCCGCCACCTTCACCGTGGCCTCGTACTTGCCGTTACCCAGCGGCTTCATGGGGATGCCGCCGGAGGACCACTGCGCGTCGAAGCGGCCGTTCGCGTCCCAGCTGCCCTTGAGCTTCGGGTTGGTGAGCTGCGCGTGCGGGCCCGCGTCGTACGTGAAGGTGATGGTGCGCGTCGTCGGGTTCGCCACCGTCGCGTTCGACTTCACGGCGGACGTGGGCGCGGCGCCCAGCAGCGCGCTCGCGTTGGCGGAGCGGGCCAGGTTGCCGGAACCGGCCACCGGCGTGCGGGCGCCCGCCGCCGGAGCGGACTCGAAGCCGGACTGGTTGCGCTTCACGGCGGCGGCCTTCGCGGCGGCGGCCTTCTGCTGCGCGGCGAGCTTCGCGGGATCAACGGTGGAGGAGCCCGTGGTGGGGGACGAGGTGAGTTTCGGGCGGTTGATTTTAGAATCAGTCACGGGGGAGACCTCCGGCGGCCCACGCATAGCGGGCTTGCTCAACTTGTCGGACTTGGGGCCTCCGGAGTTGTGTCCGGGGGCGTGGAAGTGGGCGAATGTGGGGCAGGG
>NZ_RAVW01000012.1 GCF_003611585.1 Corallococcus exercitus | reverse complement strand
CTCCCGGACGCCGCGCCCCCCGCCGAGGCCACCTCCGCGGAGCCCATCGTCTTCAAGCTCGTGCGCGAGCGTCCGCTGGACCCGAAGCCCTACCGCGGCCTCGTGGACCACTTCGACCAGCGCGGCGACGTCACCCGCGCCGCGCTCATGCGCGAGCTCGCGGACGCCCTGGAAGGCCGCGACGTCCCCGCGCCCCGCGTCCAGCGCGGCCCCCTCTCCAACCAGGAGCGCGCCGGCCTGCGCCACCCGGGCCTGCGCACCCCGTCCGGTGAGCTGCTCGCGTGCGTGGGCATCGCGCTGTGCCGGCTGTTCCCGTCACCCGCGCGCATCGCCAGCACCTCGGAGCCCCTGCGCGCGTCCGCGGGCCCGGGCGCCACCGCCATCCTGGACGCGCTGCACACCACCGCGCGCCTCCTGGGCGTGCCGCTGCCGGAGCTCGTCGCGGGCGACGACGACACCGCCAACATCACCCCGCTGCACACCTCCGCCCCGCGCCTCGTCGTGGGCCGGCTCCTCGTGCAGCAGCCCCCCACGAACGCGGAGCTGCGCTTCCACGCCGGCCGCGCGCTGTTCTCCCTGTCGCCGGACCTGCTCGCCCTGCGCGCCCTGCGCAAGGACCACCTGCTGCGCGCGCTGGCGCTGCTGTCCTCCGTCCTCAAGAACCCCAAGGACGCCGGCGACGACGCCCGCGTGGTGCGCGAGTCCCTGTCCCCCAGGGGCCTGGAGCGCGCCGCCCTCCTGATGGAGCCCGGCACCCGCGACTTCGACGCGAGCCTGCTGGTGGCCGCCGCGCGCGACTCCGCCAACCGCGCGGGGCTCGTCGCCTGCGGAGGCCCCGGGCCCGCGCTCACCGCCCTGCGCGCCCGCCGCCCCCACGACTCGGAGCTGGAGGAGCTGGTCCGCTTCGCCGCCTCCGAGCGCTACCTCGCGCTGCGGGACGCCGCCGAAGCCGGCCGCACCGGCCGCTGACGCTTCAGTTCGCGAGGATCCGCAGCGTGAGCGCCAGCACGCGCCCGTTCAGCCCGCCCAGGTCGTGCTGGTACGCCAGGTCCACGCCGCCGCCTCCGGGCGACATGAAGCCCGCGCCCACCGTCAGGCGCGACACCTTCTGGAAGCCGTCGTACGTGTAGCCCACGCGCAGCGGAACCGTCTGGTCCAGGATGTACTCCGCGCCGGTGTTGTACGTGAGCACCGTCGAGTCGCGCGTCTCGAAGTCCGCGCGCATGTCGAACGCCACCACCACCGCCGGCCCCACGTAGGCCGCGTGCGCGGAGAAGTAGCGCGTCAGCTCCACGTTCTCCGTGTCGATGAGGTTGTGCCCCGACACGCCCAGCGTCAGCTGCTCGCTCAGCCGCACGAGCAGGCCCGCGTCCAGCGTGATGGAGTTGGCGAAGCGCGACTGGCCATTCAGCCGCAGGTAGTGCCCCGACAGGCCGATGAGCAGCGACTGGCTCAGCGGCAGCGCCGCGCCCAGGGTGCTCAGGTTCGAGTTCGTCCGCGCCCCGCCGCGCCCCAGGGACAGCCAGTGGTAGTCCACGCCCAGCGCCAGCCGGCCGCTGCTGGAGTCCGCCAGGCTGATGCCCAGGTAGCCTTCCTTGTTGCGCGGGTCGTACGCGCCCGTGCCCTCGATGCGGTAGGCCGGGAACAGCGCCATCGCCGCCGGGTTGCCCAGGAGTGAATCCGCCCCCAGGCCGGTGGCCCGGTAGGCGCTGCCCATGCCCAGGGCCCGGGCACTGGCGACGTTGCGCAGCTCCTCGGCGGGTTCGCTGGTGGCGGCCCGGGCGGCGAAGGGGACCACGGACAGCGTCAAGGAGAGCGCGGCAACGATGGCACGGAGCGGCATGGCGCCGGGGAATCTATCCGGCTTGCTGGGGTTCTGGGCCACCAATAGATTCCCCGCCCCATGTCCTCCACCGACACGAAGGCAGCGAAGCTCATTCGCAAGTGCGTCATTCCCGCGGCCGGCCTGGGCACCCGTTTCCTCCCGGCCACCAAGGCCGTGCCCAAGGAAATGCTGCCCATCGTCGACACGCCCACCCTCCAGTACATCGTGGAGGAGGCCGTCGCCGCGGGCATCGAGGACGTGGTCGTCATCAACGGCCGCGGCAAGTCCGCCATCGAGGACCACTTCGACATCGGCTTCGAGCTGGAGACCACGATGCGCGCCCGCGGCAAGACGGCGGAAGCCGACAAGCTGCGCGCCATCGCGAACCTGGTCCGCATCGTCAGCGTCCGCCAGAAGGAGCCGCTGGGCCTGGGCCACGCGGTGCTGTGCGCCAGGAGCGTCATCGGCAACGAGCCCTTCGGCGTCCTCTTGGGCGACGACATGATCGACTCGCCGGAGGAGCCCGGCATCGGCCAGCTCGCGCGCATCTACCAGCAGCACCAGAAGGCCGTCATCGCGCTGATGGAGGTCCCCGACAGCGAGACGCACCTGTACGGCATCGCCGCCGGCAAGGACCTGGGCAACGGCGTCATTCAAATCGACCACGTGGTGGAGAAGCCCAAGAAGGGCACCGCGCCGTCGAACCTGGCCGTGATTGGCCGCTACGTGCTGCCCCCGTCCATCTTCCCCATCCTGGAGAAGCAGACCACGGGCGTGGGCGGCGAAATCCAGCTCACGGACGGCCTGGCCACGCTCCAGAAGACCGAAGGTCTGCTGGGCTACAAGTTCCAGGGCCAGCGCTACGACGCCGGTGACAAGGTGGGTTACCTCAAGGCGAACATCGCCTATGCGCTCAAGCGCCCCGACCTGCGCGGAGGCCTCATGGAGTACCTGCGCGAGGTCGTCAAGACGGAGAAGCCGTGAAGCGTCTCATCGCCGTATCCGCCGTCCTCGTTTCCCTCGCCGCCGGGGCCTACGTGCTGCCCGGTGGCTCCATCCTCCGGCGCATGGCCACCGCGCGGGAGGAGAAGCACCTGTCCGCCTTCCGCGTGGAGGGCTCCGTCATCTTCTCCTCCTCGGGCGTGGCGGAGGCCGGGGCCGCCCTCAACGTCCCCACCGACCGCCCGGAGCTCCAGGGGGACGGCGTGCTGTCCGTGAAGATTCCGGGCCGCTGCCGCTTCGACGCGAGCTCGCCCGACAGCAGCCTCAAGGCCGCCACCGTGCAGGTGTCCGGCAAGAAGCGCGTGGAGGGCAAGGAAATGCCCGCCGTCTCCGTGCTCGTGGCCCAGGTGTGCGCCATCCTCGCGCAGGACGCGGGCAGCGTGCAGGACACCAAGCTCGCCCAGGAGGCGTACCTCCAGGGGCTGGGCGTCAACACGAAGGTCACGTCGCTCGCGCGCTTCGGCGGCGAGGTGGCCTATGTCCTGGGTGACCCGGCGGAGGGCAAGCCCCAGTTCTGGGTCTACAAGGACGCCTTCCGGCCCGCGCGCCTGCGCTACACGGACGCGTCCGGGGCGGCCTGGGACGTGCGCTTCGTGGACTACGCCTCTCCGTCCACCGGGGACTGGATGCCCCGCACGGTGGAGGTGTGGAAGGCCGGCCAGCGCGTGCTGCGCTTCACCGCCCTCAAGGCGGACAACCGCTCGGCCGTGTCGGACACGCTCTTCAAGTAGCGGCCGTTCCGAATCGCTTGCGATGGGCGGGACTCACGGTGAAAGTCCCGCCCGTTCCAGGACCGGGATTTTCCCGGCCCCGTGGCGCGGAGGCGATTCGCATGAAGCTCTATGGCAACCCGATGAGCACGTGTACCCGCAAGGTCCTCACCGTCCTGGCGGAGAAGGGCCGCGAGGTCGAGTTCATCAACATCGACCTGATGAAGGGCGAGCAGAAGACGCCCGCGCACCTGGCCCGCCAGCCCTTTGGCGTGGTGCCCGTGCTGGAGCTGGACGACGGCTTCATGATGTACGAGTCGCGCGCCATCAGCCGCTTCCTGGACCGCACCCTGCCGGGCACCCAGCTGACGCCCGCGGACCCCAAGGGCTATGCGCTGATGGAGCAGTTCATGGGCGTGGAGCAGTCCTACTTCTCCGGCCCGGCCATGAAGGTCGTCATGGAGCGCTTCCGGGGCACCAACAACGAGCAGAACATCGCCCAGGGCCGCGAGGGCGTGAAGCACCCCCTGGAGGTCATCGACGCGGCGCTGGCGAAGCGGCCGTACCTCGCGGGCAATGACTTCACGCTCGCGGAGGTCACCTGGGCGCCGTACATGGAGTACCTCTTCGCCGTGGGCGAGAAGGACCTCGTCGCCCCGCACAAGAACGTGATGGCCTGGTGGGAGCGCGTGTCCAGCCGCCCGTCCGTGAAGAAGGCCTTCGGCAAGTAGCCGCACGCACGCCTCCTTCCTTCCGCGCCTCTCACAGGCGACGCCGGGCCTCTTCCGCCCCCCGATTTCCTGGGGCCGGGAGGGGCCCTTCGTGCTTCCGGGGACCGGGGATGTCAGACGCTCCGGGCACAGTGGATCCCGGGTGCAGGACGGTGGCGGGCGGGACTTGGCGGCAAGAGGTCGGTCATGGAGCAAGAGCACTTCGCGCTGGGTGGTTTTCCGCAGGGACCGGGGGAGGCCCCCTCTCGGGGTGCCATCCCCTTGCGGACGCGGCGTACGGAAGTGGGACGGGAACTGTCGCAGCGGGAGCCCGCCGCTACAGTGCGCCCCGTCGTGAGCGCCACCCCTGCCCAACTTGCGTCCGTCGCCGTGGGCCGTCCCGTGCGCGGGGAGTTCACCTACCTGGTGCCGGAGGCGCTCGGGGACAAGCTGGCCCCGGGGCAGCGCGTGCTGGTGCCCTTTGGCCGGGGCATGGCGCTGGGCTTCTACCTGGGGCCCGCGAACGCGCCGGTGGAAGGCGGCGTGCGGCTCAAGCCCATCCAGCGCGTGCTGGAGGACTCGCCGTCCCTGCCCAAGGACCTCATCGCGCTCCTGCGCTTCACCGCCGAGCACTACCGCTATCCGCTGGGCGAGGTGATCCGCGGCGCGCTGCCGCCGGGCCTCTCCACCGCGGTGGATGAGAAGGAAGCGAAGCCGGACATCCAGTTCTTCGTGGAGGCGCTCGTCACGGAGGTGCCGCCGCAGCTGGCCCGCGCCCCGGCCCAGGCCGCCGTGCTCCAGTACCTCCTGGCGGTGGGCGGACGCGCGCCGCTGGACGAGGTGACGCACGCCATCCCCGGTGCTCGCGAGACGCTGAAGAAGCTGGCGACGCGCAAGTTCGTGAAGTGGGTGGAGGTGACGCTGCAGGCCGGCGTGCGCGAGGGGCTGGTGCAGAACCGCCCGGACCGCCTCACCCCGGAGCAGGCCCTGGCGGTGAAGGAGCTCCAGGGCGCCGTCGACGTGGGCGGCTTCCAGCCGTACCTCCTGCACGGCGTCACCGGCAGCGGCAAGACGGAGGTGTACCTGCGCGCGGTGGAGCACACGCTCGCGCGCGGCCTGGGCAGCCTGGTGCTGGTGCCCGAAATCGCGCTGACGCCGCAGCTGGTGGGGCGCTTCCGCAGCCGCTTCGGTGGTGACGTGGCGGTGCTGCACTCGGGGCTGAAGGACCGCGAGCGGCTGTTCCACTGGCAGGCGCTGCGCAAGGGCACGGTGAAGATCGCCGTGGGCGTGCGCTCGGCGGTGTTCGCACCGGTGGAGCACCTGGGGCTCATCGTCGTGGACGAGGAGCACGACCCGTCCTTCAAGCAGGACGAGAAGCTGCGCTACCAGGCCCGCGACCTGGCCGTGGTGCGCGGCAAGCAGGCCGGTGCGGTGGTGGTGCTGGGCTCCGCCACGCCGTCGCTGGAGACGCTCCAGAACACGCGCTCCGGCCGCTACAAGCTCGTCGAGCTGAAGAACCGCGTGGATGACCGGCCCATGCCGTCCATCAGCCTGGTGGACCTGCGCGTGGAGCGTCCGCGCGAGGGCCAGGTGACGGAAGAGGCGCCCATCCTGAGCCCGCAGATGCTCCAGGCCATGGAGGAGACGGTGGCCAAGGGGCAGCAGGTCATCCTGTTCCTCAACCGCCGCGGCCACAGCACCATCCTGCTGTGCGAGGTGTGCGGCCTGTCGCTCAAGTGCCACGACTGCGACGTGTGCATGACGCACCACCGGTCGCAGAACCGGGTGGTGTGCCACTACTGCGGCGTGGCGTTCCCGGTGCCGGACCGCTGCCGCGAGTGCACCGGCCCGCTGCTCAAGCTGGGCATCGGCACGGAGCGAGTGGAGGCGGAGGTCCTGGAGCGGATGCCGCACGCACGCGTGGCGCGGCTGGACCGGGACTCCGCGACGAGCGCGGAGAAGCTGACGGAGCTGCTGGCGTCGTTCGCGCGGCGGGAGCTGGACGTGCTGGTGGGCACGCAGATGGTGGCCAAGGGGCACGACTTCCCGGGCGTGACGCTGGTGTGCGTGGTGATGGCGGACACGTCCCTGGCCATCCCGGACTTCCGGGCCGCCGAGCGGACCTTCCACCTGCTGACCCAGGTGGCGGGGCGCGCGGGTCGCGGCAAGGACCCGGGCCGGGTGCTGGTGCAGACCTACAACCCGGACGCGGAGCCGGTGAAGCGGGTGCTGGCGCACGACTTCGACGGGTTCTCCAAGCAGGAGCTGGAGTGGCGCAAGGCGCTGGCCTATCCGCCCTTCGCGCGCATGGCGGCCGTCCGGCTGGAGGGCGAGCACCCCGAGCAGACCGCGGGTGTGGCCCGCTTCCTGGGGAACCTGGTGGGGCGCCACATGCCGCCGGCCTCGGCGGGGGTGCGCCTGTTGGGGCCGGCCCTGGCCCCGATTGCCCGAATCCGGGGCAAGACGCGCTGGCAGCTGCTCTTGAAGGCGCCGACGCATTCTGCGCTCGCCCCATTGCTCGCCCGCCTGGAGGCGGCGTTGCCGGATGTTCCGAATGGGGTGAAGGTCGTCATCGACGTGGATCCCGGGGCCATGCTGTAGACTCCCCGGCTCCCCCATGGGCGCCTCGGTCCTCCTCGTACACGACGACATCGCCACCATCGCCGCCGTCCGGCGACTGCTGTCCCGCGAAGGGCACGAGGTCATTCTCGCCACCTCCGCCGCGGACGCGCTCATCGCCTTCGGGCATCACCTGCCGGAGCTCATCGTGCTCGCGCCGGGCGTGGAGAGCGGCCGCGGGCGCGTGGTGCTGGAGGAGCTGGTGCAGCACCCGGAGGGCCACAAGGCCCGGGTGCTGCTGCTGAGCGAGGCCATCGAGGGCTTCAGCGCTCCGGTGGCGCCGCTGCCCCTGGACGGTCCCAGCTTCGTGACGCTGGTGGACACGTTGATCCGCGCCCCGGCGGAGGCGGACGGCTGGCGCGTGGTGGAGAACCGCACGCTGCAGGAGCCGGCGAAGGGGAGCGGCCCGGGGACGGACGAGGCGTGGCATGCGACGGCGCCGCACGCGGTGGGCGGAGACCCCGCGCTGGCCAACGCGCTGTTCGGCGACCTGGCGCCGCTGAACCAGACGGACTGGGAAGTGGCGGCGATGACGCGCGAGGAGCGCAGCGCGCACGCCGTTCACCAGCAGCGCGAGCGCAGCACCCACCTGGCGATGAACGCCGCGCTGGAAGAGGCGCACCTGGAGGTGGAGTCGGAGGCGATGGCGTCCATCGACTCGGCGCTCTCGGTGGGCACGAAGTCCGAGTGGCCGGCGGGGGAGGGCGACTCCGGGGAGGCGTGGGGCGAGCAGGATCCGGACGCGAACATCGGCGACGAGTGGGACGCGGAGCCGCCGAACGCGGAAGCGGCGGCCGAGGGCCGTTCGCCGGAAGCGCGCACCACGCTGCGCTTCCCGTTCCCGAACGAGGAGGGCGCGGAAGAAACGCCGCCGGAGGGTCGGCTCGCGTTCCGTGAGGAGCGGCTCACCCCGCCGGGACTGAAGCCGGTGAAGGCCGCGCCGAAGCTGGGCGACGAGGGGTTCTTCGACGTCGAGTCGGACGAGGACGGAGGGGCCGCGAAGGCAGCGGAGCCGGAGGGCGCGGCGCCGCTGGCCTGGAAGGAGCTGGAGCCGGATCCGGAGCTGGAGGCGCGTCCTTCGCCGGGCGGCGTGGGGGACTCCGACGAGACGGACTTCGGTTCGGTCGCGGCGGACGTGGCGGCGGAGGAGCGGGCTGCCGCCGCGGCTGTCGCGGCCGGGGCGGATTCGGAAGAGGCCGCGTCTTCTTCTTCGGAGCCGACCGAGGAGGAGCTGGCGGCGGCGGGCCTGTCGAACTGGGACGTGCTGGAGCAGGAGCTCAAGGCCTCCGCGGATGCGCGCGAGCGGGACGAGGAGTCCTCCGATGCCGCCGCGAAGTCGGTGGGCGCGGACTGGTTCGACTCCGAGACCGTCGAGGACGCGAAGGACGAGGGTTCCAAGCCCCTCCAGTGGTCGGATCCTGCGGGCGGTGACGGCGCGCGTCCGGGGGGAGAAGCGAAGGGATCGCGTCCGGACGAAGCGAAGGCATCACGTCCGGACGAAGCGAAGGCATCACGTCCGGACGAAGCGAAGGCATCACGTCCGGACGAAGCAACGGCGTCGCGCAATGACGGAACCCCGGACAGCGCGGCGCCCCGAGTGACCACCGAGCGACCGCTGCGTGTCGCGGCCCGTGTGCCGCTGCGCTCGTCGAGCAAGTCCCCTGTGGGCGTGGGCGTGGGCGTGGTCGCGGGCCCGAGCGATGTGGCCGGCGCGGGTGGCGGCACCGCGGCTCTGAGCGACAAGTCCGGAGTGGGCGGTGCGGTGGCAAGCAGCACCGCCACGCGTCCGGAGAATCCGCCCAGTGCAGGCGATACGGCCAGTGCCAGGGGCTCCTCGTCGCGGCTGAACGACGCACGCGCCCCTGGTGCCGGTACCCCCGCGCACCCGGGCGACACGGCCGAAGCGGACGATGCCGTGAAGCCAGACGGCTCCTCCGTGCGTCTGAGCGAAGGTGCCACGTCGGAGCCCACGGCTCGGCTGGAGGTCCAGGCACCGTCGTCGCCGATGTTGGTGCCAGGCGGCCTGCAACGGGCGAACAAGACGCGCACCCAGGAACAGGAGGCCCCCGCTCCAGTGCACAAGGACGCGGTCGAGCCGCCGTCGGACCTGGCCGCGGAGCTGGAATCGCTGCGTGAGGAACTCGCGCTGGCCTACGCCGCCATCGAGGAGGCGGAGACCCGCGCCGCGGAAGCGGAAGCCCTGGCCGAATCCGAGCAGTCGCTCCGCGTCGAGCTGGAAGAGCGCGTGGCGGGCGAAGCGCGAGCGCGGGAAGACGCCCTTCTCGAAGCGAACGCGGAGGTCGAGGCCCGGAGCGCCGTGGAGGTGCGGGCCGTAGAGGAGGTCCACGCCCGCGCGCGTGCCGAGTCCCTGCTGAAGCAGGCGTCGGAGGCCCACGCGGACTCGGAAGTCCGGGCCGTGTCGGCGACGCAGGCCCTCGCGGAGGTCGAAGCCCGGCTCGCCTCCGAGGCCGGAAGCCGCGTGGATGCCGAGTCCCGGGCGGATGCCGAGGAACGCGCCCGTCGTGAAGCCGAAGCCCTCGCGGAGATGGTGAGGCTCGAGCTTGCCGAGCTCGAGAAGCGCATCGCCACGGAGGTCCAGGCGCGCGAGGAGGCCGAGCTCCGAGCCCGCCAGGAAGCCCAGACGCGCGAAGAGGCCGAAGCCCGCGCCGAGCTGGAGCAGGCCGCGCGCACGGACGTGGAAGCGCGGCTGGAGGCCGAGATCGAAGCCCGGCTCGCGGCCGAAGCCCGGGCCCGCGAGGCCGCGAGTCAGCGAGAGGAATCCGACTCCGAGCGGACAGAGAGCCGCGACGGTGAGGCCGCCGCAATCCGTTCGGACCTGGAGGCCCGGCGTGCCGAGGCAGAGGCTCGCGCCGAGGCAGAGGCGAAGGCCCGGACCGCCGCCGAAGCGAAGGTGAAGCACTCCGCGCAGGCGCTGGCGCTGGTGGAGGTGCGAGCGCACCAGCTGGCCCAGTCGCTGGCCGAGTCCGAAGCGAGGTCGAAGCAGTCCGCGCAGGCGCTGGCCCAGGCGGAGGCGCGGGCCCAGCAGGCCACGCAGGCGCTGGCGCAATCCGAGGCGAAGGCGAAGCAGTCCGCGCAGGCCCTGGCGCAGGTGGAGGCCCGGGCGCAGCAACTGGCGCAGGTGCTGCTTCAGGGCGAAGCCAAGGCAAGGCAGTCCACCCAGTCGGTGAGCCAGGCCGAAAGCCGCGCCACGCAAGCAGAAGAGGCCCGCGCGGCCGCTGAAGCCACCGCGGAACGAAACGCCGAACGCGTGGCCGAGGCGGAAGCCCGGGCCGCGAAGGCCGAGGAGGCCCTGGCCGAAGCCCAGGCCCGAGCGGAAGAGGCCGAAGCGGCGACGAAGCAGACCGAGGCACGGTTCGCGGAGACCCTGAGCCAGGCCAACGCGCGGATGGAGCAGCTCAAGCAGGCCCGCCAGCGAGCCGAAGCCAAGGCCGCGCAGCCCGCCGAAGCCCTGCTCCAGGCGGAAGCCCACGTGGAGCAGCTGACGCAGGCCCTGGCGCGGACCGAAGCCCGCGTGAAGGAACTGTCGGAGGCCGTGAAGCGCGCCGAAGCGCGAGCCACCGAAGCCGAACAAGCCCGCGACGTCAACGCCGAGCAGCTCAAGCAGCTCCAGGTCGAAGCCAGGAAGACCGCCGAGCAGTTGAAGCAAGCAAGGACCGAAGCGGAGACGCAAGCGGATCAATTCAGCCAGGTCCAGGCCGACGCGGAGACGCACACCGAACAGCTGAAGCACGCTCAGTCCGAAGCGAAGAAGACCGCCGAGCAGTTGAAGCAGGCGAGGGCTGAAGCCGCGGCCCGCGAGGAACTGCTCACCCATGCGCAGGCGGAAGCGGAGACGCGCGCCGAGCAACTGAAGCAGGCGCAGGCCGAAGCAGCGGCCCGCGAGGAACTGCTCACCCAGGCGCAGGCCGAAGCGGAGACGCGCGCTGAGCAACTGAAGCAAGCGCAGGTCGAAGCAGAGGCCCGCGAGGAAAGGCTCAAGCAGCTTGAGGCCGAAGCAGCGGCCCGCGAGGAAAAGCTCAAGCAGCTTGAGGCCGAAGCAGCAGCCCGCGAGGAGCTACTCACTCAGGCTCAAGCCGAAGCGGACGCTCGCGCCAAGCGGCTGACGCAAGATCAGGCAGAGACAGAGGCTCGCGAGGAAAAGCTCAAGCAGCTTGAGGCCGAGGCAGAGGCTCGCGAGGAAAAGCTCAAGCGGCTTGAGGCCGAGGCATCGGCGCGCGAAGAACAGCTCAAGCAGTCCCAGGTGGAAACAGAGGCCCACGAGGAACTGCTCGCCCAGGCTCAGGCCGAGGCGGAGACGCGCGCCAGGCAGCTGGAGCAGGCCCAGGCCGAAGCAGAGGCCCGCGAGGAGAAACTCAAGCAGGCCCAGGCCGAAGCAGAGGCCCGCGAGGAGAAACTCAAGCAGGCCCAGGCCGAAGCGAAGCAGACCGCCGAGCAATTGAAGCAGGCACGGGCCGAAGCAGAGGCTCGCGCGGAGCAGCTCCAGCAGCTCCAGTCCGACTCGGGCGACCGCGCGGATCAATTCACGCAGGTTCAGGCCGAGGCGGCGAAGACCGCTGGCCAGCTCAAGCAGGCCCAGGCCGAAGCAGAGGCCCTCGCCCAGGCCCGCACCGAAGCCGAGGCGCGCATCGCGCAGCTCACGCAGGAGCTGGCGCAGGCCGAACAGGCCCGCACCGAAGCGGAGGCGACCGCCGAGCAGCAGCTCCAGGCCCGCACCGCCGCGGAATCCCGCGCCCTCCAGGCCGAGCAGAAGTCCGCCGAATCCACCGCCAAGGCCACGTCTGAAGGCCGCCTGCGCACCGTGCTGGAAGTCCGCCTCGACTCCGAAGCCCGCGCCCGCCAGGACCTCGAAGCCCGCATCGAAACCGAGGCCCAGGCCCGCACCGCCGCCGAAGCCCGCCTCGCCGCTGAAACCCAGGCCCGCACCGAAGCCGAAGCACGCGCCCGAACCGAAGCCACGGACCTCACGCAGGCCCGAGACACCCTGCAAGCGCAGCTCGAACAGCTCCGCGAGGAGCTCACCCGCGAGCGCGAAGCCCGCACCCGGCTCGAAGCCGAAGCCGTCGAACAGCGCCTCCAGGCCGAACGCGAGCGCGAGCAACTCGAAGCCCGAGCGCAGCGCGACGCGGAAGAAGCCGTGGCCCAGGCGCGCGCGACCCTCATCCCCCTCGAATCGCCCGGCCGTCCGGAGATGGCGGTGGCCCGCAGCGGCAGCCTCACGCAGGAGGGCCTCGCACGCCTCGTCCTGCGCCTGTGCGACGCGCGCATGGAAGTGCGCCTCGAGCTCAAGGTGATGAACGCCCTGCGCGTCCTCTGGCTGCGCGACGGAGCCCTGGTCGGCGCCGCATCCTCCGCGCAGGGCGAATCCCTCATCGACCGAGCCCGCGCGGATGGCCTCATCGACGCGCGCCAGGAAGCTGAGCTCCGGCTCGTGCGCAGCGCCACCACTGGCACGCTCCTGGAAGCCCTGCGAGGCCGCGGCTACGTGCGCGAAGCCGAATCCGTCCCGCTGGTGCAGCGCTACACCGAACAGGTCTTCCTGGACGCGCTCGCCGAACCGTCCACGCTCTACCGCCTGGTGCCAGAGCCCGCGCCCCACGAGGTCGCGCTCGCCGCCGCCACGCGCCCGCCGCTGCACCTGCTCGCGGAAGGGCTGCGCAACACGCTCACCGCCGAATCGCTCCTCGACGCCGCCGGCTCCCTGCGAGCCACGGTCTCCCGAGGCGATGCGCACATGGCCCCCACGGACTTCGGCCTCTCCGCCCGCGAGCTCCAGCTCCTGCAGGCCGTGGACGGCGAACGCACGCTGGAGTCGCTGCTCCTGGGCGCGGGGCTGCCGCAGGACGGCGCGCTCAAGACGCTCGCGGTGGCGCGGGCGTTGGGGCTCATCGCCCTGCACCCACCCTCCGAGGACGCCCAGGGCGACCTGCCACCGGAGCTGGACGTGCACCGCCTGGAAGCCAAGTTCGAGGAGATCCAGGACGCGGACTACTTCACCGTGCTGGGGCTCGCGCGCTCGGCTGGCAGCGAGGAGGTCAAGCGGGCATACGCACTGCTCGCCGCCGAGTTCCACCCGCTGCGCTTCGCGGGCCATCCGGACCCCGCGCTCCAGCACCGGGCGCAGCAGATTCGCGCGGTGTTGACGGAGGCCGCGCGGGCCCTGGGAGACGACCGGCTGCGGGGCGAGTACGCCCGTAATCTGCTCGACTGATGCCCGGTGGAACGGTTGCCCGTCGCGGTCCGGTGGGGTTAAGAGTTCCCCCCATGGTTCGCGAGATTCTCATCTGGCCCGACCCCATCCTGAAGCAGAAGGCCAAGCCCGTGGCGAAGGTGGACGACAAGGTCCGCGCGCTCATCAAGGACATGTTCGAGACGATGTACGCCGCCGAGGGCGTCGGTCTCGCCGCCCCGCAGGTGGGCATCCTCCAGCGCATCATCGTCCTGGACACCCGGCCGCAGCAGCCGGAGTCCAAGCCCCTGGCGATGATCAACCCGGAGTTCGTCTCGCTCGAAGGGGAGACGACCTACACGGAAGGCTGCCTCTCCATCCCCGGTGAGGCCGAGGACGTGGACCGCGCCGCCGTCGCCACCGTGCGCTACCTGGACGAGGACGGCCAGGAGCAGACGCTGCGCTGTGACGGCCTCCTCGCCATCGCCGTGCAGCATGAGACGGACCACCTGGACGGCACCGTCTTCGTGGACCACGTCTCCACGCTCAAGCGCGAGTTCATCCGCAAGCGCATGAAGAAGCTCAAGGCCTCGAAGGAGCAGGGCGCTCCGGCGTCCGCCTAGCCCTTCGCGGTGGCGCGCACGCCCTTCTTGGGGCAGCGGTCCGCCACCGCGCAGGTGCCGCACGCGGGCGAGCGCGCGAAGCACGTGCGCCGCCCGTGCCACACCAGCAGCTGATGCCCCAGCGTCCACCGCTCGCGAGGCAGCAGTGCCTGCAGGTCCTTCTCCACCTTGTCCGGGTCTTCGTGGGTGGTGAAGCCCAGCCGGTACGCCAGCCGCTTCACATGCGTGTCCACGGGGAAGGCCGCGTCCCCGCCCAGGTGGATGCACACCACGCCCGCCGTCTTCAGCCCCACGCCCGGCAACTCCGCCAGCGTGTCGCGCACCAGCGGCACCTGTCCGCCGTGCTCCGCGACCAGCGCGCGCGCCGTGGCGACGATGTTCTTCGCCTTCGCGCGGTACAGCCCGCAGGTGCGGATGAAGGGCTCCACGTCGGTAGGCTCGACGCGCGCGTAGGCCTGGGCGTCCGGGAAGCGGGCGAACAGGGCGGGGGTCACCAGGTTGACGCGCTTGTCGGTGCACTGCGCGGACAGGATGACGGCGACCAGCAGCTCCAGCGGCGTGCGGTAGTCCAGCTCGATGCGGGCGTCCGGCATGGCTGCTTCCAGACCGTCCAGGACCGACACCGCTCGCTGCCGCTTCTCCGCCACTGTCTCTCGCCGGGCCACGCGGGCGTTGTATGTCACGGGGCGGCCCCGCCCAAGCGCCATGGCGGGGCACCCTTTTTCCCCGCAGCGAGGAGAACCATGAAGCCCATCGACTTCCGCTCCGACACCGTGACGAAGCCCACGCCCGCCATGCGCAGGCTCATCGCCGACGCGGAGGTGGGCGACGACGTCTACGGCGAGGACCCCACGGTGCGCCGCCTGGAGGAGCGCGTGGCGGAGCGGCTCGGTCTGGAGGCCGCCGTCTTCGTCCCCTCCGGCACGCAGGCGAACCAGATCGCCATCGGCGTGCACTGCCGCTCCGGCGACGAGGTGTTGACGGAGGAGGGCAGCCACATCCTCCACTACGAGGGCGGCGCGGTGCCGGCGCTCTGGGGCGTGCAGCCCGCGCCCCTGCCGGGCGAGCGCGGCATCTTGAAGCCGGAGACCGTCGCGGCGGCGGTGCGCGAGGAGAACATCCACAACCCGCGAACACGCCTGCTCTCGCTGGAGAACACGCACAACCGGGGCGGCGGCACGGTGTGGCCGGTGGACCGCTTCCGCGCGGTGGTGGAGGCGGGGCGCAAGGCCGGGCTCGCGGTGCACCTGGACGGCGCGCGGCTGTTCAACGCGCAGGTGGCGGCGGGGAAGCCCGCGTCCGCGTGGGCGTCGCTGACGGACTCGACGGCGGTGTGCTTCTCGAAGGGGCTGGGCGCGCCGGTGGGCTCGGCGCTCGCGGGCAAGGCGGACGTCATCCGCGAGGCGCGGCGGCTGCGCAAGCGGCTGGGCGGAGGCATGCGGCAGGCAGGCATCCTCGCTGCGGCGGCGCTCTACGCGCTGGAGCACCACGTGGAGCGCCTGGCCGAGGACCACGCCAACGCGCGCCGGCTGGCGGAAGGCCTGGCCCAGGTGCCGGGCGTGAAGGTGGACCTGTCGCGCGTGGAGACGAACATGGTGTTCGCCGACCTGGTGCGTCCGGCGGCCGAGGCCTCCGCGCTGCTCCTGAAGCAGGGCGTGCTGGCCAACCCCACCGGTCCGCACTCCATCCGCCTCGTGTGCCACCTGGACGTGTCCAAGGCGGACATCGACGACGCCCTGGCGCGCATCCGCCAGGCCCTCGCCAGCTGACCCGGCCACGGTCTTCCAAACCTGTCCGACAGTCGGACAGGTTTCCGCTGCTCGCTGGAGCGGGAGTCCCCGGCCACGGCGCCTGGCAAGGCAGGCCTGATGGGGAACGTCAGGGCGAACGCGTCAGCGCAGGCGGCCCCCGAGTTGTCCCAACCTGTCCGACAGTCGGACAGGTTCGTGCGGTGCGCCGCCGAGCAGATGGCCAGCATCCAGGCCCGATGGGGCGCCTGGGCCTCTCTCCGCGTCCGCCACCTGACGCCGCCTCCTCACCCGCGTCCGGGAACTCCGAGCCGTCGCCACGCTCGCGCGCGACGAAGGGCCGCCGCGGACGGGAGTTCCAGTCGGCGGAATGACGGTCCGCTGGGACCCGGGGACGAGCCCCCTCCACGCCAGGTGCGGACCGCACGTACCTGTGCACCCGGGGGGAATGATCCACGGCCTGGAACAGGTGGACGGCCCGGCGCGTGGTAGGCTCCCTCCGCCGTGCGCCGACCCGCCGTCCTCGCCCTGCTGGCCCTCTCCGCCTGCGCCACGCCGCAGCGCGAGAAGATGAGCTTTGAGGAGCTGTACGCGACCTCGGGCGACAGCGGCTTCGTCAGCGACAGCGCGGCGCCCTTCCTCCCCCACGAACCGGAGCGCGCCCGGGGTCCGCTGGCGCCCGAGCGCTCTCCGGAGCTCGACGCCGCGCTCACCGCGTTCGCGCAGCAGGCCCAGGCCTACCGCGGGAAGGTCCAGCGCGGCAGCGCCATGCCCGCGGACCAGGTGCGCAACTGGGAGGCGATGAACGCGGCCCTGGACGCCTTCCTGGCCCGGCCGGTGGAGCACACCGACACCCGTGACCTGACGCGTGCCCGGGGCATCATGGAGGCCGAGCTGGAGCAGGACGCGCGCCTCTACGGTGACATGCCGGGCCCGCTCGCGGAGGCCGTGGTGGTGCGCGTGGGCCGTCTCATCGTGCGCGCGTCCACGCTGCGCCGCTGGGAGTTGCCGACGGAGCCCTCGGGCCCGCCGCGCCTCGCCTGGCCGGTGGAGCCGGTCACCATCACCAGCCTCTACGGGGAGCGCTGGCATCCCATCACCGGCCAGCTCCGCCGCCACTCGGGCGTGGACCTGGCGGCCCGCCGGGGACAGCCCGTGGGCGTCGCGGAGAAGGGCGTCGTCCTGCGTGCCGGCTGGAACGGCGACCACGGCAAGATGGTGGAGGTCCAGCACGACGGCCAGTGGGTGACGCGCTACAGCCACCTGTCCGAGGTCCTGGTGACGACCGGCGAGGTACTGGCGAAGGGCGACGTCGTGGGGCTCGCGGGGGACACAGGCCTGGCGACCGGCGTCCACGTCCACTTCGAGCTTTGGCACGACGGCAGCTCACTGGATCCGCTGGAAGCGCTCGTCGCCCCAGAGGCGGCCCCGGACACCTCCGAGGAGCGTCCCGTGGCCCGCATGCCTGCGGAGTCCCCCGTCCTCACGTCCCAGGGGCGTCACCCGGCCACGGGTTCGCGCCCCTGAGGGGGACGGGCCTTCAAAAGCCCTGCGACTACAGCGAGTTCTTCAGCTCCTTGGCGGGACGGAAACCGACCGTCTTCGACGCCTTGAGCTTCATCATCTCGTTGGTCTGCGGGTTGCGGATCTTCCGCGCCTTGCGCGAGCGCAGCGACCACGTGCCGAACCCGGGGTAGCTGAAGCGGGTGTCCTTCTTCACCGCCTTGCCGATGTTGGTGAAGACGCTGTCGAGGATCTGGGCGGCTTGCTTCTTCGTGAGCTTCGACTGCGCAGCCACCACCTCCACGAGCTCTGCCTTGGTCATGACACCCCTCCCTCTGCGTTGTCTGGCGTTGAACGAGCGGATGGCGGAGGTAACAAATCGAGGTTTCGACTGTCAATGCGCCACCCGCTCCCGAGCCGGAAATTCGGCCTCCGGCTGAAAACTGGCCTCTGAAAATACACCCTGTAGAGAGAGGGAGGATCGCATCTTTTGATACATCCTCACACTCCTACTTTTCCCATCAGGGGAAGTGATCGCCGTGTGATCGGCTTCGCATGAAAGTCTTTGGGAAATCGATCACTTAGCAGTGGGTCCTGATCCAGCTCCAGCAGGGTGCCATCAAGGGGCTAGAGTGCCTGCCCGCGTGTCCACCCGACTCCTGCCCTGGCTCCTGGCCCTGCTGTGCGCCTGCTCGCGGCCGACGCTGCGGCCGGACGCGACGGGCGAGCTCTGGGTGGACGGGGCGGCGGTGGCCGGAGACGGCACCCGGGAGCGTCCCTTGCGCGCCCTGGCCGAGGCCCTGAACCGTCCCGGCCCGCTGCTCGTGCACCTGGCCTCCGGCCGCTACGAGGGGCCCGTCCGGCTGCCGGAGGGAACCCGGCTCAAAGGGCAGGGCCCGTCCACGATCCTGGCCGTGACGGAACCTGGCGCCACCGTGGTGGAGGCCCGGGGGGCCACCGCCCTGGAAGCCCTGGTGGTGGAGGGAGGCGGCTGGGGCCTGGAAGCCCGGGGGCCGGTGCGGGTCGACGCCGTGACCTTCCGGAATCAGGCCCAGGGGGCGATCCGGCTGGGCGCGGGGCCGCTCGAAGGCAGGGAGCTGCGCTTCGAGGCGGGAGCGGGCAGCCAGGCGCAGGTCGCGGTCGGAGTGCTCGTGGAGGCTGTGATGGGGGCCACCCCCACGCCCTCCCTGATCCTCCGGGACAGTGAATTCGTGGGCGCCTACGAGCGCGCGGTCCGGGCCCGCAGTGGGGCCACGGTCCGTCTGGAGGGGGTGTCCTTCCATGGGCCCCGGACGGCGCTGAGCCAGGAGGGCGGCGTGGCGGAGGTCGAACGGGCGCGGGCCTCCGGGGGCGCGGGCACTGCGTTCTCCACGGTGGAGGGCACGCTGACGCTGGTGGACGTGCGGGTCCAGGGACACGAGTACGGCGTGACGACGAACCGGGCCCGGTTGTCGGTGCGCGGCTTCACCTCGGAGCACGCCACGCGCGCCGGCCTGGGGCTCACGGCGACGAGCGGCCTCCTGGAGGACGTGGTCGTGAAGGACGCGGGCAACTATGGGGCCTTGCAGCTCACGGCCTCGGACCTGGAGGTCCGGCGCTTCCGCCTGGAGGGCTCGCGGGAATACGGCGTGGTGGCATTGCAGGGACGCGTGCGCCTGCGCGAGGGCGTCATCACGGACGTGAGCACCGCGGATGGCATCGCGGGGGATGGGCTCCACCTGCGCCAGGTGGAAGCGGACGTCGACACCGTGACCGTCGAGCGAGTGAAGGGCTCCTGCGTGCTGGCGACCCAGCGGGCGCATGCGGTGCTCCGGAATGCCCGGCTCTCGGCGTGCGGACTCGCCGCGTTGGCGGTGGATACGCGGGCCACCCTGGAGGCCAGGAGCGTCGACGTGCGCGACACCTCGGGCTCCGTCCTGCTGGCCATCGAAGAGGGCCAGTTGCACGTGGCGGACCTCACCGCGAAGAACGCGACGGGCGAGCTGGTCTCCACCGACTGCGAGGGCCAGACGCGAGTCCACCTCCGCCACGTCGACGCGAGCAACAAACAGGGGCTGCAATCCCCCTGCGTCCAGCTCGACTCCAGCCCCCCTCAGCCCTGAGCGGGCGTGGGAGGCAGGGGCGTGGCGCGCTGTTCGAGCCACTCGCGGATGACGGGGTAGACCTCCATCGGAGCGCCGGTGCCGAAGATGAGGTCGCCGTGGCCGTAATCCATCTTGTCCCCGCGGTCCCGGCCGAAGACGTGCAGCGTGCGATCCGGTGACGTGAGCAGCGCGTACTGCGCCTCCACGTTGGCCGCGGTGGCGAGCCGGTCCGCGCTGCCGCCCATCACCAGCACGGGCATCTGGAGTTTCGCGATGCCCGCGCGCCAGTCCGTCTTGCGGTCGTAGGAGCGGAACGCGTCGTGGGAGATCCAGTCCTGGAACTGGAGCAGCACCTTGCGGCTCATCGCCGCCATCATGTTGACGGACAGCTGCCGCAGGACGCGTGGCGGGACGTGCCGGGGATTCACGACGATGTCCGACAGGGGCAGCGCGAGGTAGCCCAGGAAGGGCGCCACGCTGGCGCTCACCCACGACTGCCGGATTGCCCCGGGCCACGCGGCCCGCACGCCCAGCGAGATGAGCGTCCGCAGGAACGGCTCCGACTTGAGGTACACCGGCGCCCCCAACTCGAGCAGGCCCGCCAGCTTCCCGCTCTCGGGGCCCTGCGCCACGCCGTACCCCACCAGTCCGCCGAGGGAGTGGCCCAACCAGAAGGCCTGCTTCGCGCCGGTCTCCTTGAGCGCCAGCTCCAGCAGGGCTGGCCCGTCGTGCTGGATGTGGTCGTCGACGGTGAAGTCCGTGGGCCGCCGGCCCCGCGGCGGACGCTGCGAGTGCCCGGTGCCACGCCACTCCACGCTGAAGCAGTCGAACCCAGCCTCGGTGAGGTAGTGGGCCACGGAGTAGGGTGGCTCGAAGTCGAAGGTGAAGCGGTTGGCCGCCAGCCCGTGGCATAACAGGACAGGCTCGGCAAAGCGGCGCACCGGGGCCCGCCGCGCGTGCACGGTCAGTTCCCACCCATCCGCGCAACGCACGCGCAGCATCTCGGGGAGAGGCCCCTTGAGGCGGTACCACCGCCGCACGAGCAGGACCCACACGACGTTCACCAGCAGCAGGACAGCCGCCGCGGTCAATCCCCACAGGGCCCACTGCCCGTACGGCATTTCTCCTCCCATGCGACCCGGGACCGACTCCGGAGCGAATAAAACCCTGCTAAGGTTCGTTCCCTCGCCGTTTCTGCCACATGGGCAGCCGACCACCTGGGGAAGTCGAGGGAACGATGAAGCTGCGGAAACTGATGTTCGTGCTCCCGAACCTCTTCACCGTCACTTCCATCTTCTGTGGCTTCTACGCCATCACCCTGTGCTCGGGTGAGGCAGAACCGGTGCAGCTGTACCAGGCGGCCCTGGCCATCCTCTTCGCCATGTTCTTCGACGGGTTCGACGGACGGGTGGCCCGGCTGACGAAGACGCAGAGCGACTTCGGCATGCAACTCGACAGCCTCGCGGACGTCATGTCCTTTGGCGCGGCGCCGGCGCTGCTCGTCTACAAGTGGGCGTTGGCCCCCATGGGCTTCTGGGGCCTGTTCATCTCCTTCGCGTTCATGGCCTGCGGTGCCATGCGGCTCGCGCGCTTCAACGTGCTCGCCATGCGCAACCCGCACGGCGGTGGTGGCGGCTTCTTCGTGGGGCTCCCCATCCCGCTGGCGGCCGGCGTGCTCGTCTCCCTCATCATCTCCCACCACGTGGCCAGCCAGGGCGAGGCGCTCCATGACAGCGCGCGCATGCCGGTGGCGGTCGCGGTGGGCGCCCTGTCGCTGCTGATGGTGTCCACGGTGCGCTACCGCACCTTCAAGGACGCGCGTCCCAGCCGGAAGTCGGCGCTCGTCTTCATGGCCATGGCGCTCACGGGCGCGTTCATCGCCCAGCGGTTCCACCCGGCCTGGGTGCTGGTGACGTACTTCTTCGCGTACCTGCTGATGGGGCTGGTGGAGTCCGCGGTCTCCGTGCGCAGCCGGCTGGCCTCGCGCAAGGTCGGCGCAGTCGCCGCGGTGGCGGTGGCGGCCGGGCTCGACGAGGACGACGACGACGAGGACTCCGAGCCCAACGCCACCACGGACGACGGTCCCGCGTTCCTCTGAGCCGCCAGGCGCGGGAGCCAGGACGCGGACCGTGCCCTCCCGGCCCGGGGCCGCTAGGATGCCCGGCCCATGCGCGTCGAGCTGCTGTGCACCGGTGACGAGCTCGTCACCGGCCTCATCACGGACACCAACAGCACCTACCTGGAAGCCCGTCTCTTCGACCTGGGTGTGAAGGTCGCACGGGTGGCGGTGGTGGGGGATGTGCGGCCGGACATCACGGGCGCGCTGCTGGAGGCCTCGGCGCGCGCGGACGTGGTCATCGTCTCGGGAGGCTTGGGCCCCACGTCGGACGACTTCACGCTGGAGTGCGCCGCCGCGGCGGCAGGCGTGCCCATGCAAGAGGACGCACGGGTGCTCGGCTGGTTGAAGGAGCGCTACGCCGCGAGGGGCATGGCCCTCAATCCGGGGGCCCTGCGCATGGCGCGCATCCCCGCGGGCACCGAGCCGGTGCGCAATCCCCAGGGCTCGGCGCCGATGGTCATCCAGCAGCTCGGCCGCGCCCACCTGTTCTTTCTGCCGGGCGTCCCCCGCGAATACCGCGCCCTGGTGGACGGCGAGGTGCTGCCGCGCGTGCGCGCCTGGCTCGCCGCCGAACCCCACCGTACGTTCCGCGCCTTCCGTCTGCTGCGCACGGTGCGCCTCCCGGAGTCCGTGCTGAACGAGCAGGTGATGCCCCTGGCCCCCAGCCATCCCCGGGTGGTGTTCGGCTTCCGGACGCACGCGCCGGAGAACCACCTGAAGCTGATGGCCGAAGCCCCCACGCAGGCGGAGGCCGACGCCGCGCTCGCCGCCGCGGAGGCCGCCTGCCGGCAGGTGCTGGGCACGCACGTGTACGGCGCGGATGGCAACGAATACGCCCCCGTCCTCCTGGACCTGCTCGCGCGCGCCGGCCACACGCTGGCGGTGGCGGAGAGCTGCACGGGGGGCCTCGTCGCGCAGGAACTCACGGCCGTCCCCGGCTCCAGCCAGGTCTTCATCGGGGGCGCGGTCGCCTACTCGGAGAAGATGAAGTCCGCCTGGGTGGGCGTTCCCCCGGACCTCCTCGCGAAGCACACCGCCGTGTCGTCCCAGACGGCGCTCGCCATGGCGGAGGGAGTCCGCGCCGCCTGCGGCGCCACGTTCGGCCTGTCCGTCACGGGCTACGCGGGGCCCGGCGGAGGCACGCCCGACGACCCCGTGGGCACCGTGTACTGCGGCCTGGCCGGTCCCGGCATGGCGCCGCGCTGCGAGCGGATCTCGCTCGCGGGTGACCGGGACCGGGTCCGTCTGTTCGCCGCGTCCCACGTGCTGGAGATGTTGAGGTTGCACCTGCTCGCCGCCGCCCCCGTGTCGCCATGAGTCGCTCCAAATCAAAGCGTCCCCGTCCTTCCCCCGTGGAAGCGCCGTCCCCAGCCCCCGCCACCGCGAGCCAGCCAATCCCGGCCACGCCCGAGTCCGCCGCGCCGCTCTCCAGCCCCACGGCCGCGATGGAATCCACCCATCCCCCCACGCCTCCAGCCGGAGCAGGGGCTCATCCGGTGCGGAGCGCGGTACGCCTGTGGCTGTCGGCCTACCGGGTGGAGGTGATGCTGTTCCTGGTCGCGTTCGCGGTGCTGTCCAGCTTCAGCTCGCAGCGCTTCTTCCGGCAGAGCGCCGCGCCGCACTTCATCTACCAGGCGCAGTCCTGGCTGGAGGGACGGCTCGACGTGGATCCGCAGGTGTTGCCCAACCTGGAGGACTGGGCCTGCGTGCGGGTGGTGGATGGGCACAAGGTGCGGTGCGAAGGGCGCCTGCTCCGCGATGACCGCTGGTTCGTCAGCTTCCCGTCCTTCCCCGCGGTCGTGATGCTCCCCTTCGTCGCGCTGCACGGCTACCAGTTCAACGACACGTCGTTCGGCGTCTTCGTGGGCGCGCTCGCGGTGGCGCTCTTCTACTCGCTGCTGCGCTTCCTCGCGCAGGAAGGGGAGACGGAGCGCAACCGCAACGACAACGTGGTGCTGTCGCTGGTGCTCGCCTTCGGCACGCTGTTCTTCTACTGCGCCATCCGGGGCGAGGTCTGGTTCGGCGCGCAGGTGATGGGCGTGGCGCTCACGTGTCTGTACGTGCGCAACGCCGTCAAGGCGCGGCGTCCCGTGCTCGCGGGCGTCTTCTTCTCCATGGCCGTGCTTACCCGCACGCCCTTGGTGTTCGCGGGCCTCTTCTTCGTCCTGGAGGCGCTCTGCCCCGGCCCGGACCGGCTGGCCCAGCTCAAGGCCCTTCCGACCGCGTGGAAGCCCGCCCTCCGCAAGCTCGTGCTCTTCGGCGCGGGGGCCGGACCCCTCGCGCTGCTCGCCGCCGCCTACAACGTCTACCGCTTCGGCAAGCCGGGGGAGTTCGGCCACTCGTACTTCTACAACAACCGGGTGAACGCGGACATCGACCGCTTCGGGCTCTTCAACCTCGAGTACCTGTCGCGCAACATCCAGGCCGCGTTCCTCAAGCTGCCCCAGGTGTCGTTGTCTCCGCCGAGGTTGTCGTACGACCCGCATGGACTGTCGCTGCTGCTCACGCTGCCCCTGCTGGTGTTCCTGATGGTCCCCCGCACGCGTCCCCGGCTGCACTGGCCCTTGTGGTTGACCGTGGCGGTGTGCGCGCTGCCGGGCCTGTTCTACCAGAACACCGGTTACATGCAGTTCGGCTTCCGGTTCAGCCTGGACTACACACCCTATCTGTTGCTGCTCTTCGCCATTGGTGGATGGTCGCTGCGCAACCGCGCGGTGGTGACCGTGCTGGCGCTTGGCGTTCTGGTGAACTTCTGGGGAGCCGTGGCCTTTCGCGGCTACACGGAGTTCGTGCGGAACTGGTAGGGCTCCAGGGCCCGACGGCTTGAATCCGCCGGGCCCCACCCGCACATCAAGGGCGACATGCAACCTCCCACCGGTCAGCCCCCTCCTGGCAAGCGTTGGCACACCCGTGAGGACAGCGGCATCCGCCTGGATGCGGCGTTGCGCTGGTGGCACGACGACGAGCCCATCGAGCATCCGAAGATCATCGAGCTCTTCAACGCCTCGCTGGTCCTGGACGACGACGGGCGCTACCAGCTCCGCATCGCCCCGGACTGGTGCTACGTCCAGGTGGAGGACGCGGCCTACGAAGTGCGCACCGTGGACGTCACGTCGGACGAGCGTGTGTCCCTGCGCCTGAGCGACCGGACGGCGGAAGCCCTGGACCTGGGGTCGCTCCAGCTCTCGCCGGAGGGAGTCCTCACCTGCCGCGTGAAGCAGGGCAGGGCGAAGGCCCGCTTCTCTCGCGATGCGCAGTACCAGTTCGGTGAGCTGCTGGAAGAGGGCCCTGAAGGGCACCTGGTGCTGCGCGTGGGCCAACGCCAATGGGAGGTCCCCCTCTCGCTGGATGCACTCCAGGCCGCGCCCTAGGCCGCCTCGGCGGACGCGGGCGGCACGGCAGGCGTGGCCGCACCCACCAGGTCCCGGGCGAGAGACTCCAGGACGTCCGGGTGCTCTCGCAACCACTCGCACGCGCGCTCGCGGCCCTGGCCGATGCGTTCGCCCCGCAGGCTGAAGTGGCTGCCCGACTTCTCCACCACACCCGCGCCCACGGCCAGGTCCAGCACCTCGGCGGCGCGGTGGATGCCCGTGCCGTAGAGCACGTCGAACTCCGCCTCCTGGAACGGTGGCGCCAGCTTGTTCTTCACCACCTTCACGCGGGCCCGTGAGCCCACCACCGCATCGCCCTCCTTGAGGTTGCCCGTGCGGCGGATCTCCATCCGCACCGACGCGTAGAACTTCAGCGCGTTGCCGCCCGTGGTCGTCTCCGGGTTGCCGAACATCACGCCAATCTTCATGCGGATCTGGTTGATGAAGATGATGCAGGTGCCGGAGCGGCTCACGGCGCCGGTGAGCTTCCGCAGGGCCTGACTCATCAGCCGCGCCTGGACGCCCATGTGCGCGTCCCCCATCTCCCCTTCGATTTCCGCGCGGGGCACCAGCGCCGCCACCGAATCCACCACGATGAGGTCCACGGCGCCCGAGCGCACGAGCTGCTCGGTGATCTCGAGCGCCTGCTCACCGGTGTCCGGTTGCGCCACAAGCAGTTCCTCCGTGCGCACCCCCAGCTTGCGCGCGTAGGACAGGTCCAGCGCGTGCTCCGCGTCGATGAAGGCCGCCACGCCTCCCACGGCCTGCACCTGGGCAATGGCATGCAGGGTGAGCGTCGTCTTGCCGGAGGACTCATTGCCGAACAGCTCCACCACGCGTCCTCGCGGATAACCCCCCACGCCCAGCGCCCGGTCCAATCCCACCGAGCCCGTGGGAATGACCGCCACCTTCTGCTCCGGTGCGTCCGCGCCGAGCGTCATCACCGCGCCCCGGCCGAACTGCTTCTCGATGGACGCCACCGCCGCCGCCACTGCCTTCAACTTCTCCGTCAGCCTGCTCATCTCGTCTGACTCCCTCGCCGCCCTGCGGGCTGGATGCCTCGGCGGCAGGCAGAGCAACGGTCATGCCGCGCAGGCTTCCGGGGAGATGGGCCTGCAAGGGCGTCCAGGTCCGCCCGGTCCGTCCGAAGTGGCGGAGCGGCATGGCTGTCTCCCGGGGGATGAGAAGTCGCAAGGAGAGGGCGTCCGCGCATAAGCAGACACGGGGGGACGTGACAGGCCAGCTTGGTGGGATGGAAGGCTTTGCATTGAATCCCGGGCACGTCGGCGTGACATCTCATCCCGTGAATACGACCCGTGAGAACCTTCCCCATGTGGTCATCCTGGGAGGCGGCTTCGGCGGCCTCTACGCGGCCCGGTACCTGCGTAAGGCAGGGGTTCGCGTCACGATGGTGGACCGTCACAACCACCACCTCTTCCAGCCCCTGCTGTACCAGGTGGCCACGGCGACGCTGAGCCCCAGCGACATCGCCGCGCCGCTGCGGGCGATGCTTGGTCGCAGTCACGTCCAGGTGCTGCTCGCGGAAGTGACCGGCGTGGACACCGCGCGCAAGCGTGTCGTCCTGGCGGACGGCGAGCTGGCGTACGACTTCCTCATCGTGGCCACCGGAGCGACGCACTCGTACTTCGGCAACGAGGCATGGTCGCGGCACTCGATGGGGTTGAAGACCGTCGAGGATGCCCTGGAGATCCGCCGCCGTGTGCTGCTCGCCTTCGAGCAGGCCGAGCGCGAACCGGACCCCGAGCGCCGCCGCGCGCTGCTCACCTTCGCCATCATTGGCGCGGGCCCCACGGGCGTAGAGCTGGCGGGAGCCCTGGCGGAGATCAGCCGCAATTCATTGTCGGGTGACTTCCAGAACATCGACCCCCGGGATGCGCGCGTCATCCTCATCGAGGGCATGGACCGCGTGCTTCCCACCTACCCGGAGAATCTTTCGGGCGAGGCCCGCCGGGTGCTGGAGAAGCTCGGCGTTGAGGTCCGCACGGGCACCCGGGTGACGAACATCGACGCGGCGGGCGTGGACATGGGCCCTGAACATCTGGCGGCCCGTACGGTGCTCTGGGCCGCGGGTGTGGAGGCCTCGCCCGTGGCCCGCTCGCTGGGTGTGACGCTGGACAGGGCAGGCCGCGTCCCGGTGACGCCCGAGCTCACCGTGCCCGGGCATCCCGACATCTTCGTCGTGGGTGACCTGGCGCTCGTGAAACAGGACGACGGAAGCGCGGTCCCAGGAGTGGCGCCCGCGGCGATGCAGGAGGGCAAGCACGCGGTGCTCAACCTCCGCCGCCAGCTCGCGGGCCAGCCCATGCAGCCGTTCCGCTACTGGGACCGGGGAACCTACGCCGTCATCGGCAGGGGCCATGCCGTGGGCGTGGCCTTCCGCCGCGTCAAGCAATCCGGCTTCATCGCCTGGCTGGCCTGGCTCTTCATCCACATCACCTTCCTCATCGGCTTCCGAAGCAAGCTGGCCGTGCTGCTCAACTGGGCCTACTCGTACCTGACGTTCGGCAGGTCGGCGCGGATCATCACCGGCCCCGCGCCCCGCCTGGATGAGCGGGTCGTGCATCCCTTGCCCGCTGGGGAAGGGTCAGCTCTTGTAGGGCGGGAAGCCGTGGCTCCCGTCGTTCTCGGAAGGCGGGTTCCTGACAGGCGAGGGGAGGGGTAAAGCCACTGCTCCCTGGGTATTTGTATGCAGCCAGCCCCGGCGGTCCAGCATCCGGCAGTCGACGGCGAGTCGCAGGTCCACGTCCTCGATACGTCCGTGGTCCTCCAGGTCCGCGCGGGTCAGTGCCAGCTTGAGGATGCGGTCGTGCGCCCGAGCGGACAGGCCGTGTTGCTGAACCGCCTTTTTCAGATCCTTCTCCGCGCTCGGAGACAGCACGCAGAAGCGGCGCAGCAGATGCGATGGCATCTGTGCGTTGCAGTGCACGTCTGGCGTGTCCTGGAAGCGGACGCGCTGCCGCTCGCGCGCGGCCTGGACTCGCTGCCGGTAGTACTGGCTCGGCAGCTCCGGCGTCTTCGCCGCCAGCTGGTGGTACTCCACCGGCCGCGTCTGCACGGTGATGTCGATGCGGTCCATCAACGGCCCGCTGATGCGCGTGTGGTAGTCGAAGACGCGGTGCTCGCGGCAGGTGCACTTGTGCCCCGGGACGTTGAAATAGCCACAGGGACAGGGGTTCATCGCCGCGACCAGCATGACGCGGCACGGATAGGTGATGTGCTGAGTGGCCCGCGCCAGGTGGATGACCCCTTCCTCCAGGGGCTGTCGCAGCACCTCCAGGACGTTCTTCCGGAACTCCGGAAGCTCGTCGAGGAACAGCACCCCATGATGCGCCAGGGACAACTCTCCCGGACGCGCCATGGGGCCTCCACCCACCAGTCCTGCGTCGGACAGCGTGTGGTGGGGCGAGCGGAACGGCCGCTCTTGCACCAGCGCCTGTTCGTCCCCCAGCAGTCCCTGGATGGAGTAGACCTTCGTCACCTCCAGGGCCTCATCGAACGTCATCTCAGGAAGGATGCCCGGCAGCCGCCGAGCCAGCATCGTCTTGCCTGAACCCGGAGGTCCGGCCATCAGTAGGTTGTGGCCGCCGGCCGCCGCCAGCTCCAACGCCAGCTTCAGTTCCGGCTGCCCGCGCACGTCGGCCATGTCCGCGACCTCCTGGCGACGAGCCCCTGGCGCAGTCCCCGTGCGTGTCAGCGGCGTCAGGGGCGCCTCGCCCGTGAGGTGCCCCACCGCCTCGCGCAGGTGGGCCACCGGCAGCACCTGGATTCCCTCCACCAACGCTCCCTCCGCTGCGTTCGCGGCCGGCACCATGATCCCGCGATAGCCGCCGTTGCGGGCCGCCACGGCCAGGGGCAGCACGCCCTTGATGGGCTTGATGGAGCCGTCCAGCGACAGCTCGCCGCCAAAGAGGTAGCGCCCCAGGGGCTCCTCCTCCATCAGCCGTGCCGCCGCCAGGACACCCAGCGCGATGGGCAGCTCGAACGCCGCCCCTTCCTTGCGCAGATCCGCCGGCGCCAGATTGACCGTGATCCGCTTCTGCGGAAGGTCGAAGCCCGCGTTCTTCAGCGCGGAGACCACCCGGACCTTCGACTCCCGGGCTGCTCCCTCCGGCAACCCCACGACGTTGAAGTAGGGCAGTCCGAGGGCCATGTCGACCTCGCACTCCACCACCACCGCGTCGATGCCCATCAACGCCCCCGACCGCACCCTCGCCAGCATCGTCTCCCCCGTCCCAACCCGTATGGGGGAGGGGAGAGCAATGCCCATACCGGCCCTGCGTCCTCGTGGGCGGCCACCCGCGGCCATCCATCGCGCCAGACGTCGGGTCCCGGTCGGGGACACGTTGCCCGAAAAAAGCAGAAGCCCGCTGGCGTCGGAACGCCAGCGGGCTTCGGATGGAATCAGTGACGAGGCTTCGCGCGTCAGCGCTGCCTGAAGCTGTGGATCAGGGCGCCGGCGTGGGGGCAGGCGCGGGTGCCGCACCGTCCGGCGTGGTCGCCGTGCCCTGGATGACCGCGTTCTGGGGAAGCTCGGTGGCCATGCCCAGGATCTTCGCTCCCGCGGCACGGGCGCCGTCGAGCGCCACCACGAGCTTGCCGTAGTTCGCCGCGTCATCCGCCATGAAGAAGACGACCTTCTCGTCCGGCTTCTTGGCGTTCAGCATCCGCTTGAGGCGGGGGATGTAGTCCGACGCGGGGATCTGCTCCGTGTTGATGGAGTAGGCGCCGGCCTTGTCCACCTGCACGACGATCTGCTGATCATCCGGCTCCGGCGGCGGCTGGTTCTCCTCCACTTCCGTCTCCGGGACCCGGACGAGGATGTCCTTCTCCAGGAGAGGCGTCACCACCATGAAGATGATGAGGAGCACCAGCACCACGTCCACCAGCGGCGTGACGTTGATCTCCGAGTTCGGCGCGGACGCGGGCTTGACCCACTGACGCTGCTTGGTTCCTCGGGACATTACTTCTTCTCCTCGACACCCAGGGCGATCTGCTTCGCCTTCGCCTTGCGGGCCGTGTCCAGCACCTTGCGCACATCGCCCACGTTCAGGGCGTTGTCACCCTTCAGCAGGATCTTCTTGCCTGGATCCTTCACCAGCTCGGCGGCGATCTTCTCCTGGAGCCCCTTCTCGTCGACCTCATCGTTCTCCACGAACATCTTCTTGTCCGGGGTGATGGAGAGGATCAGCGGGTCGGCTTCCTTGCCTTCCTTTTCGATCTCCGTGGCCTTGGGCAGCTCCACGGACTTGCCGCGCTGGAGCATGGGCGTCACGACCATGAAGATGATGAGGAGCACCAACACCACGTCCACCAGGGGCGTGACGTTGATCTCGCTCTTGATGCCCCCTTTGGGGCCTGCTGACATTCCCATGCGTGCACCTGTGTCCGGGAAGGGATTCCCACCCCGGGGCAGCGCGGCTTCTCAGCCGAGCCACCCTCATGGGTGGGGGGTCCCAGGGTGTGGGCTACGACTCAGGCCGCGTGCGAACCGCCGCCCACGTGCCGCGCCACCACGTCCAGGAACTCGTTGGAGGACTCGGAGATGTCCACGGAGCGGGCATCCACCCAGCCCTGCAGGAAGTTGTAGGCCATCACGGCGGGGATCGCCACGAGCAGACCGAACGCCGTGGTGATGAGCGCCTCGGAAATACCGGCGGAGATGGTCGCCAGACCGCCCGAACCCGCGGCCGCCATGAGCTGGAAGGCGTTCACGATACCCATCGTGGTGCCCAGCAGGCCGACGAACGGGGCCGTCGAACCGACGGTGGCCAGCAGGCCCAGGCCGCGCTTGAGGCTCTGCACCTCGCGCTGCGCCTGGCGCTCCAGGGCGCGGGCCACGGACTCAACCGCCAGGTCCTTGTTTCCAGGGCTGATCCGGTATGCCGTCAGGCCGGAGTTGATCACGCGGCCCAGGTGGCCCACGTCCTTGCCCAGGTTGGTGTTCGCGGCGGTGGTCAGGTCGCCCTTCGCGAGGATCGCGCCCATCTTGGCGGCGAAGTTGCGGCTGTCAGAACGCGTCTTGCGGAAGACGATGATCCGCTCCGCCATGACGACCAGCGACGCCACCGACATGATGGCGAGGGTGAAGATGATCAAGCGGGCGAAGAGGCCCGTGTGGTGCCAGATGTCAGCAAGGGTAAATTGCATGGCTGTGGAGCGCTCCTCCTCACGAGCGCGGGGTTATGTTCGGCGGACTGCTCAAGCGGGGCTGCCAGGCTGGATCAGCGCGGCAGCTTCAGGTTGAAGTTGAACGTGTACTGAACTTCGACCGGCCTGCCCTGGAACGTGACCGGCTTGTAGCGTGAGGCGGTGAGCACGTCCATCACGGCCTGTTCCATGTGAGGGAGCGGCTTGATCGTGCGGCAGCGCTCGACCTTTCCCTCGGTCGTGATCACGCACTTCACGATCATCAGACCCTGCACGCGCGCCTCGAGGGCCTCACGCGTGTAGCTGACTTCGGGACCCGCGATCTTCTCGGGACGCGTCATGCCCTGGCCGAACGCCAGCACGTCCGTGCCCGTTCCACCCAACTGACCGCCCACCACGCCGCCAATCACACCGCCGACCACGCCACCCACCACACCGCCCGCGACGCCGCCTTCGACGCCACCCTCGACCTCGGACTCGCTCGCCTCTTCCTCGGGCTCGGGCGCCTCTTCGGTCTCCTGCGGCTTCTGCTGCGGGATCTCCTTCGGCTGGACGATCATGTCCTTGGGCTTCTTGGGCGTGACCTTCTTCTCCGTCTTCGGCTTCGACGCCGGAGGAGGCGGAGGAGGAGGAGGCGGAGGCGGCGCCATGGTCGCCTTCAGCGTGACCTCAACTTCCTTCTCCTCCACGGGAGGCGGGCGCGTGGAGAGATAGGCCACAAGACCCAGCAGGCCGACGTGGAGCACCGTGGAAACGCCAGCACCCACGCCGAAGCGCGACTTGGGTCCTTGCCCGCGGTCAAGGACTGAATCGAACATGCACGTAACTCCTCTTCACCAGTGGACTGCCCGTCCCCGCCATGCCCGGATTGAAGGGCGGCCACCATACAGAAAAGGGTTCCGGGTTCAAGCAACCGTGTTTGATGCCGCCAACGTGATCGCGCAATGCCCCACTGGTCACCAAAAAGCAACGGTCTATTGACAACTGCTTGACCTCGGATATTTTCCGGAGTCATTTTCGGTTGCAGCCCACCTTGGAGGGGTTTGGTATGCAAGTGAAACAAGTACTTCGGGAAACCGGAGTCGTCCTTGCTGCAGGTCTGTTGTACGGATCCGCGGCTTTCGCGCAGTCCAGCGTCATCATCGGCACTGTCATCAACACTGAGGACAAGAAGCCGGCAGCTGATGTCGTTGTCACCGCCACCTCGCCCAACCTGCAGGGCGAGCAGACCGTGGTTACCGACGCACAGGGTAACTACCGTATTCCCCAGCTCCCGCCGGGCACGTATACGTTGCGGTTCGAGAAGGAGTCGTTCAAGCCTTTCGCCCGCCCTGAAATCCAGCTGCTGCTCAACCGCACCATCCGCGTCAACGTCGAACTGCTCCCCGAGAACTTCACGATCTCGGAGACGGTCGTTGGCTCGCCGCCGACGATCGACGTCGGTTCGACGAACCAGGGCGTCAACGTTGATCAGGAGTTCATCAAGCGCATCGCGGTGGCCCGTCCGGTGGGCAAGGGTGGCGCGACGCGCTCCTTTGAATCCCTGGCGGAGCTCGCCCCGGGCGCCCAGTCCGACCAGTACGGCGTGTCCATCAACGGCACGACCTCGCCTGAGAACGGCTACGTGGTGGACGGCCTGTCCACGAACGACCCTGCCTTCGGCGTGAACGCCAGCCCGCTCAGCATCGAGTTCGTGCAGGACGTGAACATCATCACCGGCGGCTACATGCCGGAGTTCGGTCGCTCCACGGGCGGTGTGATCAACGCGGTGACCCGGTCGGGTTCCAACGAGTTCCACGGCTCCGTGTTCGCCAACTGGACGCCGGGCGCCCTGGAAGGCAACCGGAAGCTGGTCATCGAGGACGGCACCACGGTCACCGGCCTGAACGCCCTGAGCAACCTGGGCGACTTCGGCGCGACCCTCGGCGGCCCCATCCTCAAGGACAAGCTCTGGTTCTTCGCCGGCTTCGCGCCGTCGTTCCAGCGCTACGAGCACACCCGCGCCCTCAACGCCTTCACGCTGAATGACGACGGCGAAGTGGCGAAGGATGCGAACGGCTTCAGCGTCGTCCAGCAGATCCCGGGTTCCGAGCGGACGTACTTCGCTGACTCCCGCACGATCCAGTTCATGGGCAAGCTGACGTACCTCATCAACCAGGACCACAACGTGTCGTTCGCCCTGAACGGCACCCCGACCGTGTCGGGTGGTCTGGGCAAGCTGCAGATCAGCCCCCGCTCGGGTGGTCTGCCCGCGGCCCAGAACTCGCGTCCCGAGGACATCGGCCAGACCGAGAACCGCGCGAACACCACGGCGCTCGCCCTCAAGTACGCGGGCGCGTTCATGGACAAGAAGGTCCTGGTCGACGCCAACCTCGGTTGGTTCCACCAGACCGCGGGCACGCCTCCGGCGGACGGCACCGCCATCGGCGACACCACCGGCCTGGCGGGCTACGCCCTGGCGCAGTACACCCGCACGCGTCCCCTGACGCAGTTCGAGAACGTCCCGAACGCGGAAGAGTACTGCGGCACGACCACGGCGGAGCAGGCCCTGCGCTGCCCGGCGACGAACTACTTCGTCGGCGGCCCCGGCTTCATGTCCGAGGCCACGCTGGACCGCTACCAGATCAACGCCAAGGCGACCTACCTGCTCAACGCGGCCGGTACGCACGTCTTCAAGGCGGGCGTGGACACGGAGTTCCTGACCTTCGACCAGAAGAAGGCCTACTCCGGTAGCGTGTGGCTGCAGGAGAGCAGCAGCCTGGTGAACGGCCGCCGCATCTGGGTGGACAACCGCCGCTACGGCTACCAGACGGCCCCGGACACTCCGGTGTTCGAGAGCCTGCAGAAGTCCTCCACGAGCGGCACCACCATCGGTGGTTTCCTCCAGGACAGCTGGTCCATCGCGAACCGCGTCACCCTGAACCTGGGCGTGCGCTACGACGTGCAGTCCATGTACGGCGGCGACGGCAACCTGGCCCTGAAGCTGGGCAACCAGTGGTCGCCCCGCATCGGCGCCGTGGTGGATCCGTTCGCCAACGGCCGCGCGAAGCTGTTCGTCAACTTCGCCCGGTACTACGAGCAGGTTCCGCTCAACATGATGGACCGCGCCTTCCCGGGTGAGCGCCGCTTCAGCGCGCGTCGCTACCTGGCGGAGCCGGGGGAGGCCGGTGGCTGCGATCCTTCCACCCTGGAAGGCCAGCGCGGCAACTGCGCGTCCGACGCGTTCATCGCGCCGCGCGCGGAGAGCACGGCCAACGCGAACCAGCTCTACACGGGCGGTCTGGTGCAGAGCGAGCCGGTGGATCCGGACATCCAGCCCCAGTCCTCCGACGAGCTCGTGGTCGGCGGCGAGTACGAGCTCCTGGCGAACACCCGCCTGGGCGCGAGCTACACGCACCGCGACATGAACAAGGTCATCGAGGACATGAGCCGCGATGACGGCAACACGTACTTCCTTGGCAACCCCGGCAGCGGCTTCGCCAAGGAGTTCCCGACCCCGCAGCGTGACTACGACGCGGTCACCGTCTACCTGAACCGCACGTTCACGGACGGCTGGCTGGCGCAGGCGAGCTACACGTGGTCCCGCCTGTACGGCAACTACCCCGGTCTGTTCCGTCCGGAGAACAACCAGCTCGATCCGAACATCCTCGCGGACTTCGACCTGATTGCCCTCCTGAACAACCGCACGGGTCTGCTGCCCTTCGACCGCACGCACGCCATCAAGGTGTTCGGCGCCAAGGAGTTCAACATCTCCAACGCGCTGTCGGCGAGCATCGGTCTGTCCTACCGCGGCAACTCCGGTACGCCGATCAACTACCTCGGTGCCTACCCGGGCTACGGCCAGGATGAGACGTTCATCCTGCCGCGCGGCAGCGGCGGTCGCACCCCGTGGATCAACAGCATCGACTCCAACGTGGGCGTGAACTACCGCGTGAGCAAGGACAGCGTGGTGTCCTTCACCCTGGACGTGTTCAACCTCTTCAACTTCCAGGGCGTGGAGAGCGTGGACGACTCCTACACGTTCTCGCAGGTCCTCCCGGTCTACGATCCGAAGACCAAGACCTCCGGCACTGCGGCTGACCTGCCGACGGCGGACAGCGAAGGCCGCGTTCCGCTCGCGGACGGCTCGGGCAACCTGGCGTTCGAGGACGTGAACAAGAACTACAAGAACCCGGACCGTTACCAGGCCCCGCGGCAGATCCGCTTCGGTGTCCGGTACACGTTCTAATCACCTGACCACGTGAGGAAGATCAGCAACATGCGCAAGAGCATTCTTTCGACGGTGGTGATGCTGGGAGCCGCGGGCAGCCTGACCGCTTGCGACTTCGAGCAGCCGAGTGCCGGGTGCATCGTCCAGGACGCGTCCTTCGCGACCTGGTACGCCAAGTACGATGAGGTCGACGCTCCCACCGGTGCGGACTGCAGCCGGTTCGAGCCGCTCACCGGTGAGCAGCTCGGGGTGTGGAAGTTCGCGGACCCGAAGGCGAACACGGCCAAGCTCGTGATCCGCCCCCTGACGCTCGCGGGCCTGGGCCAGTACGACGCGAGCAACACGTTCGACGGGCTGCAGGCGACGGGCAACCTGTCCACGACGACGGACGCGGATGACTTCTGCTCGGCGCCGGAGTTCAACGCGGCGGGCGTCAACGCGACCACGGGCAAGGCCAACCCGGGCAAGCCGAACGAGCGGGACTACTCGGTCTCGCCCAGCCAGAAGACGTACCAGTTCGCCAACGTTCGGGTGTACTCGAACCCTGGCGCGCCGGGCACGCAGATGACGGGCGAAGTGACCTACACCAGCAACGGCTGCGTCGCGCACTACGTCATGCGCGCGCTGTGGCCGGCGACGGGCTGCGACCCGGACCTGGATCCCAACGTGGAGGAGAACTTCGTCGACACGTGCGGCACCGGTTCCGGCATCAACCCGGACTTCGCGGTGACGTGCGACCCGGAGCTTGGGTTCTGCGTGCCGGCGAAGGCGATCCCGTCGTTCAAGTAGTCTAGTCGGCACCGACCGACCCTGAAGGCCAACGCGGCCCCGGCAGCCCCTCCCCCACGCGGGAGTGGCGGTCCGGGGCCGCGCTGTTGTTAGTGTCTGGATTCCACTGTCAGGAGGACCATGGAGGGCCGATACGAACTCATCGAGCATGTCTGCTCGCTTCTCGCGGACGAAGTGGGGACGCTCCGCAAGGAGGCGCCCTACCGGGTCGCGCTCTGCTACCCGAGCCCCTACCACGTGGGCATGAGCTCGCTGGGCTACCAGGCCATCTACCGGGAGGTGCATGCGCACGCGGGCGCGACCGCCGAGCGTGTCTTTCTTCCCGATGATGTCGAGACATACAAGAGAACACGGACGCCATTGTTTACCTGGGAATCCCAGGCACCGGTGTCTGGCTTTGAAATGCTTGCATTCTCCGTGGCCTATGAGTTGGAACTCACGGGTTTGTTCACGATGTTGGAGTTGTCTGGTTTGCCGGTTCTTGCCTCGGAGCGGGATGCAAGGCATCCGCTGGTGGTGGCGGGCGGCCCGCTGACGTTCTCCAACCCGGATCCGCTGGAGCCCTTCGTGGACGTGCTCGTCCAGGGCGAGGCGGAGGACCTGATCCACGTGCTGCTGGAGGCCGCGGCCTCCATGGAGCGCGAGGCGCTGCTGGAGCACCTGGCGAAGGTCCCCGGCTTCCGGGTGCCCGGGCGGGGCGGGGCGCGCTACCACGTGGCGAAGGCGACGGACGCCCGGCTGCCGGCGCGCACGCAGATCATCACGCCGCACACGGAGCTGCGCTCGATGTTCCTCATCGAGCCGGAGCGGGGCTGCTCGCGGGGCTGCCACTACTGTGTCATGCGCCGCACGACGAATGGCGGCATGCGCACGGTGCCTCCGGAGCGGGTCCTGTCGCTCATCCCGGACTACGCGAAGCGCGTGGGGCTGGTGGGCGCGGCGGTGACGGACCACCCGCGCATCGTGGAGCTCTTGCGCACCCTCGTGGACTCGGGGCGCGAGGTGGGGGTGTCCTCGCTGCGCGCGGACCGGCTCACCCAGGAGCTGGTGGATCAGCTCCGGCGGGGTGGGGCGACGAACCTCACGGTGGCCGCGGACGGGGCTTCCCAGAAGATGCGGGACCTGGTGGACCGCAAGCACTCCGAGGAGCAGATCGTCCGCGCCGCTCAGTTCGCGCGCACGGCGGGTATGAAGCAGCTGAAGGTCTACAACGTGGTGGGGCTCCCGCATGAGGAGGACGCGGACATCGACGAGTTGATCCGCTTCACCACGGAGCTGTCGCGCATCCTGCCCGTGGCGCTGGGGGTCGCGCCCTTCGTGGCCAAGCGCAACACGCCGCTGGACGGGGCCCCCTTCGCGGGGCTGCGCGAGGTGGAGAACAAGCTGGAGCGGCTGCGCAAGGGCCTTCGGGGACGGGCGGAGGTGCGGCCCACGTCCGCGCGCTGGGCCTGGGTGGAGTACATGCTGGCCCAATGCGGCCCGGAGGCGGGGCTTGCCGCCATGGACGCCTGGCGCGCGGGGGGCAGCTTCGCCGCGTGGAAGCGGGCCTTCCAGGAGCGCGGGTGCGAGCCGTACCTGGCCCGCCGCGTGGAGGACGGGCGGCGCCAGCCCACGGTGTGGCCCATCGTGCCGGGTCGCCCGCCGCCCCAGCCGTCCGCCGCCTGACGGGGCCCGCAAAGGCCGTATTCGCCGGGCTCCGCTTTCGCTAGAAGACGGGCAGCGGGGCCGATGGCCGGCACTCGCATGGCCTCGGAGAGCATCTGGTGAGCACGCAGCGCGTGGAAAAGTCGTGGCAGAAGACGGGCCTCAAGGACTACTCGACGGAGGCCCTGCTGGGCACGCTGGGGCACTACGGCGTCCCCGTGGGCGAAGAGGACTACCGCAAGCTGGCGGAGTCCGCCTATCCGCTCGGCATCGCCCAGCAGTGGGCGGGGAAGTGGAAGGGCACCGGCCCCTTCAAGGACTACGTCGTGGCCGCGGCCGTGGAGCTGTGGCGCCGGTGGATGCCGGACCGCGTGTCCCCGCAGGACTTCACGCAGAGCCTGGCGACGCTGATGCAGGTGCTCGTGCACAAGCTCAACGGCGCGAAGGAGGCCCCGGTGGCCTCCGCCTTCGAGCACGTGAAGTCCCTGCGCTCGAAGCTGACGGTGGATGACAAGGGCGCGCTGCCCCAGCCGTTCCTCCAGGAGGCGCTGGCGCCCTTCTCGGAGAAGGACGCGGAGCTGTTCGACAGCCTGGCGGAGTCGCTGGCCGCCCAGGGCCACCTGGACGACGCGACGGCCTTCGCCGACGTGGAGGAGTTCCTGCTGCCCGACCGGCGCGGCATCTCCCAGGCGGTGGTGCGCGCCGCGAAGGGCGAGCGCGAGCCGGCCATCCAGGACCTCAAGAACCTCATCCACGACACGGCTCGCGCGCCCATCTCGCGCCTGCTGGCGGTGGACGGCCTCATCCACCTGCAGGCGTGGATCGACGCGTCCGTCGAGGGCCGCGGCCTGCTGGCGGAGGCGGAGAAGGCCAACGACATCCACCTGGCGCTGGACCTGGTGCCCCGCCTGGAGCACGTCTTCAAGCAGCAGAACGACCGGTCCGCGCTCCTGGAGCTGATGGGCACGCAGGAGCGGCTGGAGGCCCTGCACGACAAGATGCACCCGGGCCACCGGGCGCACCGGCACCAGCACGCGCAGCCCCAGCGCCGCCGCTAATCGGCCGGAGCTTCAGGTCCCCGTGCGCCGGGGGCCCTGGGACTCCGGGGCCTCGGGCGCCCGCGGCTCGCTGACCGCGGAGGCCGTCGCCGAAGCCTCCGCGTCCGGCGAGCCGGGCGTCACCGGCACCGGGCGCTTGAGCTTCACGGTGACGACGCCGGGCACGCCTTCCGCCACGTCCCGCACGGGCACCACGGCGCCCACGGTGGTGTAGCGGATGGCACCCGTCTGGGTGAAGGCGTGCTTGAGCGCGTACTCCTTCGCGCGGGGGAGGAACCACTCTCGCACCCGGGGCAGGGGCAGCGCGTGCAGCTCGCCCTGCGTGAGGAACACGTACAGCATCAGGTCCGCGCCGCTGTAGAGGAAGCAGCCGGGGGTGTCCTTCTCCAGGTTGGAGATGAGCTCGAAGAAGTAGCGGCGGCGGGTGGCCTGCCGGTCGCCCTTCACCTCGATGCCACGCACCTCTCCGGAGGGCAGCTCCCAGAGCAGGTCCACGCCCCGGTGCTGGAAGCGCGGATCCAACTGCACGTCGTGCACGCGCGAGCCGGGCTCCGTCTCCAGGAGCCACGCGCGGGCGTGCTGCACGGCCCGGTCGGCCGCGCCCTGCACACCCCGCATGCTGAAGCTGCGTCCACCCATCGCGGCTAGCGGCGCAGTTCGACGCCGGAGGCCACGAGCTGCACCTCGCGGGGCTTGCCGTCGGTGCCGCGCGGGACGATGGCGCCTTCGGCCTCGTAGTGCTTCGCGTGGGCGTCGCTCAGCTCCGCGACCTTCACCACGCCCTCCACGCGCGCCTGCGAGCCCGCGGAGTCCAGCGGGACGAAGAAGCCGTAGTCCTTGAACGTCACGCGCACGCCGGGGCTCTTGGCGTCCTGGGCCAGCTCCAGCCAGCAGCCCTTCTTCTCACACGCCTTGCGCACCTGGCCCTCCACGCGCACGACCTTGCCGTCGTGGGCCTGGGGCTTCGCGAGCAGCTCCGCGAGCTTCACCGTGGGCTCGCCCTTGAGGGGCTCTCCGCGGGTGAGCGTCCAGCCGGTGCTCGCGGCCTTGGCGGCCTCGGGCGTCTTCGCGTCGGCGGGGTGGTGGCAGTCGCTCGACGCGGCTTCGGCCTTGGCCTTGGCGGGCGCGGGCGTCTTGTCCGCCGCGAGGGCCACGAGGGGAGCGGCGACCAGCATCACGAGGGCGGTGCGGAGCATGTGCATGCCCGTTCGCTTAGCCCAGGTTTCCAGGGGCCGGCAAGGCACCCCTTCCATCCTCGCGACCTATCCCGCACACTCGGCGCGAGGTGCGCATGAAGGTCACCATCCCCGCGCCCAACCGACGGTTGGGGACATTCGAATGGCTCGGGCTCGTCGGACTCGGCGGGCTGCTCGTGGGGCGCTACATCCCCGTGGCCCGCATCATCCCGTTCTGGGGCTGTGTGCTGCGCGAGCACACGGGCTGGCCCTGCCTGGGCTGTGGGCTCACCCGGGTGGCGGACCGCGTCGCGCACTTCAACATCCCGGGGGCGTGGGAGGCCAACCCGCTGGGCACCGTGTGCGCGCTGCTGTTCGCGTTGGCCGCGGTGGTGACGGTGCTGCACTTCCTCTTCGCGCTGCCCATCCCGGAGGTGGAGCTGGACGAGCGCGAGTGGCTGTGGGTGCGCATCGCCTTCCCGCTGGTGTTGCTGGTCAATTACGCCTACGTCGTGGTGCACACCCGCTTCCCGCACCTGCTGTCCTGAAGGGCGGGACCCTGTCCTCTTCCGTGCTCTCCGCCTTCCTCCTGCTGGGCTACCTCTGCGGCTCCGTCCCTTTTGGCGTGCTGCTGACGCGGTGGCTGCGCGGGGTGGACGTGCGCGCCAGCGGCAGCGGCAACATCGGCGCCACCAACGTCACGCGCGTCGCCGGCAAGAAGCTGGGCGCGGTGGTGCTGCTCCTGGACGCGCTCAAGGCCGTGCTGCCCGTGGGGCTGGCCGTGCACTTCATGCCCGGGGACGCGCGGGCGCACGCGCTGGTGGGCCTGGCCGCGGTGCTGGGGCACGTGTACCCGGTGTGGCTCAAGCTCCAGGGCGGCAAGGGCGTGGCCACCGCGCTGGGCGTGCTGGTGGTGCTGGTGCCCCAGGCGGCGCTCGCCGGTGCCATCATCTACGGGCTGGTGGTGGCCCGGTGGCGCGTGAGCTCCGTGGGCTCGCTGTCCGCGGCGGTGGTCGCCATCGCCACCGCGTTCCTCACCGCGCGCTCCCGCGAATACGTGCTGCTCACCGCGGGGTTATTCGTCCTGATGCTCTGGACGCACCGGAGCAACCTCCAGCGACTCGCCCGGCGCTCCGAGAACCGGCTTTGAGCCGGGAGGCAGCGGCGGGGCGCGGTAGCCCAGCAGCGTGCAGGGGATGGGGCCGTTCCACACGTCGCGCCGGGCCATGGGGCGCGCGTGGAAGGCGCTCTCGAAGGCGGGGTTGCCGGACAGCACCCAGACGCGCCAGCCCGGCAGCGCGCGCAAGCTGTCACCCAGCTTGAAGTAGAAGGTCTTCATGCCCTTCTGGCCGCCGGAGCCGAGCCGGTCGCCATAGGGCGGGTTGGTGAGGATGAGTCCGCCACCCTCCGGCAGGGGCGGAAGCTTCGTCGCGTCGCCCTCCGCGAGCTGGACCTCCTCTCCCAGCCGCGCCGCCTTCACGTTGCGGTCCGCGGCCTCCAGGGCCTCGTCGCTCTTGTCGAAGCCGAGGATGGGGACCTCCACTTTGCGCTCGTTGCGCCGCGCGTCCGCGCGCAGGTCCGCGAGCAGCTCCTTGGCGCGCGTGCCCAGGTGCGGCCAGCGCTCCACCGCGAAGCTCCGGTTGATGCCGGGGGCGCGCTTGCGCGCGATGAGGCCGCCCTCGATGACGAGGGTGCCCGAGCCGCACATGGGGTCCACCAGCGCCTCCGTGCCGGTGTAGCCCGCCGCGCGCAGCAGGGCCGCGGCCAGGTTCTCCTTCAGGGGCGCGGGGGTGGGGCGCACGCGGTAGCCGCGCCGGTGCAGCGGCTCTCCGACCAGGTCCAGGGAGAGGGACAGCTTCTCCTTCACCAGGTGCGCCACCACGGACACGTCCGGGTTGCGCGTGTCCACGTCCGGCCGCGAGCCCAGCTTGTCGCGCAGGCGGTCCACGATGGCGTCCTTCACCTTCAGGGCCACGAAGCCGGAGTGTGCGTGCTCGGTGTCCTTGAGGTTCGCGTCCACCGCAAACGTCACGTTCGTGGTGAGGTGCTCCTCCCACGGCACGCTGGCCACGGCGTCGTAGAGGCCCTGGGCGCCCTTCGCGTCGAACTCGCCCAGCGGGTAGAGGACTCGCATGGCGATGCGGGACCAGAGGCAGACGTTGAGGGCCTCGTCGAGCGCGGCCATGAAGCGCACGCCGCCTCGGTCCTGGCGGATGCGCTTCGCGCCAAGCTCCTTCAGCTCCTCGGCGAGCAGGTCCTCGGTGCCGCGCGCGGCGGTGGCGAATAGGGCAAGACGTTCAGCCATGGTGCACCGCCCTTAGACGACCCGGGGGCGATTGGGAACAGCTCAGGTGGCCACGACCTCGTACATCGTGAAGGTGGCGTCCTCCTGGGACGCGCTGGCCCCCTTCGCCCGCTGGAAGTCCTCCGACTGGAAGTAGGCCCGCATGGCGTCCCGGTCCTTCCAGCGGGTGACGAGCAGGATTTCAGGCGAGCGCTCGAATGAGCGCAGCACCTCCAGGCCCAGGAAGCCCGCGTAGCCGTCCACGCGCCGCGAGCGCTCCTGGAGCCGTTGGACCCAGCCGTCGGCCTCTTCGGGGGACGCGCGGAAGCGGGTGATGGCGACAATCATTCGGGGGGGCCGGGAAGAAGAGCGGGGGCGCCCGGAAGCTGTTTCCGGGGCGCCCTCGAGGGGAAAACCTCCGGGGGACGGGTGTCCGTTCCCCGGGCTTCGCGGTGGCGGGGGCTACATCGCCCCGGCGCCGGGCATGTCGCCCAGGCCGCGCAGCAGGACCTCGCGGGGCTTGGCGCCGTCCGCGGGGCCCACCACACCGTCGCGCTCCATGCGCTCGATCATGCGCGCCGCGCGGTTGTAGCCGATGCGCATCTTGCGCTGGAGCATGGAGATGGAGACGGAGCGCATCTCGCTGACCGCCGCGAGCGCCTGGTCGTAGAGCTCGTCGGACAGCTCGTCCTCCTCGCCCCCGCCGCCCTCGCCCTCGTCGTCGCGCGGCTTGAGGATGGACTCGTCGAAGACGGGCTTGCCCTGGGCCTTGAGGTGGTCCACCGCCTTCTTGATTTCCTGCTCGGAGACGTAGGCGCCGTGCACGCGCTGCAGGTGCGCGCTCGTGGGAGGCATGATGAGCATGTCGCCCATGCCCAGCAGGGCCTCCGCGCCCACCGTTCCGAGAATCGTCATCGAGTCCGGCTTCGAGCGCAGCATGAAGCTGATGCGCGTGGGGAAGTTGGCCTTGATGATGCCGGTGACGACGTCCGTGGACGGGCGCTGCGTCGCGACCATCAGGTGGATGCCGGCCGCACGCGCCATCTGCGCGAGGCGCGCGACGTAGGTCTCCACCTCGCGGCTGGCGACCATCATCAGGTCCGCGAGCTCGTCGATGATGACCACGATGTAGGGCAGCTTCTTGAGCTCCTTCTTCTCCGGGGAGGCAGCCTCCACCGGCGTGGACTCCTCGCCGTCCTCCTCGAACTCCGCGTCCTCCTCGCCGTCGGCCTCCAGGTTGGGGGCGGGCTCGGAGACGATGGCCTCGCGCAGGTCCTCGTCGTCCTCACGCGGCGCGGCCACGCCCAGCCCGTCGCTGGCGGAAGCGGGGGCGGGCACGGTGCTGCCCTCCACGTCCACGACGAACATCTTCTTGGGCTTGGTCTTCTTCTTCGCGGCGGGCGCGGGGGCGGGCTTCTCCTCCGACGCCTGCGTCTCCACCAGCTTGTTGAAGCCGGCGATGTTGCGCACGCCCGCCTCAGACAGCATCTGGTAGCGGCGCTCCATCTCCTCCACCGCCCAGCGCAGCGCGAGCGCGGCCTTCTTCGGGTCGGTGACGACGGGGAGCAGCAGGTGCGGGATGCCCTCGTACACGGAGAGCTCCAGCATCTTCGGGTCCACCATGATGAAGCGGACCTCCTCGGGCGTGGCCTTGAGGAGGATGCTCATGATCATCGAGTTCACCGCCACGGACTTGCCGGAGCCGGTGGTACCCGCGATGAGCAGGTGGGGGGCCTTCACCAGGTCGAAGACGTACGGCATGCCTTCGATGTCCTTGCCCACGCACATGGTGAGCTTGCTGCTGCTCTTCTGGAACGTGTCCTGTTCCGCGATCTCCTTGAGGAACACCGTCTCGCGGTCGCGGTTGGGGACTTCGATGCCCACCACGCCCTTGCCCGGGATGGGGGCGACGATGCGCACGCGCATGGCCTCCATGGCCATGGCCAGGTCGTCCTGGAGCGCGGCGATCTTGCTGACCTTGATGCCGGGCCCGGGCAGGAACTCGTACATGGTGACGACGGGGCCGGGGCGGATCTCCACCACCTCGCCCACGATGCCGAAGTCCGCCAGCTTCGCGCGCAGCTTCTCCGCCGTGACGAGGAACGCGTCCTTGTCCAGCGCGGAGCGCTCCTTCTTGTCCGCCTCCAGCACGTCCAGCGGGGGCAGGGAGAAGCTCTTGCGGTCACCGACGAACTCGAACTGGTCCTGCGGACGCTTCGTGGCGGTGGGCTTGGGCGGCGCCTTGGGCTCCACGATGAGCGGCATGCGCGCCAGGGCGGCGGGCGGCGCGGGGATGAGGGCGTTGCCCGGCGCGGCGGCTGCGGGCTTCTCCGCGGCCACGGGCTTCGCGGCGGGCTCCAGCTCCGCGGCGGGGACGGGCGGCGTGGACGGCGCGGCGGGCGGGGTGACGATCTGCGGCGTCTTGCGCGCACGGCGGGGCGGCTCGGCGGCGTCCGCGTTGGCGGGCAGCTGCGGCTGGGGCGCGAGGAAGGACGCGGCCCAGGCCGGGTCGGCGCCGGGGGAGCGGCGCTCGGCGCGCTCGGGCGGCAGCGAGGGCTGCTCGTCGGAGGCGTCGTCCTCCTCCTCGGGCGTCTCGTCGCGGGGGAGCTTCTTCTCCAGCTTCTCCCGCTCCTTCTGCTCCTTGAGCGCCTTCTTCGCGTTGGCGAGCTGCTCCTTCTCGTTCTGCCGGGCCAGGCGCACGGCCTCCTCGGCCAGGGCTTCGGCCTCGGCGGCCTCGGCCTCGGCGGCCAGACGCTCGGCCTCGGAGAGCTCCTCCTCCTCGGCCTCCAGCTCCGCGAGGAACGCGGCCTCCTCTTCCTTCTCCTGCGCGAGCCGCTCCTGGCGGGCCGCGTAGTTGACCTTCTGCTGCTCCCAGAAGACGTGCGCGGCCTCGGAGACGCGGCGGCCCAGCACGGTGAGGCCGGCCCACACCAGCGAGCACAGCTTGAAGAACGTGTACTGGGTGCCGACGATGAGCGCCGCCGCGCTGATGGCGGTGACGAGGATGATGGTGCCGACGGTGGAGAACATCCCCTCCATCAGGCCGCCCAGGCTCGCGCCCAGCGCGCCGCCAGGCGGGTGGGCCCAGCCCTTGTCCTTGGCGAACATGAGCTGCGCGAGCACGGACACGCTGCAGGTGAGCAGCGCCAGGGAGATGATCTGCGGCAGGCGGCGCCGCTCGCGGTTGCCCACGAAGAGCACCACGGCGGTGTAGATGCCACCTGCGGGGACGAGGTAGGCGCACACGCCCAGCGCGCCGCGCAGGGCCTCCGCGATGAGGTGGCCCATGGGGCCCACCGCGTTGTGAAAGCCGGGGCCCACGCGGTCATGCGCGTCGAACGTGGCGACCGCCAGCAAGGCCAGCAACGAGGCGGCCAGGATGAAGACGCCCACGAGTGCCCGCTTGGCGGGACTGGCCGCGCCCGGCGCCTTCATCTTCTTGTTGTTGAGCGCCTTGCGGCGCGTCGCGATCTCCTGCCGGGAGAGCACCGCCTTCTCCCCCCGGCCACCCTTCTTTGCCGCTGTCATGGACCCCTGTTCCCTCTGCCCGATTCCAGCCGCGTAGCGAGCTGTAGCAATCCGCCCGGCGAGAATAGGGAGGGAGGGAGCGGGGTCAATTTTCCGGCAGGCGTCCGAGGGGGCGGGACAGGGCCTACATTTCGGGCGCGTCCCCGTGGCGAGAGGGTATGGTGCCTGCCGCCAAGGAGAACCCGAGAACATGTCCGACCTGAGCCCCGACAAGCCCTCCCACAACGAAGACGACTACTTCGCGCGCGAGGAGATTGAAGCCAAGCGCAAGCTGGCCCTCCAGCAGGCCCAGCAGACCGCCGTCCAGCAGCGCGATGCGCTCAAGCAGCTGCACTACATGAAGTGCCCCAAGTGCGGCATGGACCTGCAGACGCTCAAGGACGGCAACGTGGAGCTGGAGAGCTGCTTCAACTGCCATGGCGTCTGGCTGGACGCGGGCGAACTGGAGCAGGTCATCAAGCAGCACGGCCACGAGGGGAGCGGCAAGGTGATGGGCGCCATCCTCAACCTGTTCAAGCGCACGCCGTCCGTGTCGTCCCCGTAGCACCGGAGTCCGGAGGAGGAGGCTTCCCATGGCCCTCACGCTCGAGCAGGTCCGGCACGTGGCCACCCTGGCGCGGCTGTCGCTGACGCCGCAGGAGGAGGAGCGCTACGCCACCCAGCTGTCCGCGGTCCTGGACGCGGTGGCGGAGTTGGAAGCGCTCGACGTGAGCCAGGTGGAGCCCACCTCCCACGCGACGCTCGCGTCCTCGCTGCTGCGCGAGGACGTGCTGCGTCCGTCGCTGCCCCCGGAAGCAGGGCTCGCCAACGCGCCGGCGAAGGTGGGTACCGCCTTCGCGGTCCCGAAGATTTTGGAGTAGCCCGCCATGTCGTCGCTCACCGACCTGTCGATGCTGGAGCTGGCGGCGAAGCTGGCTTCGCGCGAGGTGTCCTCGGTGGATGCCACCCGCGCGAGCCTCCAGCGCATTGCCCAGGTGGACCCGAAGGTGCGCGCCTTCCTGCGCGTGGACGAGGCCGGGGCGCTCAAGGCCGCCGAGGCCAGCGACGCGCGCCGCAAGGCGGGCAGTCCGCTGAGCGCGCTCGACGGCGTGCCGGTGGGGCTCAAGGACATCTTCCTCACGGAGGGCGTGGAGACGACGTGCGGCTCGCGCATCCTGGAGGGCTTCGTCCCGCCCTACGACGCCACCGTGGTGCGGCTGCTGAAGGAAGCGGGCCTGCCGCTCGTGGGCAAGCTGAACATGGACGAGTTCGCCATGGGCTCGTCCAACGAGTCGAGCGCGTACTTCCCCACCCACAACCCGTGGGACCTGACGCGCACGCCGGGCGGCTCGTCCGGAGGTTCCGCGGCGGCGGTGGCGGCGCGCGAGGTGTTCGGCGCGCTGGGCACCGACACGGGCGGCTCCATCCGCCAGCCCGCGGCGCTCACCAACACCGTGGGGCTCAAGCCCACGTACGGAAGGGTGTCGCGCTACGGCGTCATCGCCTTCGCCTCGTCGTTGGATCAGCCGGGCCCCATGGCGCGCACGGTGGGGGACACCGCGGCGCTGTTCCAGCTCATCGCGCGGCATGATCCGCTCGACTCCACCTCCGCGAACGTGGAGACGCCGGACTGCCTCACGGGGCTGGAGGACGGGGTGCGCGGCCTCAAGCTGGGCGTGCCGCGCGAGTACTTCGCGGAGGGCATGGATCCGGAGGTCGCGGGCACGCTGCGCGCGTCACTGGAGCAGCTGGAGAAGCTGGGCGCGACGCTGGTGGACGTGTCGCTGCCGCACACGAAGTACGCGCTGGCGACGTACTACCTGCTGGCGTCTTCGGAAGCGTCCAGCAACCTGGCGCGCTACGACGGCATCCGCTACGGACAGCGGGCGAAGGACGCGCGCGGGCTCAAGGAGCTGTACACGCAGACGCGGGGCCAGGGCTTCGGCGCGGAGGTGAAGCGCCGCATCATGCTGGGCACCTACGCGCTGTCCGCCGGCTACTACGACGCCTACTACCTGCGCGCGCAGAAGGTCCGCACGCTCATCCGCGAGGACTTCACGAAGGTGTTCCAGCAGGTGGACGCCATCGTGTCGCCCACGTCGCCGGTGCCGGCGTTCAAGCTGGGCGCGAAGGTGGACGACCCGCTGTCCATGTACCTGATGGACGTCTACACGCTGCCCTGCAACCTGGCGGGCCTGCCCGGCCTGTCCGTGCCGTGCGGCTTCACGCAGGCGGGGCTGCCCATCGGCATGCAGCTGCTGGGGCGTCCGTTCGACGAGGCCCGCCTGCTGCGCATCGCCCGCGCGTTCGAGCGCGAGCACGACTTCTTCCGCCGCGCCGCCCCCGTCTAGCGGGCACGGCATAAGGGTGACACCGCCATGCCCCTGAGCGACTTCCAGACGGTCATCGGCCTCGAGGTCCACGCGCAGCTGCTCACGCAGTCGAAGATCTTCTGCGGCTGCTCCACCGCCTTCGGCGCGGAACCCAACCACCACACCTGCCCGGTGTGCCTGGGCATGCCCGGCGTGCTGCCGGTGCTCAACCAGCGCGTGGTGGAGTACGCGGTGCGCACGGGCCTGGCGCTCGGGTGCACGGTGAAGCCCACGAGCGTGTGGAGCCGGAAGAACTACTTCTACCCGGACCTGCCCAAGGGCTATCAAATCACCCAGTACGACCAGCCCATCTGCGAGTGGGGCGAGCTGGTCATCGACACGCCCTCCGGTGAGAAGACGGTGCGCGTGCGGCGCATCCACCTGGAGGAGGACGCGGGCAAGAGCGTGCACGACGCCTCCGCGTCCGCGGGCCAGAGCCTGGTGGATCTCAACCGCGCGGGCGTGCCGCTGATGGAGATCGTCAGCGAGCCGGACCTGCGCGACGCGGACGAGGCGGTGGAGTACCTCAAGGCGCTGCGCGACGTGCTGGTGTACCTGGGCGTCAACGACGGCAACCTGGAGGAGGGCAGCTTCCGCTGCGACGCCAACGTGTCGGTGATGCCCAAGGGCTCCACCACGTACGGGCAGCGCTGCGAATTGAAGAACCTCAACTCGTTCCGCTTCCTCAAGCAGGCCATCGAGTACGAGGCCGCGCGTCAGGTGGACGTCCTCGAGTCCGGCGGCAAGGTGGACCAGGAGACGCGCCTCTGGGACGTGAACAAGGGCGTCACCCGGTCCATGCGCTCCAAGGAGGACGCGCACGACTACCGTTACTTCCCGGAGCCGGACCTTCCGCTGCTGCTGGTGTCGGACGCGCTGAGGGACGCGCAGAAGCAGTCGCTGCCGGAATTGCCGCGCGCCAAGCGCACGCGCTTCATGAGCGAGTACGGCCTGCCGGCCTACGACGCGCGCATCCTCACCGCCGAGCGCCCGCTGGCGGACTTCTTCGAGGCCTGCGCGAAGCACGTGTCCGACGCGAAGAAGCTCTCCAACTGGTTCCTGGGCGAGCTGAGCCGCCTGCTGAAGGAAGAGGGCACGCCGCTGTCCGCGCTGCGCTTCACCCCGGCGCAGCTGGGGGAGCTGCTGGCCACGGTGGAGAAGGGCACGGTGTCCGCGAACGCGGCGAAGGACGTGCTCGGGGAGATGTTCCGCACGGGCCGCGCGCCGGCGGACATCATCGCGGAGAAGGGCCTCGCGCAGGTCAGCGACGTGGGCGCTGTCGAAGCGGTGGTGGACGACATCCTCGCGAAGAACGCGGGCGAGGTGGAGAAGTACAAGGCCGGCAAGAAGAGCGTGTACGGCTTCTTCGTGGGCCAGGTGATGAAGGCCATGAAGGGCAAGGGCAACCCCGGCCTCGTCAACGAGCTGCTCAAGAAGAAGCTGGGCGAGTAGGTCGCTCGTGGGACGGCTCCTGACGGTGAACGGGGTCTCGTACCGCTGGAGCCTCCGGGGGCGGCACGACGGCCCGGAGGGAACGTCCTGGCGGCTGCTCACGGTCGTGTGGGCCGAGGCCACCCGTCAGGTGCTGCACGTCCGTGTCCGCCACGACGACCCGTGGCTCCACGTCAACGACGGCGACATGTCCGGACTCGTGACGCGCGATGTGGGCCCCGGGCTGGTGGCGCGGGTCGTCGAGATGGCGTGGGGCCTGGGATGGGCGCCGCTGGAGCGCGGCCCCACGCTCACGTTCGTCCTGGAGGACGACGCGCGGCTCGTGCCCGTGTCGGGGCCTCGCTAGCGGGGCACGGTGACGTGGAGCACGTCCTCGCCGCGCGGATCTGCGGACTGGGCGAGCACGTGCACGTCGTCCGGTCCCCGGCGCTCCAGGATGAGGGAGGGCGCCTCGAAGGTGTTGTCGAAGAAGCCGCCGGTGAGCTGCGGGTTCACCGCGTAGCGCACGCGCTTCAGGGTGCGCAGCTGCGTGAAGAGGCCCTCGTTGAACCACTGCTCGCGGCGCAATTGCGTCTCGCCCGGGGCGTTGAAGGCCCAGGGCGCGTCCCAGTTCCACGCGTTGGCGGAGGGCTGCGCGAGCACGTCCACGCCCAGCGCATCGAGGTACTGCGCGCACGGGACGAAGTACGGCTCGTTCGACGTGTGCGGTTCGCGGAAGCCGTCGTAGCAGACGAGCGTGCCCAGCTTCCCGAATGGCGTGTCCAGCACGGGCAGGTCCTCCGGGCGGCCCGGGCTCAGGTGCAGCACGTCCTCCTGCGTAGGCACCAGGTTCACCTTGCGCGTGACGCCCACGCAGTGCCCGTCCGGTGAGAACGTGTAGCTGGTGTTGAAGGTGCGTGCGCCCGCGGGCTCGTACTCGGGGGTATCCGGGCCCAGGCGGTTCGTGGGCAGCAGCGCGCTGCCAGCCACCACCCACAGCCCGTAGTCGCGGGCGATGCCGGAGAAGGTCTCGTACATGGCCCGGTGCACGCGGGGCGCCACCGTGGCGTAGAGGCACTCCTCCAGCGTTGGTGGATGGAAGGCGCTCCACGTGCGGAGCATGCCCCGCCACTCCGCGAGCGCCACCCGCGTCATCGCGCCGTTCGTCGTCTTGCGGCGGCGCACGCGCGACAGGTGCCCCATCAGCCCCAGCGCCGCGCCCACCATCTCCGGCCAGACAGCGAGCGCGGGGTTCAGCGGCTGGCCTGAAGCGTCCCGGGGGCGCAGCGCGTCCACGCGGGCCGCGAGCGCCCGGTGGTGCGCGGCGAAGGTCCCCGGCGAGGCGTAGTCGTCGAGCGTGACGCGCGGCTGGATGGCGAACAGGTCGAGGGAGGTGGCCACGGTACCGCGAGGATGGCACCGGCCTCCGTGACGCGCGAGCCTCGCGGCGGTGGACCGTCAGGTTCCGGCACCACGTCGTCCCGGCGGCTACTTGAGGAAGCCCAGCTCGCGCAGGCGCTGCTTGAGGAACGCGTCCGCGGTGATGGGCGGGTGGCGCGCGGGGTTGTCCGGCGTCTCCGTCTGCGGCAGCGGCTTCAGCACGCAGTCGGAGTACGGGTGCACGAAGAAGGGCATCGAGTAGCGCACGGTGTCCTGCTCCGTGCTGGGCGGGTTCACCACCCGGTGCGTGGTGGACGGAATGACGCCGTTCATCACGCGGCTGAGCATGTCGCCCGAGTCCACGACAATCTGGCCGCGCAGCGTGTCCACGGGGATCCACTCGCCGTCGCGCGTGAGCAGCTCCAGGCCGCCCGACGTGCCCTCGCACAGCAGCGTGATGAAGTTGATGTCCTCGTGCTCCGCGGCGCGCACGCCGCCCGGAATGAAGCGGTCCTTCAGGGGCGGGTAGTGGATGAGCCGCAGCACGGAGTTCCCATCCACCGTCATGTCGCTGAACGTGTTGCGAGCGATGCCCAGGTAGTCCGCCAGCGCCTGGAGCATCACCGTCGCCGCGTCGTCCAGCTCCCGGTAGAGCGTCAGGGTGTTCGTGCGGAAGGTGGGGACCTCTTCCGGCCACACGTTGGGACCGTAGTCCTCGCGGTAGGGGTGGCCCACGGGCAGCTCGCGGCCCACGTGCCAGAACTCCTTCATGTCCCCCACCTTGCGGTTCTTCGCGTGCTCCTGGCCGAACGCCATGAAGCCTCGCTGGCCCGGACGCTCCGGCACCGCGTAGCGCGTCTTGGTGGACTCCGGCAGCTGGAAGAAGCGCTCCACGTCCGTGTACGTGCGGCGGATGAGCGCGTCGTCGACGCCGTGACCTTCCACGGTCACGAAGCCGAACTCCTTGAGCGCGTCGCCAAACACCTGGACGAAGCGGGCCCGCTCCTCGGGAGTGCCGGAGCGGTAGTGGGACAGGTTCACGGTGGGAATGCGTCGGGCCGAGCGGGACATGCGCGCATCCTATCCGCGTGACACCTTCCTGACACGTCGCAGTCCGCCGCCCAACCGTCACCCCGGCCCAGGGGCTGGGGATCCCCCTCACTTTGAGACACCCACCCTTGGCGGCAGTGGATGCCGGGCTTCCGGGATGTGCAGATTGGGCGGGGTATTGGCCAGGGGGGCGCGGTATGGCCGAAGTCGCGAGGAATGAGCGCACGTGCACTGCGTGCGGGCGGGGACATGGCGAGGGGACGTCGTGCGACACGCTCGTCCGGCAGGCGGGAGGCGGCGCGGGCAAGGCCGTGGAGGCACCGGTCCCCCTGAGCACGGCGGAGGAGGTGGATCCGCTGGTGGGCACCCAGATGGGCAGCTTCCGGCTGGTGCGCCGGG
>NZ_RAVW01000129.1 GCF_003611585.1 Corallococcus exercitus | reverse complement strand
GCTCGGGGGCGGGCGCGGGCTCGGGGACCTTCAGCGGCACGGGTGCCTGGAAGTCCGCGCGGACCAGGGGCTTCGCGGTGCCGCTGCTCACCATGCCCACGTAGAAGGGGAGGCCCGTCTCACGCAGCACCTGCGCGAAGCCCAGGTCGGCGGACTCGTCGGACGCCCGCTCGTCCATCACCGCGTCGAACAGCACGGCCCGGGCGCCCGAGGACTTCAGCTCCTGCGCGATGCGCGCCCACAGCGTGCGCGTGTACGGCCAGTTACCGAAGTTGGTCTGGAGCTGCGTGTCCCTGCTGATTTCGTCGATGGTGCCCTGGTCGATGGCCACCACCACGACCTGCTCCGACTTCCCCCGCCCACCCGTGTACGCGCGCAGCGCGCGGTCATAGGCGCCGTGCTCGGCGGCCTCCATCAGGAGGCTCCCCTCGGACGCCCACGCGACGAGGGTGGCCACCAGCGCGATGCCGATCATCTGGAGCCCGTGACGGCGCCAGCGCTCCTGGATGGTCTTCCACGTCTCACCCGTCACGGCCCCTCCCCGCGAGGTCGGTGACGCCACGCTACCCCGGGACAAGCCCCCCGGTATGCCCGCACGCCGACGGTATTGGACCTTCATCCATGAGAGGCCCGAGAGGCCCGCGAAGCAGGGGACCCGGCGAGCCGTCGCAGCCCTTCGCGTCCGCCAACCGGCGCCTGCACGTCTGTTGCCGTTGGAGGAAGGCCGCCGGACTTTCAGGACATCGGGACCCGAGGCGGTGGTGTCCACCGCCCGCGTTGAAACGCCCTGTCCCCGCCCCAGAAGGAGTCACCCCGTGGCTTTGGACCTCTTCAAAGAAAAAGGCACTCCGGTCGAGCGCCAGTCCTTTACCTGGAAGGACATGGTGCGGCGGCCCTACAGCAAGCTGGACGACGACGCCTTCACCCGGACGCGCGTCATCCTGATGAACGGCATTGAAGCGGACGCGCTGCGCATGAAGCACATCTTCGCGCGCCGCAGCCTGGCGCTGCGCCCGCACCTGGCGCTGGTGCGCCGCGCGGAGCAGCACCAGCAGACACTGGTCAACTGGCTCACCCCGCCGGACCAGAAGGTCATCGAGACGACCCTGGGCTTCGAGCAGCTCGCCATCGAGGTGACGGCCAGCGTGGCCATCCACGAGCCCGACCCCTATCTGGCGCAGACGTACCGGTTCGGCATGCTGGAGGACTTCGACCACCTGTACCGCTACTCCGCCCTCTATGACCGGCTGGAGGGGCAGGACCCCAACAACATCACCCAGTCCTATACGGACATCATCCCGGGCCGTCCCACCGTCGTGGAGCACCGCCATCCGCTGGATGACCTGCGCCGCCCGTACGACGCGAAGACGGCGGCCCCGCTGTCCAAGCTGCACGCGCTGACCATCACCGCGGCCGAGTTCCAGACGCACGACTACTACATGACCGTGGGCCCCACGTTCACGGACCCCGTCGCGCGGCAGCTCTACGCGGAGATCGCCTCCATCGAGGAGCAGCACGTCACCCAGTACGGGTCGCTCATCGACCCCGACGAATCCATGCTGGAGCAGTGGATGCTCCACGAGGCCATGGAGGTCTACAACTACTACTCGTGCCTCGCGTACGAGTCGAACCCGCGCATCAAGGAGGTGTGGCAGCGGTTCGTGGACTACGAGCTGGGGCACCTGCACTACGTGATGGAGCTGTTCAAGAACCTGGACCGCCGCGACCCCGCGGAGGTGCTGCCCCGCGAGCTGCCGGAGCCCATCGCGTTCAAGGAGCACCGTGAGTTCGTGCGCAAGGTCCTCTCGCAGGAGGTGGACATGCGCTCCGACGGCACCGAGTACGTGGACAAGTCGCAGCTGCCGGCGGATCACCGCTCGCACCTGTACCAGGCCCAGATGAACTCGGAAGGGTCGCCCTCGGAGACGGCGGCGGCTGGATACAAGTGGAGGCCGGGCACGGAGCTCGCCGCGAAGGCGGAGCGCATGGGCTCGATGCTGGAAGGGAGGAGGCTGCAATGAGCAAGGGCACCATCGCCGACGTGGGGATGAACCGCACCGGCATCAAGACGTCACCCGTGGACAGCAAGGACATCATCGCGGAGGCGGAGCGCTCGCGGCCCAGCAGCCTGGGGGACGCGCAGGCCATCGCGGACGTGCGCAAGCAGTACATGCGCGAGGCCGGTGACGGCCTGGGCCGCGTGCCGCCGCCCTCCAGCCTCAAGGGCATGGCCAAGACCGCGGTGGACATGATGAAGGGCAGCAAGCCCACCGTGTTCATCGACAAGCTGGGGGAGCGGCTCGCCTTCGAGCGCTCCGGTGTCCGGCTCTACGAGGGCGCGCTCTCCAAGCTGGATGTCTTCGGCAGCTGGGAGGGGGGGCCGTCGCGGGAGCTGCTGACGAAGATCATGGACGACGAGCTGGGCCACTTCGCCCTGCTGGTGGAGGCCGTGGAGAAGATGGGCGCGGACCCCACGGCGATGACGCCGTCCGCGGACCTGACCTCGGTCATCTCCATGGGCGTGCCCGCGGCCATCTCCGACTCGCGCACCAACCTGCGTCAGGCCATGCAGGCGCTGCTGGTGGCGGAGCTGACGGACAACGCGAGCTGGGAGCTGCTCATCGACCTGGCGCGCGGCCTGGGCCATGACTCGCTGGCGGACCGCTTCCAGCTGGCGCTGGACGCGGAGGCCGAGCACCTGGCGCTGGTGAAGGGCTGGCTCGCGGCGGGGCTGGCCACGGAGGCCCGCGCCCCCATGGACTCCGCGACCCTTCCCGCGCAGCCCTGAGCCGGCCGGGCAGGCAGGCGTCGGTGGCAGGCCGTTGTGCGAAGCCACAGCTTGTGGCTTCGCACAGCGGCTTCATCACGTCTGGAGGAACGACATGCAGCTCAGTGAGCTGGGAGGCTCCGAGGGCCTGGAACACAACGCCACGCTCAACCGTGAATCCATGGTGGCGCTGGGCGCCTTCGGCGCGCTCACCGCGGGCGCGGTCTTCCTCGGCGCGAAGAGCACGCGCGAGGCCGTCCAGCAGGGCTGGTACAAGCGCTTGAAGAAGCCGTCCTTCCAGCCGCCCCGCCAGGCCTTCGCGCCGGTGTGGACGACGCTCTATGCCCTCATCGCCGTGTCCGGCTGGCGCATCTGGGGCTCACCGGCGGGCGCGCGGCGCTCGCGCGCGCTGGGCCTGTGGTTCGTGCAGCTGGGGCTCAACGCCGCGTGGTCGCACCTGTTCTTCCGCAAGCGCCTGCTGAAGGCCGCGGCGGTGGAGAACTGGGTGCTGCTGGGCAGCATCGCGGCGTATACCGCCGCCGCCAGCCGCGTGGACCGCAAGGCGCCGTGGTTCATGGCGCCGTACCTGGGCTGGGTGTCCTTCGCCAACGTGCTGTCGACGGACATCGCCCGGCTCAACGCCTGAGCGGAGCGCCCGGCGAGGACTGCCGCCGGGCGTCTGCTCCTCGTCCTCGCGCGCTAGTTGCGAATGCGCGAGGGCGGGACCGCGTTGTTGAAGGACAGCACCGCCGCGAAGTAGCGCGCCTGGTTCTCCGAGGTGCAGCGCACCTCCTGGATGCGTCCACCGACCTTCACCCTGACAATCCAGCCGTCGTTGTCGCGGCTGACAGGGGACTCGCCCTTCATCGTCATGTTTTCCATGGGTATCTCTCCCTCCCGTGCACCCACCTGGAGCAGGGGGCGTGCCAGGGCTGGGAATCGTGGGATTCCAGCCCTTTGCATGAGGCATCCGGCGGGGGCGGAGAGGCGGGGCTGAAGTTCTTTCAGCGAGCGCGCGCCCGGGGCTTCAGTGGAGGTGGCGATCAGGCCAGGCGAGCGGGAGGGCAGGCCGCGCGTCGGAGAGTGTCGGCAGCGCGACGTAGAAGGTGGACCCCCGGCCCGCTTCACTCTCCACCCAGATGCGGCCGCCGTGGCGCTCCACGATGTCGCGGCTGATGTAGAGGCCCAGGCCCAGCCCGCCGTAGGAGCGGGTGGAGGCGTTGCGCGCGCGGAAGTAGCGGTCGAAGAGCTGCTGTTGCTGGTCCTCCGGGATGCCGATGCCCGGGTCCGTCACGGACAGCACCGCGACGTCCTCGCTCAGGGACAGCCGCACGCGGATGGTGCCGCCGTCCGGGCTGTACTTGAGCGCGTTCTCCAGCAGGTTGGAGACCACCTGCTCCAGCCGGTACGTGTCACCGTGGACGGAGATGGGCTCCGGGGGCGGTTCGAAGTCGAAGGCGTGGTTGCCCTTCTGGCCCTCCATGCTGGCGAGCGTGTGCTCCACGAGCTGGTCGAAGCGGGTGGCCTCCGGGTGCAGGGCCAGCCGGCCGGCCTCGATGCGGGAGGCGTCCAGCAGGTCGTTGATGAGGCCGGTGAGGCGCGTGAGCTGGTGGCGCGCGTGGCGCAGCACGCTGGGGTCCAGGTTCTCGCCGCGCTCCAGGCGGCGCTCCAGCGTGGCCAGGCGCAGGCTCAGGGGCGTGAGCGGCGTCTTCAGTTCGTGCGAAGCGATGGAGAGGAAGTCGTCGCGCACGCGGATGGCCTCCTGGGCCTCGCGGTACAGGTGCGCGCGCTCCTCCTCCGCGCCCTTGCGCTCGGTGATGTCCTCCACGAGGACGCCCACGCCCAGCACGCGGCCATCCGGCGTGCGCACCGGGTAGAAGTTCCCCAGGAAGTAGCGCCGGGGGCCGGGGAGGCGCAGGTCCTCGTCGGAGGTGGACTCCTTGTTCACCATGGGCTCGCCGGTGCGCAGCACGTGCCGGGGCCCCTGCTCCGCGATGGCGCCCGCCTCCCCGAGCAGCTCCGGCAGCGTGTGGCCCGTGTGGGCCGCCGCCGGCAGGCCGTTGATGCGCGCGAGCGTCTCGTTGACGCGCACGTAGCGCAGGTTCGTGTCCAGGAAGCCGATGCCCACCGGCGCGCCGCGGAAGAGCAGGTCCAGCTGGGCCAGGTTCTCCTCGCGCTCGGCCTCCACGCGGCGGCGGTCGGTGATGTCCTCCACGATGCCGACGCCGCCCTCCACGGAGCCGTCCTCGGCGTAGCAGGGGGCGAAGCGGATGCGCACCGGCGTCACCTTGCCGGTGGTGAGCGCGCGGTAGTCGCCTTCGTAGTCGCAGCTGCGGCCGCTCAGCGACTCGCGCACGCAGGCGATGATGTTCTCGTCGCTCAGGGTGAAGAGGCGCAGGCCCACCAGGTTGCGCTTCGACGTGCCGATGAGGCGCGCGAAGCGGTCGTTGCACGCGGTGATGATGGGGGCGCGGTTGAAGTGGAAGATGCCCAGGGGGGCGTTCTCCACGACCAGCCGGTAGAGCCGGTCCGCCGTCTCCTCGTGGTGCACGGCCATGTGGGGAGTGCCGGGGATGTGCTCCACCGGCTCCTCCAGCGAGTCGATGACCTCGTGCAGCCGGCGCATCGTGAAGACGATGCGCTCCTGTGAGTCCAGGCCGGTGGCGCCCACCGTCACCTCCACCTGCAGCTCCACCCCGTCGCGCCGCCGGGCGAAGACGCGCGTGGGCCGCCCCCCGAGCATCTTCCGGCGCGACAGCAGGTAGCGCGGCAGGGAGAGGTCCTGGAAGCGGTGCAGGCGGGGCGGGAAGAGGTCGGTGACGGGCCTGCCCAGGAGCTGTTCCCGGTCCCAGCCCAGCAGCCGCTCCGCCGCCGCGTTGATGTGCAGGATGCGCTCGTCGGCATCGCACGCGATGACGGGATCCACCGCCGCGTCCAAGATGGCTTCCAGCTCCCGTGCGGCTCCTCCGGCCATGCCTCGCTCCTGGTGGGGTCCGGCCCGCGTCCGTCGCATGAGGCCAGCCCTGGCCGGGATGTGGGGGTTCCCCGGCGTTGGCGGGCGCGCGTCTTGGCGCCCGTGCGCGTTTCCCTCTGACTACAGGTACACACTGCGAGCCGGAACGGCGCGGCGAAGCCGGAAATCCGGATGCTGTCAGCCCCCCTGGAGGATGAGCGGGCGGGCGGGTAGAGCGGAGGCATGCGTGAACGCCAGACCGTCGCCCTGTTGCTCGCCGTGGCGCTGCTGGGAGGGGCCTGTGCCGGCCCCCGTGGCTCCTCCGCGTCGCCGGAGGTTTCCGGACCGCTCGTGCACCGGAGCGAGGCGGTGGGCGCTCTAAAGCCGGAGGCGCTGCTCGTGGCGCTGCACTTCTCCGGTTCCACGCCCGCCTTCTGGGACGAGCACATCCAATCGCTGGGCATCCCCGTGCGCACGCTGTTGCCCCAGGGCCCGAGGCCCCGCCGCGACGGCTTCACGTGGTTCCAGGCCGACCACGAGGCGAAGACGTGGGAGGGGAAGACGGAGGACGTGGAGCGCATGGCCGAGCGGCTCGCGGAGCTGATCCAGGAGGTCCGTGCGGCGCATCCGGAGCTCCGCCGCGTCGTGGTGACGGGGTTCTCCTATGGCGGCGACCTGGCGTGGATGCTGGCCCTCCGGCACCCGGAGTTGGTGGACGCGGCAGTGCCCATGGGGACGCGGCTGCTGGGAGACCCGGCGCGGGAGCTGCCCGCGTCGCACCGGGTCTGGGTGCTCCAGGGAGAGCAGGACGCCATCATCCCGGTGAAGCACACGCGCGAGCGGGTCGCGGCGTTGAAGGGCCGGGGCGTCCCCATCGACCTCCGGACCTACCCGGACCTGGGCCACGACCTGTCGCCCGCGCTGCTCGAAGACTGGCGCACGTTGCTGCGCCAGGCGCTCCAGGGGCCCGTGGACTGAAGCCCGGGCCGCGGCCTCGCGCCCATGGAATCGCTTCGTGGCTGGAGGCGCGGCCTCATACCCCCGCAGGGAAGCGCTTCGTGGCTGGAGACGCGTGGATCAGCGCTTGCGCTTGGGGGGCGGTGTGCGGCCGCGCTTGGCCGCGCGCTTGCTCGGCGGCTTCCGGGTGGCGGCGGGCTGTGCGTTCAGCGTGAGCGTCTCCAGCTTCTCGCGCAGGGTGCGCGTCTCCTGCTTGAGCGCGTCCAGTTCCTCGCGCAGCGACGCGACCTCGCGGGCCTGGGGGGCGCCCTCGCGCAGGGCTCGCACGGCCTCGCGGGCGTAGCGCCGGGTGCGCGGGTCGCTGAAGGTCGTGCCCTCCAGCGCGGGCAGCAGGCGCCGGTCGCCCAGCGTGGAGGCCGCGTCGCAGACCGCCAGCTGCACGCGGAACTGCGGGTCGCGCAACAGCTGGGCGAACAGGTCCACCGCCTCGCGCTTGCGGTTCGCCACCTCCGCCAGCTTCGCCACGGCGCTCACGGCCGCGCGGCGCAGGAACGCGGGCTGACCGTACGCGGTGCGCGCCACGGCCACCGGGAACGCCGCCGCGTCCTGCGTCTCCGCGAGCCCATCCATCGCGCCCGCGCCGATGACGTCCTGGAACGACGGCCGCGCCGCGACGGCCTCCAGCAAGGGCAGCGCATCCGGCGCGCGCACGCGGCCCAGGCCCCTGGCGGCCTCCGCTTCCACGAAGTAGCTGGCGTCCCCGGCCTTCAGCAGCGCGCGCAGACGCGTGGCCACCTCCACGTCGTGGCGGAACTCCCCCAGCGCGGCGACGACGGCGCGGCGCACGCGCGGGTGCTCGGTGACGGTCGCGTCCAGCAGCAGCGCGCGGGCCTCCGGCGTGCGGATGCGGCCCAGCGCCTTCGCGCACGCGGCGCGGGTGGCCCAGAACAGGCCGGGGTCCCTGAGCGCGCGGCCCAGCGCCTCCACCGACCTCAAGCCCCCGTCCTTCCCCAGCGCGTGCGCGGCCTCCGTGCGCGCGCGGGCCTCCGGAGCCTTCGCCAGCTCCTCGCGCCACAGCCCCACGGCCTTGTCCACGTCCAGCGTGCCCAGCACGTCGCGGCGCGGATCCACGCGCACCTGCGTGGGCGCGGCGGGGCAGGGCAGGTGGAAGCGGTGCTCCGCGTCCGTGAGCTCCAGCCGGTGGCGCGTGTCCTCGCCGTTCACGGTGACGACCAACTCCAGCGGGAGGCGGAACACGGGCGTGCCCGAGTCCGTGCGCTGCACCTGGCGCACGTTGATGCGCAGGCGCGCGTCGTCCGCTTCGTAGCGGACCTCCACCTTCAGCTCCGGGTGGCCGGGGGAGAAGACGTACTGGTCGAAGACGGGGTCCAGGTTGTGGCCGGTGGCCTGCTCGAAGGCGCGCGCCAGGTCCACGGTCTCCACCACGCCGTGGCGGTGGGACGCGACGTAGTGGCGCAGGGCGCGCACGAACAGATCATCCCCCACGCGGCGGCGCAGCTCGTGGAGCACCAGCCCGCCCTTCTCGTAGAGGTGGCGGTCGAACAGGTCCATGGGCGCCTGGAACTTCCGGGCGACGATGGGGCGCGCGTAGCGCTCGCGCGTCTCGGTCAGGTACGCCTCCAGGTCGAGCGCGCGGTGGTGGTCGGCCTCGTCCTGATTGTCCCCGCGCTCCTTCCAGAGGACCTCGAAGTAGGTGGCGAAGCCCTCGTTGAGCCAGCCGTGGGGCCAGTCGCGGCAGGTAAGCAGGTCGCCGAACCACTGGTGCGCCAGCTCGTGGGAGATGAGCGGCTCCGCGTTGTAGTCCAGGTGCGCCCGCGCGTCGTGCAGCACCGTGTCCACCAGCGTGGTGGCGGTGGTGTGCTCCATGCCGCCCAGGATGAACTCCGTGACGAACACCTGCGCGTAGCCGCTCCACGGGTAGGGCTCCCCGGTGAGGGACTCGTACGCGGCGATCATCTTCGGCGTGCGCGCCACGCACCGGAGCGCGTCCTCGCGGCGGCCCTTGGGGAACAGGTAGCGCAGCGGCGTGGTGCCGGCGGTGTCGGTGGCCTCGTCGAACTCGCCCACCACCAGCGTGACGAGATAGGGCGCGTGCGGCTGCGCCATGCGGTGGTGCTGGGTGCGCCGGTCGCCGGTGGTGACGTCGCTGACGAGCACGCCGTTGGACAGCGACGTCATGTTCGCCGGGAAGGTGGCGATGACCTCCGACGTGGCCTTCTGCGCGGGCGTGTCCAGGCAGGGGAACCAGCATCTCGCGTCGATGTCCTGGCCCTGCGTCCACGCCTGGAGCGGACGGTCGGGGTAGCCCGCGTCGGGGCCCCAGAAGTAGAGGCCGCGGCGGGGGCGGGCGCGGTAGGTGAGCGCGATGTCGCACGCCTGGCCCGCTTCGAGCGCGCGCGGCAGCTCCACGCGCACGTGGGCGCCGGAGTTGGAGAAGGCGGCGGAGCGGCCGTCGACGCGCGCGCCGGTGACGTCCAGGTCCACCGCGTCGAAGGTGACGGTGGACACGGTGCGCACGGCGCTCACGCGGGTGGTGCAGGTGCCGGCCAGGGTGCGCTGGGTGAAGTCCAGGTCCAGCTCGATGCGCACGTGCTCGGCGCGCACGGGGCGGGGCGCGGCGTAGTGCTCGGTGGCGCCGGGGAGGCTGAACGGATGCGGGTCGGAGGACCCGGCGGCGGCGGGGGCGTGGCGGTGGCAGCAGCGCATAGGAGAGGGTGACTCTTTCGCAAGCCCGCCCCCGGGTCGAGCCGCTTTGAACCGCGCCTTGTCGGAATTCCAGGAATCGGACTCGGCAGGTTGGAAGGGGAACCGATGGGGGGGCCGGGGCCTGAAGGCCCTAAGATGGGAGGACCGTGCAGGCCGTTCTCTACTTCTCCGACAAGCAGGTGCGCGAGAAGCTCTTCGCGTTCGTGGACGCGGCACAGGGGCTGATGCTGGTGGCGGGGGTGCGCCACGGCGCGGCGATGACGCGTCCGCCGCAGGCGCGTGAGCCCTTCGCGGCGCTGGAGGACGTGTTCGGGCACGTGCTGTCGCAGGTCATCGTGGCGGACGAGGGCACGACGGCGGGCATGTGGAGGGATCCGCTGGGGGACCTGGGCGACCGGCTCTACCCGGAGGACAAGAAGCGCGCCTACGCGGCGGCCACGGGCTACGTGCTGCTGGAGGACGGCAAGCCGCGCGCGGTGGTGCGCAAGCACGCGAGCCCCACCGAGGACCTCTGGTTCCTCCAGGAGGCCCTGAGCCGCCTCTCCCCGGCCATCCCCGCGCCCGACCCGACGAAGCGCCCCGGCCACCGCCGCCCGGAACCCGCGCCGCGAGCACCGCCGCGCTACGGGCCCGCGAGCGACACCGGAGCGCCGGATGACGACGCGGGGAGCTGGCGCCGCTCCAGCGCCCGTGATGGAGCGCACCCGGGAGCCTCCAGGCCCCGCGACGATGCGTCCTCGCGAGGAGGCACCGGAGCCCGCCAGGGTTCCTCCAGGGCCCGCGAGTGGCAGGCCGACGAAGCTACGCCCCCGCGCGGCCAACGCGCCGTCGCGGCCGAACCCGAAACGAAGGACCCGTGGACGGTGCTGGGCATCGAGCGGGGCACGCCCAGGGACGAGGCGCGCAAGGCGTTCCGCGCGCTCATCGCGCAATACCACCCGGACAAGGTGGCGCACCTGGCGCCGGAGTTCCACGCGCTCGCGGAGCGCCGCACGCGCGAAATCCTGGACGCGTGGGAGGCGCTGGATCGCGACGAGGATGCGTGAGCCGCACGCGAGAGGCCCTGCACGCGCGAGGCGCCGGAGCGCGACGCGGACGGCTCAGTGCACCGTGCGGCGCGACTTCTTTCTCGCGGGGCGCTTCAGCCGGGCCTCCAGGTAGTCCTTCAGCACCACGGCGTTGTTGTGCTCGGTGTCGCGGGCTCCGTAGAGCAAGGTGATGCGGCGGCCCTGGCGCGCGGCCTCGAGCAGCGGCTCCCACGCGTCGTGGTGCGCGTCCAGTTCGCGGGTGTACCGGCGCCGGAATTCGTCCCAGCGCGCCACGTCGTGGGCGAACCACCGCCGCAACTCCGTGCTGGGCCCCACCTCGCGGAGCCAGCCGTCCAGGTGGAGGTCCGCCTTCTTGCGCCCCCGCGGCCACAACCGATCCACCAGGAAGCGGGTCCCCGCCCGAGGCTCCGGGCCGTGCTCGTCATAGACGCGCTGGAGTTGAATCATCGTCGCGAGCCCCCAGGGACATGCTGCCCACGCGAGGCGCGCGCGGGGAGCACCCGGCGGGGATGCGGCGGCCGGGCGCCCTGCTCAGGTCACCAGCACCGGCGCCGGAGCCTCCAGCCGGAAGCGCGCGATGAGCGGCACGTGGTCTGACAGCCCGTGGAAGCGGCTGGTCAGGTCTCCAAAGGGCCGCGTCTCATCCGTGTCCAGCCAGCTCACGCCACCACCGGAGAACAGGTGGTCCAGGTGCATGCGCATGTGCATGAAGCCCGCGGTGGGGAACGCGCGGGCCAGGGCCGGGTTGATCTGCCCCACCGCCGCCTGCGCGCACGTCAGGTGCGCATCCCCCGTGAGGTAGCGGTACACCGGCGACGACGGCGGCGAGTTGAAGTCCCCGCACACCACGAACGGCTCCTCCTTCGCGTGCAGCGCGATGAAGCCCGTGAGCTTCTTCGCCTCGTGCAGTTGGTTCACGCCGCAGCCCATCTTGTCGCGCGTGGCCCAGAACTCGCGGGCGAACGGCGTGGGCAGGCTCAGGTGCGTGTTGAAGATGTGGAACGCGCGCTGGTCCGCGCGGCGGATGACGCGCATGTGCGCGCAGATGCGGCTCTGCTTGCGCTCCTTGAGGCCCTGCACGTGGTGGTGCGTGATGTGCTCCGGCGCCTCCACGTTGTGCCGGTCCACCTGGAGCGTGCGCGTGTTGACGAGCATCGCCAGCCCCGTGGTGTACAGCGACACCTCGCCCACCTTGTAGTGGTGCGCGCGGAAGTAGAACGCCTCGTAGGGCATCTCCCTCCCCTGGAGGGCGAACGTCTCCTCCACGCGCGTCATGAAGGCTTCCAGCTGCGTCTCACCCGGGCGGACCTTCCGGTGGGCGATGTTGCTGCGCAGCGACATCGTCTCCACTTCCTGCAAGCACACGACGTCCGGCAGTGGATCCAGCGTGGCCAGGGCGGCGGCCACCCGGCGCTTGGGCCCCACGGTGCTCGCGAGCCCCCGGAGCATGTGTCCGAAATAGCGGACGTTGTACGTGACGATGCGTAGCGGTGACGGCTCCATTGCGGCTCGCTACCTCCCCAGGGCTCGCGACGAAAAATGGGAAGCCCTGGGACGAACGTCCAGGCCTCCCCACTCTCTTCACGATGGGATGCGCTCCCGCCATCCGCGATGTGCCGACAAGCGGACGAAGGGCCCGCCCGCCCGCCTGCTCACGGAGCGGGCTTCACCCGCACCATGGTGTCCAGCAGGTGCTCCAGCGCGCGGTCCGGGTCGTCACAGATGCCCGCGTGCACGGGGCCCGTCTGGAGCATCGTGCTCCGGGGCGCCACCAGCCAGTGCCAGCGCTCCTTCTGCGGCAGCCTCCCGATGGGGCCCGCGTCCTTGCCGCCCACGCACACGCGGCGGAAGCTCTCCAGGTGGCCCGTGAGCAGCTCCACGTCCGCGTCCGGCGACAGCGCCTTCAGCCGCGCCACGTCCAGCTCCACGCGCGCGCCCAGGAAGCGGTGCTGCACGCAGAAGAGGACGACGCCCACGTTGATGAACTCCTCGCGCTCCACGCGGGGCACCAACCGGATGATGGCGTAGTCAAACGAGCTGGGCGTGGGCACGCGTCGCCTCCTCGATGAACCCCGGCGCCGCTTCCAGCCTGCGCATCAGCCATGTCACGTACGCCGCGCGGTGCTCCGCCGTGGACGCGAACGTGGGCTCCTGGCCCAGCCACGCCTCCGGAATCGCCCCCACGATGCGCTCCACCACCTCGCGCGTGACCCGCTCGCGCAGCAGGTCCCCGGCCTCCGCCAGCCCGTGGGCCCACGGCAGCAGCACGTGGTCCTTGATGGGCGCGAACCGCGTCTGGCTGCGCTCCTCCCAGCCGTCCCACGAGTGGTGGAAGTACATCGCCGCCCCGTGGTCGATGAGCCAGAGGTTGCGGTGCCACACCAGGAGGTTGGGGTTCTTCGGCGTGCGGTCCACGTTCGTCACGAACGCGTCGAAGGCCACGATGGCGGACGCCACCTGCGCCTCCGGCACCGGCACCGCCAGCGGGTCGAACGTCACGGAGCGCGGCAGGTAGTCCAGCGCCAGGTTCAGCCCCGCGCTCGACTTGAGCAGCTCCCGGATTTCACTGTCCGGTTCGTTGCGCCCCAGCGACGTGTCCAGCTCCACGAACACCAGCTCCGGCACCCGCAGGCCCAGCACGCGCGCCAGTTCCCCCGCCAGCAGCTCCGCGATGAGCGCCTTGGCGCCCTGGCCCGCCCCACGGAACTTCACGACATAGAGCCCCGCGTCGTTCGCCTCCACGATGGCGGGCAGCGAGCCCCCTTCGCGCAAGGGCGTCACGTAGCGCGTGGCGGTGACCGTCCTGAGCATCCCTCGTCCTCGACAGTTCCCGGGCACTCCGGGGGTGGCGGCTGTACCACGGCCCTGCCCGCCGGGGGAAACACCCCGCACCCCCACCGGGCTTCCCCGCGCTTCGCCAATTCAGTTGCGCGCAATTCAATTGGACACTACATATTCGCCATGTCGACGGAAGACCTCCTCCGGCTGGACCTGCAGCTGTGCTTCCCGCTCTACGCGGCGTCGCGCGCGATGGTGCAGGCCTACACGCCGCTCCTGGCGAAGCTGGGGCTCACCTATCCGCAGTACCTGGTGATGCTGGTGCTGTGGGAGACGGACGGGGTCACGGTGAAGGAGCTGGGGGAGAAGCTGTACCTGGACTCGGGGACGCTCACGCCGCTGCTCAAGCGGCTGGAGACGCTGGGCATGTTGCGCCGCGAGCGCTCCCGGGAGGACGCGCGGTCGGTGACCGCGTCCCTCACGCCGCAGGGAAAGGCGCTGCGCCGCAAGGCCGCGGCCATCCCGGAGGCCATCGCCTGCCGCACCGGTTTGACGCTGGAGGAACTCTCCCGGATGCGCCGGGACGTCCAGCGGCTGTTCGAGAAGCTTTCAAAGCAGTGATTGAGACACGCGGTATCCACCCACGAAGGAGAAACACCATGGCTCCGGTCCAGATCTCGCCCCTCTACTCCACCACCGCCATCACGCACGGCGGCCGCAACGGCAAGCTGCAGCTGCCGGAGAGCCCGCTGGACGGCCTGGAGCTGGCCATGCCGAAGCAGCTGGGCGGCTCCGGCAAGACGACGGCCACCAACCCCGAGCAGCTCTTCGCCGCGGGCTTCTCCTCCTGCTTCGAGAGCGCGCTGCGCCTGGTCGCGGGCAAGGCCGGCAAGAAGCTGGATGAGAAGGCCGGCGTGAAGGCCACCGTCACCATCGGCAAGACGCCAGAGGGCGGCTTCGGCCTGGCGGTGGAGCTCCAGGGCATCCTCCCCGGCGTCCCCCGCGAGGAGGCGCAGCAGCTGATGGAGGCGGCCCACCAGGTGTGCCCGTACTCCAACGCCACGCGCGGCAACATCGAGGTGAAGGTCTCCGTCGCGGAGTAGTCCTCCACGGTCACGGACCCGGGCTCTCCCTGGAGGGAGGGCCCGGCAGGAACGCCAGCAGGTTGTTCTGGATGTTCTGGCAGATGGTGTCGAGCGGCAGGTCGTTGTCGTCCGTGCCGAAGGGGTCTTCAATCTCGACGCCAATCTCCTCGATGCCGAAGAAGACATATGCCACGACGAAGGTGGCCAGCACTGTCACCCAGCCAAAGGTGTCCACCAGCGCGAAGGGCAGGGTGAAGCAGTAGAGGATGAGCGCGCGGCGCAGGTGCACCATGTACGCGAAGGGCATGGGTGTGCGGTGGATGCGCTCACAACCTCCCAGGTAGTCGATGAGCAATTGGACGTTCTGGTCCAGCTGCATCTGGACGTACTCCGGATACAGCCCCTGCCGGCGGCCCTCGTCCAGCACGGCCGTCATCCGGCGGGCCACGGTGAGGGGCACGTGCTGGCCCTTGAGGACCTCCGCCACCTCCCCCTGGGGCAGGGCGTCCGAGTGGGGCCCCAGGTGCCGCTGCTGGCCGCGCAGCCACGCGGCGCTGGCGAAGGGGAACGCGGCCGTCCAGCGCACCAGCGCGGAGTAGAGCGGCGTCCTGCCCAGGAACACCTCCGACGCGCGGACCAGGTTGCGCGTCTCGTTGACGATGCCGCCCCACAGCTTGCGGCCCTCCCAGAAGCGGTCATAGGAGGCGTTGGTGCGGAACACGAGCAGGAGGCTCAACGAGATGCCCGCCAGCGTGTGCACCGTCGGGGCCACGCCCACGTTGCGCACGTGCTGTGAGAAGCCCACCACGGCCGCGGACCAGACGACGCACATCAGCACGCGGCCGACGATCTCCTTCACCATCGAACCGCGCAGGTAGTGGAAGTAGCTCCACCATCGATGCGGGTCATACTCAACCATGTGGGGTCCATCCTCCGGGTCGGGGGCGCGCATGCTAACCGCACCGCGACGCGTCGCGAGCGGCGCATTGCGAGATTGCGGATGCCTGACGTTTCGGGTGATGGCCGGGCGTCGGGGGCATCGGCTATGGAGGAGGACAGTCCGTTCATTCTCCTCATGGAGGCGTTCCCATGCGCCGTCACCTCACGCCACTGCTGATGTTCCTCGCCGCCACCGCGGGCGGTTGCAGCTTCATGCGTACGGACGTGCTCCTGGACACGGTCAATGCCCCGGACGCGTCGCCGCCCAAGGACCTGCCGGCCCGGGTGGCGGCGGTGGAGCGCGTGGCGGGGCTGACGCGCGCGCAGCTGACGGACTCCTACGTGGACCCGGCGCGCACGGGCGCGTGGATGGATGCGCTGGGCGCGGCTCCGGAGGCCGTGCTGGACATGACGGCGTGCCTGGTCCAGCACGCGGGCAACGACACGGCGTCCTGCTATGAGAACGCCGAGCGCACGGGCTACGTGGACCGGACGGTGAAGGCGCCGGCGTGGGGCGTGCCGCTGCCGGTGCAGTCCTTCTCCGTGGCGGCGCCGTCCGCGGAGGAGGTGGACGCGGAGCGCTTCCTCGCGAACGCCCTGGGCATCGCCCCGTCGCTGGCGGCGCTGCAGCAGTCGCTGGAGGTGCCGCTGACGCGCGAGGTGCTCGCGCAGGGCATCCAGAAGGGCGCGGCGTCCGCGGCCGCGTACGTGCGGGCGCGCTCGTGGCGCCGGGACCTGCTGCGGCCCAGCAACGCGGTGGTGCTGAGCGGCGGCGGGGCCAACGGTGCGTTCAGCGCGGGGGCCATCTGGCGGCTCCTGGGCATCCTGGAGCAGTGCCGGGGCAAGCCCGCGCCGGAGGGGTGCGGGGACGCGAGAATCGACTTGGCGGCGGGCACCAGCACGGGCGCGCTCATCAGCACGCTGGTGGACCTGTTCCACACGCCGGGCCAGGAGGCGAACGCGCGCAAGCAGTTGCTGGGCAACTACACGTGCACGGTGGAGTCGGACCTGTACTGCGTGAACTCCACGTGGATCTGGAACCTGGCGGAGGACACGCGGGGGCTGGTGCGCTTCGACGGCGTGTATTCGAAGCTGGATCAGTTCATCCAGCCGGCGATGTTGCACAACGGCACGGAGCTGGTGGCGGTGTCGGTGGATTTCCAGACGGGCGACGTGTTCAGCGTGAGCGACCAGGACCCGGCGGACTTCAAGGCGGGCGCGTCGGACAAGCTGCGCAAGGGCGGGATGACGAACGCCATCGTGGCGTCCATCGCGGAGCCGGTGCTGTCCAACCCGGTGGGCGTGCTGCCGTCGGCGGCGGGCGACCGCACGGGGACGTACTACGACGGCGGGGTGCGCTCCGGGTTGCCGCTGCTGCAGGCGGTGCAGCGCGGGGCGGAGCGCGTGCTGGTGATTTCAACGGGTGGGGTGAACCCGTCGCCCGCGACGGATCCGAAGAACGCGATGAACGTGCTGATGCGCACCATTGATTTGTTCGTGGCGCAGCCGCGCGTGGGCGAGGTGCAGCAGGCGGAGTTGCTCGCGGTGACGCGCCGGCTGGGCGAGTACAACGTCTGCACGCTGCGCGGCGCGACCGAGGACTTCTGCCGCCGCAAGGGCCCGGGCTTCCAACCGCCCGCGCTGGCGCCCGGGGCGGGGCAGTCGGTGTGGATGGGCTCGGCGCGCTTCGACCAGGTGGCGACCAGCTGGCGCAGCGCGTGGATGTTCAAGCCGGAGACGGGCCTGGCGACGGCGAGCGGCTACTCGTTCACGCCGGAGGTGATGCAGCCGCTCTTCGTGGCGGGCGTGGAGTCCCTGCAGAAGCGCTGCGCGGAGGTGCTGTCCCTGTTCGACATCCGGGGCACGCTGGCGGAGCGGGAGTGCGCGCGCCCGCTGGTGGAGGTGGCGGACGAGGCGCGCGAGGCGCTCCCGTCCGTGGCGCAGTGCCGCGCGGACAAGCCCGCGCGCCGCACGTGTGACTGACGCTACTGGCCGCCGTCCTTGACCCACCGGCCCCAGCCGGCGAGCGCGGTGCTGTCCTCGGCCACGCGCTTGTCCTTCGGCGGGGCGCGGAAGACGGCGTCGGAGAGCGGGGTGAAGCGGGCCTCGTCCGCGAGCCCCTGGAGCGCGGCGCCCCACGGCTCGGCGGCGTAGTGGGTGACCTGCACGCGGCGCTCGGCGCCCTCGCCCGCGGGCGCTTCGATGACGACGGCGGGGATGGGGTGCTGGGCGACGGTGAAGGTCTCGCGGCGCGACGGCGCGGTGCCGGCGGTGACGGGGGGCCACTGCTGCGGCTGGCTGACGGCCTCGCTGACCGCGTGGAGCACGGCCTCTTCCAGGGGCGTGGCTTCCGCGTCCTGGAAGTCCGCGCACGGCGCGTCGCTGGTGGGGCCGGTCAGCTCCTTGCGCAGCACGAAGCCCGCTTCCGCGCCCAGGCAGACGCGGCGCACGGAGGACGTGCCGGAGACGTCCTGGCGCACGTCGTACCAGGTGCCCGGGCCCCACGCGTGGTCGAGCACGGGCACGGTGCCCGCGCTGTCGGTGCCCTGGCGGAAGGACACGAGCGTGAGCTGCTGGCTGCCGCTGGCGCCGAAGCCGGAGAGCGTGGTGCTGGCGTCGAGCAGGCCGTGGGTGAGGTACAGCGGTCCGGGCTCGGTGGCGTAGAGGCGGTTCTGGAGGGGGCCGTCGCTGGGGCGGCGGTCGTCCAGGAAGCGGCGCGCGTCCCAGGCCCGGCCGGCGGCGGTGGTCTGTTCGGTGGAGCGCTGGCCGCGGTGTTCCTCCTTCCACGGCTGCGTCTCTTCCAGGCGCATGGGCAGCACGCGGGGCTGGGAGAGGCGAGGGTGGGCCAGGGGCTTGCCCTCATCATCCGTGAAGGTGACGGTGAGCCACGCCCAGGGCGCCTGGACGGCGACGACCTCCAGCGCGACATGGCCGGCCACGCCCACGCCCGTGTCCGAGCCCGGGCGGCCCCGGTGGGCGGAGAAGGCGTACTCCACGCGGTCGCCCACGCGGGCGCGCTGCCACGGTGAGGGCGTGGCGGTGGTCTCTTCGGGAGAGGGAGCCCCGGCATCCGGCACGGAGGCCTGGGTGGGGACGGAGGCGTCGGGCGGCTCGGTGGCGGTGGTGCCGTCGGAGGGGGAGACGGCACGGGGCTTCATGCTCTCGCAGGCGGTGCTCAGGAGGAGCGCGGAGCACAGCAGGAACGGAGCGCGGAAGAGGGGGCGTCGCATGCGGCCGTTAGATACACGGAGCCCCGCGCGGATCCGCGTGGGCGGTGGCCGCGTGTTCGGGGTCAACGTGTGCTGGTCGACAGCTCGGAGGGCTCCAGCCACGTGCCCCAGCCCGAGAGTCTGGAGCTCGAGATGAACTGGTGCACGCCCCCCCGGGGTTGCCAGAACGTCTCCTCGGACACCTGGTTGAAGCGGGCTTCCATGGGGAGCCCCCGGAGCACGGGGTTCCACACGTCGGTGGCGAAGGCCCGGACGGTCACCTTGAGGCTGACGTGCTCCATCACATCCGGTGTTTCGTCGAAGTAAGCCAGCACGGAGCTCTGTCCCAGCTGAAGCTGTCCCTGCCGCGGAAGCGGCGCTCCGTAATAGCGAGGCGGCCAGATGGGCACGCCGAGGGTCTTGTTGACGAGGTTGAGCAGGGCGTCCTCCAGCGAAAGGACCGCCGCTCCCTGGAAGTCCTCGCACCGCTTTCCGGTTGGCGGCCGGGTCCAGATCCTGCGCAGCAGGTAGCCCTGTTCCGCGCCCAGGCAGACGCGCTTCTCCGAGACGCCCTGGCGGGTCTGCTCCCGGACCTCGTACCAGGTGCCGGGGCCCAAGGGATGGTCCATGGCGGGAGGCGTTCCCCGGGTGGTACTCGAGCCCCGCCGGAACGACGCGAGCGCGAGCGAGTGAATGGCGAAATCGCTGGGGCTGACCGCGCTGAAGTAGATCTTGAGCAGGCCGTTGGTGAGATAGAGCGGTCCGGGAGTCGTGGCATAGAGCCTTTGCTGCTCGGGGCCATCCCCCATGGAATCGTCACGGGCGAACTGCCGCGCGCTCCAATGTTGACCGGCTGCGAAGGCCCAGAGACGGGTGATGCTGGTGCTGCCGTCCTTGATGGGGTCGGGGAGATTCGGTGGAGCCTGCCCCATTCGCATGGGCAGCACGAAGTCGTGGCTCAGGAACGGATGCGGATGGGGTTGGCCGTCATTCCGAGTGATGCGGATGGAGAGCCAGACCCAGGGAGCCTGGACGGCGACGACCTCCACGAAGAGCTGGCCCACCGAGCTGCCTCCCCGGCTTGAGCCTGAGACGAACGCGCCGAAGACATACTCCACGCGGTCTCCCACGCGAGCGTCCTGCCAGGACCTGGGGGTTTCCTCCGTGGAACTCCCGGGAGGGAACTCCGTCACGCTGATGAAGCCCCTGGGCCGGGAAGTTCCGCAGCCCATGAGCAGGACGAGGGCCACCCCGGCCACCGCGATGAATCCCTGGCGAAAAGACAGTCGTTGCATTGTTACTCCACGGTGATCTCCCGGTAGACCACGTCACTGGGGCCCAGCCGGTTCACGGCGTCGACGAAGCGTTCGGAGACGACGATGCGGGTGGTGCCTTCCACGCCGAAGAGGTCGAGGCCCGTGGGGAGCGACTCACCGTGCAGCCAGCGCTCGGGTGGGAGCGAGAAGCCGTGGTTCCCGCAGGACTCGAGGCAGGTGGGCACCCGGTCCCGGTCCTGGATGCACGCGGGATGCAGCTTCGCCAGGGGGCGCGCTTCCAGTTCGTATTGCGGAAGCTCCTTCGTGCGGCGGTTCCGCAGCTCCGCCCGGACCGGGATGATGCCTTTCAGGCCTGCCTCTTGAATCAGCGTGAGTGCATCCTCACGTACGAGGACCTGCCACGAAGGCCATGCCGTGATGGGCCCGAACCGGCCCATCGCCGTGCCCACCAGTGGCCCCAACCTGCATCCCGGCTCGAGCTGGATCTCTGGAGGAACGAAGGGGCGCACCAAGGCCGCTCTCCGCTCGTACTCCTCGCGAGTCTGCGGCCAGCCACTCTTCAGCTCATCCTTCTCAGGCAGGGCGGACAGGTCCACCGACGGATACGCCGTCATTCCTCCCCAGGCGTCACATCGCGGGCAGAGGATGCTGGGCAGGTACCATCGGCGTTCGGCGCGGTACGACCCACTCCACTGGAGGGAGTCCAGGTCTTCCGGCTCGGTCAATTCGAAGTAGCGCACCCGTCAGTCCTCCACCGGTATGGGCGCGAGGTCCACCTGCTGCCAATAGGTCATGCTCAAACCAAAGAGACCGTACTTCTGAATCAGCAACGAGGCCTGTTCGAAGTGCGCGGACGCTGGCTCCCTGGCGCCGTTGCCCCGGATGTAGCGCAACCAGTCCTGGTTCCACGGACCTCCCTTCGCTCCACGGTGGATGCGCTTGTGCAGGTCCGCATCAATGGCGATGACGTACTGGTGGATGTCGATGCCCTTGTTCACGAAGTGTTCCTTGAACGCCTGCGGGAAGATGTGGTGCCGCTCCTTGGGCCGCTTCGCCCACTCCTCCAGGGCCTTCTGCCGCTTCACCTCGCTGGGCAGCTTCTCGCGCGGATACCAGCGGAACACCATGACGGGAGACGCATCACCCGGCAGGCCCTGAGCGCCGCCCCACGTGCGCTGCGGCCCACTGCCCGGAGCCACGAACATCGGCGGCGCGAGCGCCCCTCGCGTGCGCACCACGCGGCCCGGCTCCAGGTCCTCGCACCGGAACAGCGCGCAGGCCCCATCCACGCACAGCGGCGCGAGGCACTGGTCCTCGTCCCCGTCCGCGCATTCACTTCCAGTCTCCGCCTCCGCCCAGAAGACCTCCGGAGAGAACGCCGGCGCTGACGGCGTCGACGCACAGCTCCAGAGCAGCCCCACCCACAGCCAACACAGTCCGCGCATGCATCTCCCGGGAAGAGCGGCCCGCCAAGCATGCCAGGATTTGCAACCCCCACCCGGAGTGGAACCCTGTCCCCCGGCACTGCTAGACCAGACCCCACGTCCACACCGCACCCGGAGCCCCGCGCATGCCCTCGCCCCTGTCCATCCGCCGTGTCGTCCTCTACAAGCACGGCGTCGGCTACTTCGAGCGCCGGGGGAAGGTGACGGGCAACGAGACCGCTCACCTGGACTTCAAGGCGCGCGACATGAACGACGTCCTCAAGTCCATGACCGTGCTGGACTTGAACGGCGGCTCCGTGTCCGCCGTGAGCTACGACTCCACCAAGCCCCTGGAGCAGCTCCTCTCCGAAGCCACCATCCGCATCCCCGAACACGGCAGCCTCACCGCGCTGCTCGGCCAGGTGAAGGGCGCCCGCGTGCGCGCCCGCGTCGGCGCCGCGCAGGTGGAGGGCGCCATCGTCGGCCTCGAATCCCTCCCCGTCGTGCAGGGGGAAGCCAGCGTCGTGCGCCCCTTCCTCACGCTGCTCGTCGGCGCGTCGCTGCGCACCTTCGACGTGCTGGAACTGGGCGAGCTGGAGTTCCTCGACGAGGCCGTGCGCAAGGACCTGGAGTTCTACCTGGCCACCGTCATGTCCTCGTACAAGAAGGACTCCAAGCGGCTGTCCATCCTCACCGCCGGAGAGGGCTCGCGCGAGCTGTTCGTCAGCTACGTGCTGGAGTCCCCCGTGTGGAAGACCAGCTACCGCATCCTCCTGGACGAGGGGAAACCGCCCCTCCTCCAGGGCTGGGCCCTGGTGGACAACACCGGCGACGAGGACTGGGTGGACGTGGAGCTGTCCCTCATCGCCGGCCTGCCCGTGTCCTTCGTCCACGACCTCTACAACCCCCGCTACCTGCGCCGCCCCATCGTGGAGGTGCGCTCGGAGACCGGCGTCGCGCCCGTCATCCCCCAGGAGGCCCACGAGAGCGCCTATGAGCCCGTGATGGATGCGGAGATGGATGACTCCTTCGGCAGCCAGGGCGCCGCCCCCGCGGCCAGCATCATGCCCATGGCCGCGCC
>NZ_RAVW01000128.1 GCF_003611585.1 Corallococcus exercitus | reverse complement strand
CCCGCGTCCCCCTCCCGCCCGGGCAGCCGGTCCAGCAACAGCCGCTCCAGCAGGGCGAAGCGCGCCGCCGTCCCCGCCACCTCGCCCAGCCGCTCGCGCCACTCGCGCGCCTCGCGCGGCCAGAGGTCCCCCAGCGCCACCGTCGCGTCCGTCAGCTCCAGCAGCGGCAGCCGCAGGAAGGGCTGCGCGCCCCCGGGCCGGAAGCGCACCGCGACGAAGGCCGCACGCGCGGACAACGGCACCACCTCCGCCGCCTGCATCGCCCCCACCACGCGCAGCCCCACCCCGTCCGTCAGGTCCACCAGGATGTCCAGACACCCGTCCGGCAACACCCGGTGCACGCCCACTGGCGCCGCTCCCGACAGCTCCAGCGCCCAGTAGCACTGGACGTACGGCGCCAGGGCGGCGCACGGCTTGACCTCCACGTAGCGCATCAGGCCGCGTCCGCGACGGCCGCGCGGGGCAGCCATACCGTGAAGCAGGTGCCCTTCCCCGGCCCCTCGCTGCGCGCCTGGATGCGGCCGCCGTGGCGCTCCACGATTTCGCGGCAGATGGCCAGGCCCAATCCCAGGCCTCCGGCGTAGTGCTCGGTCGCGTTGCGCGCGCGGAAGAAGGGCGTGAAGAGCTGCGACAGGCTCTCCTCCGGAATGCCGATGCCCTGGTCCTCCACCTCCACCCGCACCTGCCCGTCCTCCTCGAGCACCCGCATCACCACCGGCGCTCCCGGCTGCGAATAGCGCAAGGCGTTCTCCACCAGGTTCGTGAGCAGTTGATCCAACCGCTGCTCGTCCCACCGGCCCACCAGCACCCCGGCCGGAGCCTCCAGGAACACCAGGCCCTGTCGCTCCGGCCGCGCGGACTGGATGCGCTCCACCACCTCGCGCGCCAGCGCCACCAGGTCCAGGGGCGCCACCGTCAGCGCGAAGCGCCCGGACTGCAGCCGCGACACGTCCAGCATGTCGCCAATCAGCCGCGTCAGCCGGTCCACCTGCCGGTTCAACCGGGCGAAGGTCTCCCGCTGGCGCTCCGGGTTCATCCCCTGCCCGGACTCCGACTGGCGGATGAGCAGGTCCAGCGTCGCCTTCAGCGGCGTCAGCGGCGTGCGCAGCTCATGGCTCGCCATGGACAGGAACTGATCCCGGATGGCGATGGCCTCGCGCAGCTCCTTCTGCGTGCGGTCGATGCGCGCCGCCATCTCGTTGAAGCCCGACGCCAGCTGCGCGACCTCGTCGTCGCCCTCGGCCCGCACCCGCTGCTCCCGCGCGGGCGTGCCCAGCGCGGCGAAGCCGTCCCGGAGGCTCTCCAGCCGCTGCGCCACGTCCCGCCCCGCCCACTGCGACAGCACGAGCGCGATGGCGCCCGCCAGCACCGCGATGGCCACCACCCACGCGCCCATGCGCGTCACCGGCGCGAAGGCCTCACGCAGCCGCGCCGTCACCACCACCGTCCAGGGCGTGCCCTCCACCTGCGCGTGCACCACCAGCAGGCGGCGCCCCGACGCATCGAGCGCCTCCCGCATCCCCTCCGGTGCCGCCAGCGCCTCCTCTCCCAGGAGCTCCAGCAGGGGCGCGCGGGTGAGCACGTCGCCGTGGTCCGTCTCGCGCAGCAGCGTCCCGTCGCGCCGGTCGAACAGCTCCACGTGGTAGCTGCGCGAGGCGAGCGTCGGCTGCAACCCCAGCCGCTGCAGCGACAGCCCGCCCACGAGGATGACCCGCTTGCCGTTCCCCGCGTCCACCGGCACCGTGAAGACGACGAAGGGCAGGTTCGCGCGGGTGAGGAAGGGCCGCGACAGCAGCACCTGGGAGCCGCCCTTCAGCGCGTCCTGGAAGTAGTCCCGCTGCGCGAAGTTGCCGGCGATGCGGTTGAGCCGCACGGAGGGCACCAGCGTCTCCCCGGCATCGTCCAGCAGCCACGCCGCGTCGAACAGCGCGACCTCGCTCTCCAGCAGCTCCACCGTCTCCCGCATGCGCTGGCGGTCCCCGGCGCGCACCGCGGCGATGAAGCCCGCGTCCCGGCCCTGCGCGCGCAAGAGCGAGCGCGCCAGGGTGGCCGTCTGCTCCAGCCACGCCGTCTCCGCGGCCACCGCCTGCCGCGCCTTGCCGCGCAGCTCCTCCTCCAGGGCCCGCTGCGCCAGGTACGACGTCACCGCGCCCACGCCCAGGATGGGCAGCACCGACGCCAGCGCCATGCCGCGCAACAGCCGCCAGCGCACCCCCGCCAGCACCGGCACCCGGCGCATCCCCAGCAGCACCACGCACGCCAGGGACAGCACGGCGTACACGCTCATCCCCGTCCACGAGGCGCGCACCGCCAGCATGACCGTCATGTAGAGGAAGGCGGCGCTCAGCCCGCCCAGGGCCACCCGGCCATACCCCGGCCGCCGGCGCCACAACCCCACCGTCAGCAGGGCGCCCGCCGCCAGGAGGACCGCCCCCAGCGGCCTGATGCCCTCCCCGGTCTCCTGCGGCGAGAAGCGGCTGAAGCCGTCGGGGACCAGCAGCATCAGCGTCCCGAAGCACAGCGACACGCTGGCGATGAACACCGTCAGCAGTCCGCGCCGTTGGAAGCGCGCGGTCTGCTCCAGCAGGAGCGTGGCCACGAGCAGCGGGTAGAAAAGGGCTCCCGTCCGGCTGAAGAACAGGATGCTGGCGGCCCACCAGTAGAACGCCACCGCGCCCAGGAAGAGCGCGCGCCCCACCCACCCCACGAAGCCGGGCCAGGTGGGGTACAGCAGCGAGGCGATCATCGTCGCCGAGCCCACCAGGAACAGGCTGCCGAGCGAGCGGATGTGCGGGTAGATGAGCTGGAAGAGGGCGGCCCCGAACTCATAGGGAACGAAGACCATCGTGGTCCCCACGACGAGCCCGAAGGCCGCCGCGAACCACTCCACTCGTGCGCGCTCCAGGATGCCCACGGGGGCAGAGTACACAACCCGGGCGGGAGCGCGCGGCCCCCTTGTCGCCGCCGCGCTCGCCCTGTCGTGCCTCAGGCCGCTTCCGCGATGGCCGCCCGGGGCAGGTTCACCGTGAAGCAGGTGCCCTGGCCCGGCCCGTCACTCCTCACGCCGATGCGGCCGCCGTGGCGCTCCACGATTTCGCGGCAGATGGCCAGACCCAATCCCAGTCCTCCGGCGTAGTGCTCGGTCGCGTTGCGCGCGCGGAAGAAGGGCGTGAAGAGCTGCGGCACGCTCTCCTCCGGGATGCCGATGCCCCGGTCCTCCACCTCCACCCGCACCTGCCCGTCCTCCTCGAGCACCCGCACCACCACCGGCGCTCCCGGCGGCGAATAGCGCAGGGCGTTCTCCACCAGGTTCGTGAGCAGCTGATCCAACCGTTGCTCGTCCCACCGGCCCACCAGCGACACCGTGGGCAGCTCCAGCGTCAGCTGCTCCGCGCGCTCCGGCCGCGTGACCTGGATGCGCTCCACCACCTCGCGCGCCAGGGCCGCCACGTCCATGGGCGCCACCGTCAGCGTGAAGCGCCCGGACTGCAGCCGCGACACGTCCAGCATGTCGCCAATCAGCCGCGTCAGCCGGTCCACCTGCCGGTTCAGCCGGGCGATGGTCTCCCGCTGGCGCTCCGGGTTCGTCCCCTGCCCGGACCCGAGCTGGCGGATGAGCAGGTCCAGCGTCGCCTTCAGCGGCGTCAGCGGCGTGCGCAGCTCATGGCTCGCCATGGACAGGAACTGGTCCCGGATGGCGATGGCCTCGCGCAGCTCCTTCTGCGTGCGGTCGATGCGCGCCGCCATCTCGTTGAAGCCCACGGTGAGCTGGGCAATCTCATCATCGCCCCGGGCCGGCACGCGCTGCTCCACGGACGGCGTGCCCAGCACGGCGAAGCCGTCCCGGAGGCTCTCCAGCCGCTGCGCCACGTCCCGCCCCACCCACTGCGACAGCACGAGCGCGATGGCGCCCGCCAGCACCGCGATGGCCACCACCCAGCCGCCCATGCGCGTCACCGGCGCGAACGCCTCGCGCATCTGCGCCGTCACCACCACCGTCCACGGCGTACCCTCCACCTGCGCGTGCGCCACCACCATCCGGCGCCCCGTGTCATCGAACGCCTCCTGCAGCCCCTCCGGCCGCGTCAGCGCGCGCGCCCCGACGAGGTCCAGCACCGGCGCCCGGGAGAGCACGTTCCCGCGCTCCGTTTCGCGCAGGAGGCTGCCGTCGCGCCGGTCGAAGATCTCCACGCGGTAGCCGGGCGAGGCCAGCGAGGGCTGCAGTCCCAGCCGCTTCAACGACAGCGCGGCCACGAGGAAGGCGCGCCGGCCCGCGCCCAGGTCCATGGGCACCGTGAACACGACGAAGGGCAGGTTCGTGCGGGAGAGGAAGGGCCGCGACAGCAGCACCTGGGAGCCGCCCTTCAGCGCGTCCTGGAAGTAGGACCGGTACGCGAAGTTGCCGTTCACCCAGTTGAGCCGCACGGAGGTCATCAGCGTGTCGCCGGTTTCATCCAGCAGCCAGGCCGCGTCGAACAGCCCGGACTGGCTCTCCAGCAGCGTCAACCGCTCCTGGATGCCCTCGCGGTTCCCCGCGCGCACCATGGCGACGAAGGCCGGCCCCTGGCTGTACACGCGCAACAGCGAGCTCGCCATGGAGGCCGTCTGCGCCAGCCACGCCGTCTCCGCGGCCACCGCCTGCTGCGCCTTGCCGTGCAGCTCCGCCTCCAGCGCCTTCTGCGCGAGGTAGGACGCCACCGCGCCCACCGCCACGATGGGCAGCACCGACGCCAGCGCCATGCCGCGGAACAGCCGCCAGCGCACCCCCTCTAGCGCCGGCCACCGGCGCCCCCACACCAGCAGCGCGCACGCCAGGGCCAGCACGGCATACGAGCCCAGCCCCGACCACGAGCGCCACGACGCCACCCCGATCGTCAGGTTCAGGAACAGGAGGCCCAGGCCCCCCAGCGCCAGGCGGCAGAGGAGCGGCTTGCGGCGCCACAGCCCCACGGCCAGCACCGCCCCCAGCAGGAAGAAGAGGAGGCCCGTCCACCGCACGTAGGCCCCCATCGCCGCCATCGCGAAGCGCACGAAGCCCTGGGGCGCCCAGGCCATCAGCACCCCGAAGCACAGCGCCACGCCGGACAGGAACGCCAGCAGCAGGCCCTGGCCGCGGCGCAGGGTGCGCCGCTCCATGACGAACATGGCCATCATGAGCAGGTAGAGGACGGTGCCCGTGGGGCCGACGGGCAGGACGCAGACCGTCCACCAGTAGATCGCGAGCGCGGCCAGCATGAACGCGCGCCCCACCCGGCCCACGAAGGGGGGCCAGGCCGGGTACATGAGCGCGGCGAGCATCACCCCCGCGCCAACGAGGAACAGGCTCCCCAGCGGCCGGACGTACGGATAGATGTACTGGAAGAGGACGGCGCCGAACTCATAGGGGACGAACACCATCGAGGTGCCCACCACGAGTCCCACCGCCACCGTGATCCACTCAACGCGTGCCCGCTCCAGGAGTTCCACGGCGCGCACCCTGACACAACCCGCCCCGAGGTGCCGGACGGGTGCCAGGAGAAAGGACCGTTCGTCAGGTGGCTATCTTCGCCGCCAGGCATCCAGCAGGTGGCCCACCACCGCATCCACACCGACATCCCGTGTGACCTGCGTGAAGACAAATGGCCCCTCGCCACGCATCTTCCGGGCGTCGCGCTCCATCACGCCCAGGTCCGCGCCCACATGCGGTGCGAGGTCCGTCTTGTTGATGATCAGAAGGTCCGACTGCGTAATACCGGGCCCGCCCTTGCGAGGCACCTTGTCACCGCCGGCCACGTCGATGACGTAGACCGTGTAGTCCGCGAGTTCGCGGCTGTACTGAGCGGCCAGGTTGTCGCCGCCGCTCTCCACGATGAGCAGCTCCGGGTGCAGCTCCTCCATCAGCTGCTCCAGCGCGAGCAGGTTGTGGCTGATGTCCTCGCGGATGGCCGCGTGGGGGCAGCCGCCCGTCTCCACCGCCTTGATGCGCTCCGGGGACAGGGCCTGGTTGCGCACCAGGAACTCCGCGTCCTCCTTGGTGAAGATGTCGTTGGTCACCACGCCCAGGCGGTACTGCTCACGCAGCTTCTTGCACAGGGCCAGCACCAGCGCCGTCTTGCCGCTGCCCACCGGCCCGCCAATGCCAATCGTGAAGGCGCGCTGCGAATAGTCGCGCCGGTGCGGCTTGTCGCGCGCGTCGAAGTGGCCCGGGTGGTCCCAGTCCTCGTGCGTGTGCTCGTGCCCGTCCTGCCCATGGCCGCGGTGGTCGTCGTCGTGCATGTCGCGCTTCCTTTCGTCTGTGGTTTCAGGACAGGAACAGCCGTGAATACAGCCGGTCATGCGTGGCGCCCACCAGGTCCCAGAACGGCGCGGGCTGGGCCAGGTCCTCCACGCCCGATTCCCTGCATTGCTCCAGGACGGCATCCAGCAGCGGCGTGGCCGCGTGCTGCACCTGGTGGGATTCATGCGTGCCGATGACGCCCATGCGCACGCCCGCGGACAGCGCGCCCCGCAGCGTGAGCGACAGGAAGAGGCGCTGCGCGTCCTCCCGCTCCACCTCCAGCGCGCGCAGCACCGCGCCGAACACGGGCGCGTGGTGGAACTTCACGCCGGCCGCGCGGGCCGCCTCGCGCACCGGACCCACGGCCTCCGGGAAGATGCGCGCGCAGGTGTCCAGGAAGGCCCTTCCTTGGGTGCGGCTGGCCCGGTTCGCGACGTGGTTGGTGAGGAACGCGTCCGCGCGCGCATCCAACGACGGCAGGGCGCCGGGCTCGCGCCACGCCGCGCCCAGCAGCGGCAGGCCCCCCAGGCCCGCCTGCCACACCAGCGCCTCCACGAAGCGGCGCACGTCGCCCGCGCCGCGCACCTCGCCGGCCTGCACCGCGGCCTCCAGCCCGCCCGAGTGCGCGAAGCCCCCGGTGGGAAAGCCCGAGTCCGCCAGCTGCAACACCCTCCAGCCGGAAGCCATGGCGTGCGCCCCTTTCAGAACAGCGAGTAGCGCTGGGCCAGGGGCAGCCAGGTGGCGGGCTCGCAGCGCAGGAGCTCTCCGTCCGCGCGGACCTCGTAGGTCTCCGGATCCACCGTGATGACGGGCAGCGCGTCGTTGAGGCGCATGTCCTTCTTGCCCAGCTTGCGGCAGTTCACCACCGCGGACAGCCGCTTGGTGAGCCCCAGCCCCTGCACGGTGCCCTCCTTGAGCGCGCGCCCGGACACGAAGGCGATGCTGGTGGAGCCCCGCGCCCGGCCGCGCGCGCCGAACATGGGGCGCATCATGTAGGGCTGCGGCGTGGGGATGGACGCGTTCGCGTCCCCCATCTGCCCCCACGCGATGAGGCCGCCCTTGAGCACCAGCTCCGGCCTGGCGCCGAAGAAGGCGGGCCGCCACAGCACCAGGTCCGCGAGCTTGCCCACCTCCACGGAGCCCACCTCGTGGGACAGCCCGTGGGCGATGGCCGGGTTGATGGTGTACTTCGCCACGTAGCGGCGGATGCGCAGGTTGTCGTTGTCGCCCTGCTCGCCGGGGAGGCGCCCGCGCTGCTCGCGCATCTTGTGCGCCGTCTGCCACGTGCGGGTGATGACCTCGCCCACGCGGCCCATGGCCTGGCTGTCGGAGGCCATCATGCTGATGGCGCCCAGGTCGTGGAGGATGTCCTCCGCGGCAATCGTCTCTCCGCGGATGCGGCTCTCCGCGAAGGCCACGTCCTCCGGAATCTCGCGGTCCAGGTGGTGACACACCATGAGCATGTCCAGGTGCTCGTCCAGCGTGTTCACCGTGTACGGCCGCGTGGGGTTGGTGGAGCTGGGCAGCACGTTGGGCGCGCCGCACACGCGGATGATGTCCGGCGCGTGCCCGCCGCCAGCGCCCTCCGAGTGGTACGTGTGGATGGTGCGGCCCTTGAACGCGGCCAGCGAGTCATCCACGTAGCCGGACTCGTTCAGCGTGTCCGTGTGGATGGTGACCTGCACGTCCTCCGCGTCCGCCAGCGTGAGGCACGTGTCGATGGCGGCGGGCGTGGTGCCCCAGTCCTCGTGCAGCTTGAGCCCGATGGCGCCCGCGCGGACCTGGTCCAACAGGCCGTCCGGCAGGGACGTGTTGCCCTTGCCGGTGAGGCCGATGTTCAGGGGCAGTGTGTCCGTGGCCTCCAGCATGCGCGCCAGGTTCCACGCGCCCGGCGTGCAGGTGGTGGCGTTGGTGCCGGTGGCGGGGCCGGTGCCGCCGCCCACCCAGGTGGTGATGCCGCTGGCGATGGCCTCGTCCGCCTGCTGCGGGCTGATGAAGTGGATGTGCGTGTCCAGGCCGCCCGCGGTGAGGATGAGTCCTTCACCCGCGATGACCTCCGTGGTGACGCCCACCACCATGCCCGGCGTGACGCCCGCCATGACGTCCGGGTTGCCCGCCTTGCCGATGGCGGAGATGCGCCCCGCCTTGAGGCCCACGTCCGCCTTGAAGATGCCCGTCCAGTCCACCACGAGCGCGTTGGTGATGACGCAGTCGAGCGCGTCCGCGTCCCCCGCGCCCGCGCGCTGGCCCATGCCTTCGCGCAGCACCTTGCCGCCGCCGAACTTGCACTCGTCGCCGTAGACGGTGGCGTCGCGCTCCACCTGGAGCCACAGGCCGGTGTCGCCCAGCCGCACCCGGTCTCCCGTGGTGGGGCCGAACATGTCCGCGTAGTGGCGTCTGTCCATGGTGCGGCTCATGACTGGCCCTCCCCGGGGGTTTCTTCCTGGTGACCGAAGCCCTGCGCACGCACGGCCTGGAGCAGCCGCTCACGGCCTTCGTCGGACACCTTGCCGCTGCCCAGCGCGTTGCCGCCGCGCACCACCTGCTCGCCCGCGATGGGGACCAGCGACACGGTCTTCACCTCGCCCGGCTCGAAGCGCACCGCCGTGCCCGCGGGGATGTCCAGCCGGTGGCCGTAGGCGCGGCCCCGGTCGAACTCCAGCGCGCGGTTCACTTCCGCGAACGCGTAGTGGCTGCCCACCTGCACGGGCCGGTCGCCCCGGTGCGTGACGCGCAGGGTGATGGCCTTCCGGCCCGCGTTGAGCTCCAGCGCGCCTTCCGCCGCGCGCACGTGTCCGGGCGGTCCTTCCGGCGACGCGGCGGGCACGGTGAAGCGCTCCAGCGGCGGCACCGGCAGGAAGCTGCCGTAGAGGGCCAGCGCCAGGTCCCCGTGCTCCGCCACCACCGGGTGGTGCACCGTCACGAGCTTGGTGCCGTCCGGGAAGGTGCCCTCCACCTGCACCTCCGCCAGCATCTCCGGCACGCCGTCCATCACCTGCGCGCGGCCCAGGAACCGGCGCCCCAGGTCCATCAGCTCCGCCACGCTGCGGCCGTCACGGATGTACTCCAGCAACTGCGTGGCGATGAGCGCCACCGCCTCCGGGTAGTTGAGGCGCAGGCCTCGCGCCAGCCGCTTCTGGGCGACGACGCCCGCCTGATGCAGCAGCAGCTTGTCCACGTCACGGGGGGACAGATGCATGGAGTCCGACTCCCTTGGCTCTTCCGGGTGCGGGATGCGACGGCCGGCCAGACCCTAGCGCTACGCGTCAGCGCGGGCCAGGATGGGCGGACGTCCAGTGTTGTCCTCCCCCTCCTGGAGTCCCCCATGAAGAGCTTCAAGGCCGGCTTCCCCAAGACGCCGAAGGCCCCTCCCGCCCCGCCGAAGGTGACGAACACGGTGGCCCAGGACCCGACCTTCTCCAAGCCGGGCACGCCTGCCGCGAAGCCGCCGTCCTCCACGGCCACGCCCACCGGGACGCCCACGGGTTCACCGAACGTCTCCCGGCCGGGCACGCCGGACAAGACGCCGCAGGGGGACGCGTTCAAGCCGTCCGGAAGTCCCGGGGCCTCCTCGTCGTCGCGCCCGAACATCGACGCGCACTCGCTCCAGGGGCCGCAGGTGCAGTCGCCCCACCTCTCCGAGACGGAGATCGCGGACCTGGCCATGGGCCGCACGCCGGGCAAGGGCAAGGCCGTGACGCCGCGCCCTGAAATCCAGCAGGTGGTCCAGGAGATGAAGCAGGAGGTGCCGGGCGCGGAGGTGCTGCGCTACACGGACCAGGGCGGCCACCCGATGCTGAAGCAGCCGGGCCTGCCCGCGGGCGCCGACGCGGGCGTGTGCAGCGCGATGACCTCCGAGTGGATCCGCACCGGCATCGAGGCGGGTGGTGATCCGCTGAAGGGCTCACAGTCCTTCGGCAAGCTGACGGACAACCACTTCGGGAAGCTCATCGACAAGCAGCACGCCGAGCACCTCCAGAGCAACTCGCTCACGTCGAAGAACAACGAGCACCTGGCCGACATCGCGAAGCTCGAGGGCAGCGTGAAGCTGCTCCAGGGCAAGAGCGCGCAGCGCAAGGAGCTCAACGAGCTGCTCACCCACCCCGACCTGACGCCGGAGCAGCGCCAGGGGCTGAAGGCGCAGCGCAGCGAGCTGACCCAGGAAATCAAGCAGGGGATGGCACAGCTCAACCAGGACCAGGCCGCCATCGCGAAGAAGCAGGAGTCCCTCTCCGGTCTGGTGGACGACTTCCGCACGGGCCGTGGCGGCGGTCACCCGGGCGTGAAGGTGCAGGACTTCGAGCCCATCGACGGCGAGACCTTCGGGCAGAAGCTGTTCGAAGGCACGAAGGAGAACGGCCACTACCGCATCGGCCTGCGCAAGCCGGGCGAGGCCGCGGAGGGCCACGTGCTGGGCCTGCACAAGACGGACGGCCCCAACCGCCTGCTGGATGCCAACACCGCCGAGTGGAAGACGAACAACCACAAGGACGCGGTCAACCTGACGCTGGAGCACATCGACCGGCTGTACCCGGGCTACGGCTCCTTCGACATCACCCGCTATTAGTCACACCCGCCGGGCCCACGGGTCGTCCCCCAGCAGGCCCGGCAGGAACGACAGCCAGTCGCGCGTGGTGGACAGCAGCGTCTCCAGCGACACGGCCGCCACGCGCAACAGCAGGCCGTCCTCGCCCAGGGGACTGGCGGAGACCACCTCCCGGGCGCGGGGCTTCACCGGCAGGCCCGCCACGCGCTCGGCCAGGGCCTGGCGCGCGGAGGCCAGCGCGGGCCCCACCAGCAGCACCGACGCCAGCGCGTCGAAGCGGCCCAGCCGCTCCGGCAGCGCGCCGTGCGCGGGGTCCAGCACCCACTTCTCATCCACCAGCGCGCGCCCTTCCCGCGCGACGCGCAGGCGCGAGGCGTAGTGCAGGAAGGCCCAGCGCTCGCCCCGCGCGCTGCGCCCCGCCGTCACCACGTCCGCGAGCACCAGCGACGCGCCCGGCGCCAGCGTCACGTCCAACGTCTGTGAATAGCGGGCGTCGGCGAAGCAGACGGTGGGGTCCGGCACCCACGCCAGCAGCGCGTCCCGGCCCACGCGCGCCAGCAGGTCGCTGCGGCAGCCATGGGGGGAACGATAGACGCGGTTGGCCCCCTGGGTCGCGAGCAGCGCCGAGGCCCCGTCCGCCACGTCCACCTCCAGCCGCAGGTGGTCCCCATCCACCAGCCCGCCGCCAAAGGAGCTGGTATAGGCCCACGCCGCGTGGCCGTGGTTGCGAGGCGTGAGCAGCCGCAGCGGGCTGTGCGCCAGCGCGGTGCGCACCACGGTGCGGGGACCGGAGCGCTCGAACGCGAGCCGCGCGACGCCCGCGCGGGCTGCCTCCAAGCGGGGGCCGGGAAGGGCGGAGATCACCCTTCGCTTCTAGCACGGCGATGCCGCACCGGGACTGCTCCGGGTCCCGGCCCGCGCGGGCCCCGGTAGCGTTCCGCGCTACAAAAAAGCGTCAGGCGCCCCGCCCCGCGCAGGTGCCAATGACTGGCACGCAACCTGCTCTTGGGCGGGCCGCCAATCCTGACATCCCGTGCCAGGAATGGCGGAACCCCATCCCCAAGGGACTGCACCATGCACCGTCGCTCCCCCCGCGTCCTCGCCCCCTCCTGGCTTCGCTCGCTGACCCTCTCCTCGTTCGCGGTGGGTGGCCTGTTCGTGGCCGCGCCCGCCCACGCCGCTGAAACGAGCGAAGCCCCCGCCACCATCGTCGACGTGTCCATGCAGGACGGCGAGCTGACCGCGCGCATCCGCTGGTCCGCGGAGTCGAAGGACCTGCCCGAGGAGGTGGAGGTCCTGTCCTATGACGGCACGGAGAAGCCCTCCGCGGGCGAGCGGCTGACGCCGAAGCCCGGCGAGGAGTCGGAGGTGAAGCTGTCCGGCGCGGTGCAGGAGCCCTGGGAGACGGGCTGGGCGCAGCGGCTCGTCGTGCGGGAGGCGAAGGGCCGGGAGCTGGCCAGCCAGCCCTATGACGTCAGCCTGGCCTGCGAGGACGAGAAGACCTGTCAGTTGACGGCCACTCCGGGCATCTCCGCCAGCCGCGAGGTCCTGCACGTGAGCAACGGCCTGCAGAAGACCCTCGCCACCATCGAGAAGGAGCTGGGGGCGAAGGAGTTCGACCTGGTGCACGAGGTGGCCCGGCGCGAGCCCTCGCTGTTCGGCGAGGCCCTGAGCTACGCCCAGGGCAAGTTCAAGTACGGCCCCGCCGAGGGCTGCCAGTGCACCTGGCAGACCACCTACGCGCGCAGCAACACGTCGGGGACGAGCCTGGGCGCGGCGCACGACCTGTACGCGCGCCCCTTGCTCCAGACCCGCCCCGCGAACGCCCGCCTGTCCACGCAGGGCACCAGCCGGATCACCCTGACCCTGAACTGCACGTCGCTGGCCTCGATTCTCTTCCAGCACGTGGGCATCCGGCAGCCCGGCGGTCTGGTGAAGCCCGTGCTCATGCCCCAGCCCGTCTACAGCACCTGCGCCGGAACGTGCAGCGGCCGGTTCAGCCACTTCGGCCGCATCACCGGCCTCGTGACCGCGCAGAGCACCTCTCCCTTCCCCCCGCCACCCTCCTCAACGGCACGGCCATGGAGCAGAGCAAGTACCACCTGGGCAACTCCCAGAGCCCGCTCCTGAACGAGACCCGCTACGCGCCCGCCGACAGCGGCTTTGACGTGATGACCACCGTGAGCAACGTGAGCAGCGGCTCCGGCTACGTCCAGACGTCCGGCGAGGCCTTCTACGCCTACAACGGCAACCCCGCCTACTGGCAGCCGCGCGGCCGCGCGCAGGGCGGCTACGCCATCGCCGTCCAGGGGTTCGCGGTGTGTCCGGGCGGAGGCCTGAACCCCATGGGCCGCGCCTGGGACACCGCCACCACCCAGGGCAACCAGGCCAGCCTGACGCAGAGCATCTGGGACTTCCTCGGCCTGTAGCCCTCCGCGCCACACCCGGCGGGTTTCCGTGACGCGAAGGGATACAATCCCAGCGCAAGCAAAGACTTCGCGAACATCGTGGAAATCCACGCATTTCCTCCGAAGCCAGAAACAATCACAGACACACCGCAATCCCTGGCACGGGACCTGCTCTGACAGGAAACCGCCCTCCGGCCTCAAGCGCCGGAGGGTGGACCCCCATTCCGCGTAAGGGATTGCCACATGCCCCATCACTCCTCGCGAGGCCTGCCGGGCCTCGTTCCGTCCTGGCTTCGCTCGCTGACCGTCTCCTCCTTCGCGCTCGGGGGCCTGCTGCTGTCCGCGCCGGCCCACGCCGCGGAGCAGGAGGAAGAACATCCGCCGGTGGCCACCATCCTCGAGGTGGCGCTGGAGGACGGGGAGCTGACGGCGCGCATCCTGTGGACGGACCGGCAGGAGGACCTGCCCGCGTCCTCGAAGCTCGTCTCCTATGACGGCAAGGACACCGTCAACGCGGGCGAGGAGGTGACGCCCAAGGCCGGTGAGGTGTCCCAAGTGAAGCTGTTCGGCGCGCTGCACGCGCCGTGGGAGACGGGCTGGGCCCAGAAGCTGGTCCTGCAGGACGACCAGGGCGAAGCGCTGGCCACGCAGCCCTATGACGTGAACCTGGACTGCGCGGATGAAAAGGAATGTGGCCTCACGGTGACCGCGGGCGTCGCGTCGGACGCGAACGTCGTGCACGTGAGCAGCGAACTGGACGCCGTCGTCACGGAGCTCAACGCGAAGTACGGCGAGGGCGAGTACGACCTGGTGCAGGAGGTCTCCAGGAACTTCCCGCACCTGCGCGGCGAGGCCATGGTCTACGCCCACCAGCTGTACCCGTGGTACCCCCTCTCCGGCCCTTGCACGTGCAACTGGCAGTCGGTGACCACGCGCAACCCGACCACCACCCTGCCCGTCTTCGTCTCGCTTCCCAACCGCTCCCTCCATGGTTGGAACGGACCGGGCCCCAAGCACACGCTGAGCGCCAACGCGCTCACCTCGTACCCGCTGGCGCTCAGCCGGACCCTCAGCGGCTCCAACCAGCTGTCGCTGCGGCTCAACTGCTCACGGTGGATCCGCTACTACTGGTGGGATGTCCTCGTGCACCGCCCGGGCGGCCTGTTCCCCGTGCGCTTCCCCTTCCCGGTCAACGTGCCCTGCACGTCCCCCTGCCTCGCCCGCTTCGACCACCTGGGCCGCGTCAGCGCGCGCACGTCCATCAGCAACACCGCCAGCGCGCAGGAACAGGCCACCTGGCGTGTGAACGGCGGCGCGCCGCTCATCAGCCAGAGCGCCACGCAGAATGGCGCCTATGACCGGCAGCTCACGGCCACCGTGTGGTCGTTCACGGGCAGCACCAACACGGTCGACGCGTCGGGCTCCGTGACGATTCCGAGCACGTCTGGCTTCGCGAGCGCCTTCGTCGCCAACGGCTACGCCCAGGCCATCCGCGGCCAGCTGTCCTGCCCCAGCATCCCCGCCGTGGGCATCGGCCGCGTGTCGGATTACGGCACCACGCAGGGCGGCAGCCAGCCGCTCAGCCTGTACCTGAGCATCTGGAGCTTCCTGTACTGAGCCCGTGAACGACAACACCCCGGAGGCCGGCACCGCGAAGGGTTCCGGCGTCCGGGGTGCTTGCGACAGGGCGACCCGGCCCGCCTCCGGAAACGACACCGGACCCACGGGCCCTCACCCCTCCACGAGAGACTACTTGTCGGTCGCGTCCTCGACCTTGTCGCCGGCCTTCTCCATGGCGTCGCCCGTGGCGTCGGCGGCGTCCTCGGCCTTGTCCTTGGCCTTGTCGCCGGTCTCCTCCATGTCGTCCTTGGCGGCCTCGCGGGTGTTGCGGTGGCAGCCCGTGCCCACGGACAGGGCGCCCAGCGTCAAGGCCAGCAGGGTCAGCTTCTTCATGCGGTGCGACTCCTTCGCTTGAGGGGGGTGGCGGGATGCGTCCCGCCCTCCCCGGTGCGCGGCGCAAGGTAGGCACTGTCCTCCAGCTGCCAAGTGCCTGCCCCGGGGATTGCCCACACCGGACGTCCGGGTCTTCCGGGCCCTCCTGAAGGTGTCGGGGCGCGCTGCTAGGGTGCGGCTTCACGAGGGGGGCCTGTCTTCGCGTCCCCCGGAGGCCCATCCATCCATGGCGTTGTCGTCCTTCCGGCCCGCGCGGCCCACCCTGTTGCTTGTCCTGGCACTGACGGCCCTCTGGGGCTGTAAGTCCGACGACCCGAAGCCCGTCGAGCAGCACTTCTCCGACGTGCAGTTCGACCTCACCGTGCCGCCGGAGACGCCGGCCAACGCGGAGCTCTTCCTCACCGGCCCCAGCGCCACGTTCGGAGGCACGGACGGGAGCGGCCTGGAGCTCGTCTACCAGGGCGGCCGGGTGTTCAGCCTGAAGGCCCGGCTGCCCAAGGACACCGCCTTCACCTACGCGGTGCGGATGACCGCGCCCACGGCCCAGGTAGCGCTGGACGCGCAGGGGGCGCCGGAAGCCGAGCGCACCGTCACCGTCCATGAGAACGAGGAGAATGTCGCCCTCACGGTGGAGCGCTTCGGCGCGGAGGGGGGGGAGACAGGCGCGAAGACCGTGTTCATCGTCCAGGTACCGGACATCACGCCGCCCAATGCCAAGGTGTGGCTGTCCGGAAACCAGCCGGAACTGGGGACCTGGAATGGCGCGGAGGTGGAGCTCTACAAGGCCATGGACAACGCCTACGCGGGTGCCGTCACCTTCGCCGCGGCCACGGGCCTGGAGTTCAAGGTGACGCGCGGCTCGTGGGAGACGGTGGAGAAGAGCGACACGGGCGCGGAGGTGGCCAACCACACCTTCACCACCGGCGGCGGCTTCGAGCGCGTGCCCGTGGTGGTCAAGGGCTGGGCGGACCTCACCACGCCCCCGCCGCCCCCGCCGCTCACCGGTGACGTGCGCTACCTGCGCAACGTCGTGCCCACGGACTCCACGCTCAAGCCGCGCGACGTCATCATCTGGCTGCCGCCCGGCTATGACACGGACACCACGCGCCGCTACCCGGTGCTCTACATGCACGACGGGCAGAACCTGATGGACGTGAGCACCGCGTTCGCCGGCGAGTGGAACGTGGATGAGACGGCGCAGGCGCTGGTGGAGTCCGGCAAGGTGGAGCCGCTCATCATCGTGGGCATCTACAACACCAGCGACCGCATCGCGGAGTACACGCCCGTGCCCTTCCCGCCGGAGTTCCCGAACGCGGGCCGCGCGGACGTGTACGGCCAGTTCCTCATCCAGGAGCTGAAGCCGCGCATCGACGCGGACTTCCGCACGAAGCCGGAGGCGGAGTTCACCGGGCTCGCGGGCTCGTCGCTGGGCGGGCTCGTCTCCCTGTCGCTGGGGCTCAAGCACCCGGACGTCTTCAGCCGTCTGGGCGTGGTGTCGCCGTCGGTGTGGTGGGCGGACCGGGAAATCCTCTCGGAGGTGAACGCGCTCACCGCGAAGCCCGCGCTGCGCATCTGGGAGGACATCGGCAGCAACGAGGGCTCCGGCAGCCAGGCGGAGACGGTGGCGGATGCCCAGGCGCTGCGCGACGCGCTGGTGACCAAGGGCTGGGTGCTGGACAGCGACCTCAAGTACACGGTGGTGGAGGGAGGCCAGCACAACGAGGCGTCGTGGAGCGCGCGCTTCGGGGACATCCTGCGCTTCCTGTACCCCGTCAAGCAGTGACGAAGCCGCCGCCCCCCACCACCCCGGATGGACGCTACCTGGTGGTGGATGGGCGGCTGTGGCGCCGCTCCAATCCGGCGCTCGGGCCCCGGCAGAGGGAGCTGCTGGTGGCCGCGCTGATGCGGGCCCGCGCCGACGTGGGCCGGGCGAAACGCGCGCGGGACGCGGGAGCGGAACGCCGCGCCCGTCAGCGCGTGCACCGCGCCAAGGTGGGCCTGGGGGAACGGGGCCCGCCGTGGTGGACGGACGGGACGCCGGACCTCAACCGGCGCCTCGTGCGCAACACGCCCTACGCCGCCTGGTTCCAGGGACTGCCTCAAGGCCCCGTGAACCGGTTGTGACTTGAACGCCCACCTCCGGGTGTGAAACACGCGTCCTGTCTCAAAGCTGTATTCCCCCCAAGACAAGGAAGTGTTTCATGCGTCACGCCTGGAATCGGCTGTGGTGGCTGGTGCCGTCGTTGCTCGTGGCGGCGTGTGGTCCGTCGCAGGAGTCGGTGGCGTCCGCGGAGGCTCCCGCGGAGGTCGGTGCGAGCACGCAGCCGGTGCTGTACCCGCCGCCCGCGCCCCCGAGCGGCAACATCGTGGACAGCACGGCGTTCCTGGGCCCGGTGGGGCTGAACGACGCGGTGCAGACGCGGTTCACGACGAACCCGCAGTCCCTGTCCTTCAGCTTCACCGTGTCCGCGGGCGCGCAGGTGAGCCTGGAGGTGACGCACCTGGGCAGCAGCATGTACCTGGACACGGGCCTGTTCATCTACGGCCCGAAGAACGCCAATGGCAGCTATGGCACCACGGTGCTCGCGCAGGACGACGACGCGGGCTACGGCCAGCTGTCCAAGGTGGCCAGCCTGACGCTGGCGCAGGGCGGCGAATATCTGGCGGTGGTGAGCACCGGTACGGGTGCGGGCAAGCAGTTCCGCCTCGCGCTGGGCTGTGTCAACGGAGCCTGCGCGCAGGAGGACCTGTTCACCGCGTGCGACCTGGACGTGGCCACGCGCATCGAGGTGTGTGACGAGAGCGTGGTGGAGACGCAGCAGGTGACGCCCGCGCAGGCGCTGCCCCAGTGCACGGACGCGCAGGACGCGCACAACGCCTGGCTGTCGCAGTGCGCGGTGCCCTCCGGCCAGAAGGCCTGGTGCGCCAACGGCGAGGCCGCCTTCACGTCGCGCATGTGGCCGGTGTGCAAGGACTTCTACCAGCGCTACTACGGCGCGGGCCCGCTGCCCCTCACGGCGCTGGAGGACAACGACGCCATCAACGAGGCCCGAGCCACGGGCCACACCTTCTGCAAGACGGGCGAGAACTACTGCGACGAGTTCCTCTGGACGTTCAACGTGCCCTCCATCGCGGGCACGCAGGCCACGCAGTTGGACTGGGTGGTGGAGGGCGCCTTCGCCGCGCTGCCGGAGCTGTCCTCGAACCAGCGCGTGCAGTTCACGCGACAGCCGGACCTGACGTACGCGGACTTCGCGAGCCGCATCGCGTGGGCCTTCCCGGACCTGGGCCAGGTGCTGCCGCAGGAGCTGGGCAACGGCACGGAGGTGCCGCAGGTGGCGCACTTCTACGACGACCCGCTGGTGGCCGCGGGCGCGCACGACTTCCACAACCTCTACATCGTCTACTTCCCCGTGTCGCACCGCACGGCGGTGTTCTGGCTCATCCAGCACGAGTACTGAGCCTCGAGGCCGGGCGGCGCGCCGCGCATCGCGCGCCGTCACTCCGCGGTGCCATCAATCACCTGCGTTCCCCGGTGACGCGTCCCGCGTCCGGGGCCAACGCGCCTTGCCCCTCCGGCCCGGCCTTCGCCCAAGGCGCGCCCATGGCGTTACGCTTGCAGGTGCCCCGGCCATGAGCGGCTACCTCTGTCGCAGCTGTGGCCTCAACAACGACCCGGACGACCCTCTCGACACCTGCCCCGGATGTCGCGAGCCCCTGTCGGCGTATTGTGCGAAGTGCAAGACCTCCTACACCCGGAGCAGCGCGAACACGAAGTGCTGGTGCGGCCAGCTCCTCGAGGACGACTGGAACTACAAGCGGCGCATCGACGCGGAGCTCCAACGCATCAATGAGGCCAGGGTCCCACGGTCACCGGTCGTGATACACCGGCCCGTGAGTCCACCGCCGCCCCGCGCGCGTCCCTCGCCGCTCCAGGGCCCGCCACCGCGGCCCACAGGTCCGCTGCCCACCGCGCCGGCCAGGCCCAGCCGCATCCCGAAAATCATCCATGGCACCTGGGCCGGTGGAGGGTCCATCGCGGCCGTCAAGACGCTGCAGGGCATCACCAGCTGGCTTGAAAAGACGGAGGGCCGGTCGGACTACCAGGTGTGGATCTGGTGGGACGACGCGCACCTCTACAACATGCACGTGCGCAAGGTCCTCACCGCGTTCCCCAAGACGCGCGCCCAATACGACCTCAGCGCCAACGGCGACGACCATCGCGTCCGGCGCACCGTCAAGCCAGGACGCGACCTGCACAACCTGCGGGTCCTCACACAGGGAATGAACCCGGATGAGAAGCTCGCGGTTACCAAGGCGCTCATCCAGGAGTCCTTCTCCGACCTGCAACCCCTGCGAGACCTGGCGGCGCGGTCCAACGGCCGTCTCAAGCTGTGCAACCTGCGCTCGCACGAGATGCTGACGGGGATGCACTTCCTCAACATGGAGGCCTATGAGCAGGAATTGACGCTGCGCGGGATGTTCGCCGCCGCCGCGTCCGACATCCTCCGTTACGAGGTGCTCTACAACTTTGGCGGTGTCTACATGGACGTGGACATCGACCTGCTCACGGACCTGGGCGAGCTTACCGTCGACCCGCATGGCGCGCTCGTGGGCATCACCCCCGACCGCAAGGGAGCCGCCTCCGCGGCGGATTATCCCGGGCGCAGGCACATGGCCTGCACGGCGGACTACGAGAACAAGAGCCTGTATCTCAGCAACTGCATCGTGGCCGCGGCGCCCCACAGCCCGGTCATCGACGCCCTGAGACAGACCATCCATCTGGCCTATCAGCTCATCGGGTGGCGCTCGCCCAAGGCGACGTTCGAGTTGGATCCCCAGCGCAAGCTGGAGTCCTTCTGGACGAACAACATCACCCGCGCCACGCTCGACCTGACGGGCCCCAACCTGCTGCGCGACATCCTCTGGATGTATTACGAGAACAGGCCCTGGGGGCAGATGCCGGCCGCGTGCATTGGACGGCTGTGCGGCTCCCTGCCGCTCGCACCGGCGTCAGCGAGCGCCTCGGCCTCACCGGCCTTCGACCGCGTCGCCCCCGTGTGGCGGGATGACGCGGCCGCGCACGTTCCATTCTGGACGTGGGTCGCGGCGCACGCGGCCTTCCCCATGGTGCACGTCAAGTGCGACACCGCCGCCGCGGACGCGAGCGATTGCCTTACGGCCAACCTCCAGATGGCACCGAAGAAGAAGGGCAAGCCGCCAGAGCAGGAGCCTTTTCACTTCGCCCGCTTCCCTGAAATCGCCCGGGGAGGGCTTCTCAAGGGCATGTTGAACGACCTCCACACGAACCATGGCGTGAAGACGCCGCTGCCCGACAACATCAAACAGGGCGATAGCATCCTGTGGGCATCCATCCAGTGGGAGGTCGTCGAGTTGGGCAAGCAAAAGGGACTCGACCCGACCCGCCGGCCCATCATCCTGAAGCGGCTCTGACGCCCCGCGAGGGAACGCAAGCGCGTTCAGGGCGCGCCCGGCGCCAGCGGCAGCACGTCCCGCACCAGGTGGAGGAGCACGCGTCCGGGCTCCTCCACCATCATCATGTGGGCGGAGTGCTCGAACCACACCAGCTGCTTGCCCGGCGCGCGCACCCGCTGGAGCCAGTCCGCCGCGACCTGCGAGGGCGTGGTCGTGTCGTGCCGCCCCGCGAAGAGGATGACCGGGCAGCCGAAGTCCGTGACCTGGGAGTAGTCGAACCGCGCCATGTCCGGCAGCAGGCGCGGCAACGACAGCTGGGAACCCAGGTCCATCGCCTCCACGTCCCGGGCGGTGTAGTCGGGGGAGAGCTCGGCCAGGTTCAGGTAGTGGTGGATGTCATCGCGCCCATGCACCAGGCCTCCGAACGCGTTGCTCCACTTGCGCTCGATGCCCAGCTTCGCGAGAGGCATCGACCCGTCCGGCTCCGGGTAGGGCGCGATGGACTTCAGCTCCTGGACCGCGGCCGTGTTCTTCGCCGCATCCGCCGCGGCGAGCGTGAGGGCATAACCGACGCGCTCGTTCTCCTGGCCGCTGATGACCTGCCCCATGCCCACGTAGGCGAACAGCAGCTCGGGATGGCGGTGGGCCAGTCCCAGCCCGACGAGGCTTCCCCAGGAGTGCCCCAGGACGAAGACCTTCTCCTTGCCATAGCGGCTTCGCAGGTACTGGACGACCTCGGCGGCGTCCTCGGTGATGCGGTCGAGCGACAACGTGGGCGCGATGCGGGCAGGGTCGTTCGCGTTGTACGTCTTGCCGCTGCCGCGCTGGTCCCACTGCACCACGGTGAAGAAGTCCTCCCAGCCGCCCTGGAAGGCCCAGCTCGTCGGCAGCTCCGGTGAGGCCGGCCCTCCGTGGATCATCAGCAGAATGGGGTTGTTCCGGTCACGCCCCCGGACGGAGATCCACTGCTCCGTCCCGCCCACCGGAATCTTGAGCAGCTCCTCCACCCCATCACGCGTCACGATCTTCCGCGCGTCCGCGATGATGGCCCGCGCGTCCACGGCCGGCGCGGGCGGAGTGGAAGCACACGCCATCCCCAACGTGAGGCCACAGACCGCGAGGCACCGCGTGAGCACGGCAAGGCAGCGGCGCAGGGACGAGGTAAGCGGCATTCCGGGCGGTCCTCCATGAGTCGTAGCGGACAGATGGGGACGCATCGGCCTGATGGGAAGCCTCCTGGATCGTCGCGGGCGCACCGCGTCAGTCGGTCAGCTCCGTAGACCGCCAGAAGCGCGTTCACAAATCCTGGGGCGCCGAAGCCCTCCGCGAGAACCCACTAGGCGGAGCGCTGCGCCGTGTCGTGACGGTATGCCAGCACGAACGCCAGGGCAGGTCACGAACAGAGGCCCCCTGCCGGGAGCGACGTCCTCCAACTGGTCCGACTGTCGGACCAGTTCGCGCCGCCCGTCGCCGGAGGCAGCGCTGGCCCGGCGAGTGCCGAGGACGGTGGGCCCCTGCGTCCATGTCAGCCCCCTCTGGTTGGATGGGCGAAGCATTGGCGAGAAGGGCGGCGGAGATGGTGCGGGTGGGGCTCGTGGCGTACGTGGAGGAGCAGCTCGAGCGGGACATTTCGCTGGGGCGGCTGCCGAGGAACGGGCGGTTGGCCTCGGAGCGGATGATGGCTCGCTGGTATGGGG
>NZ_RAVW01000127.1 GCF_003611585.1 Corallococcus exercitus | reverse complement strand
GGGTGAGGGGGAGGGTACCGGCCTCCAGGTGGGCCCACAACCCGCCCGGGCGCGGGCGGCCCGGCGGCCGGTCGCAAGCGCAGGCCCTTGCGAAGGGCTGTGCACCATGCGACGTCGCACGCATGCGATTCACCCTGCACCGCGGCGTCAGCCTGGCCGTCCTCGCCTCCGCCCGCACGGAGGCCGACCACCACGAGGACCTGGGGTGCAGCATCCAGGGGCCCACCGCGCGCCCGGTGCGCCGCGCGCAGGTGCCGCTCAAGCGCCACATCGCCGCGCTGGGCCGTGAGGGCGCGCTGCGCGAAGCGGACGCGCTCATCCGCTGGCTGGAGGACACGCCCCGCTACGCCGCGCTCTGCCAGGGCACGAAGCGGCGCATGGGCCGGCGCGTGCTGCGCGAGGACGTCCTCTTCCCGGATCCGCTGCGCCACCGCCCGCGCGTGCTGCACCTGCGCCAGGACTCGCTGGGGCTGGACGTGCCGGTGCGCGCGAAGGACTGGCCGGTGGTGGCGGACCTGTTCGCCGCGCTCGCACGGGGCGCGACGCGCGAGGAGCTGCGCGCGCTGGCCACCGTGCCCATCGTGGGCGAGCTGCTGGGCGACCTGTCGCAGGCTGGCTGGCTCGTGCGCCACGCGGGGCCGGTGGACGTGCCCGGCCCGGGGGCCCTCTTCGTGGGGCACAACACCGTGCTGGTGTCGGGCAGCGAAGGGCGCGTGCTGGTGGATCCGTACTTCCGCCCCACGGGCGAGGTGGACCTGCCCGGCTACGGACCATTGCAGGCCGGGGACCTGGGCCGGGTGGACGCGGTGGTCATCACCCATTCACACGGGGACCACTTCCACCTGGGCTCGCTGCTGCCCCTGCCGCGCGACACGCGCATCTTCGTGCCGGCGGTGGCTCGCGAGAGCCTCTTCTCCACGGACTGCGCGCTGCGGTTGAAGCAGCTGGGATTCACGCGCGTGGAGCCCCTGCGCTGGGGGGAGTCGCGGCAGGTGGAGGACGTGACGGTGCACGCGCTGCCCTTCCACGGCGAGCAGCCCACGGACGGAGAAGGCCCGCACCCGGACCTCTACAACGAGGGCAACACGTGGCTCGTGCGCTCGAAGGACTTCTCCGCCGCCTTCTTCGCGGACGCGGGCCATGACGTGCGCGGGGACATGGACGCGGTGTGCCGCCGCGTGCGCAAGCAGCAGGGGCCGGTGGACGTCCTCTTCTGCGGCGTGCGCGGCTTCCGGCTGCCGCCCATCTTCTTCGGCTTCACCACGCTGGATGCGTTCCTCGTCAACGTGCCGCGCGACGCGCTCACCACGCCTCAGCGCTTGATGGCGGGCCCGGAGGAGGCGCTGCGCTACGGCGCGCTCCTGGGCGCGCGCTACGTCGTGCCCTGCGCGGACGGCGGTGCCCCCTGGTACTGGCGCGAGGGCATGGGCCCCCGCTACTCCGGCTATCCGGGCGAGCCCGTCGCGGGCGCGAGCAACATGGACGAGAACCCGGACGCGGATCCGTATCCGGAGCGGCTGGCCCAGGTGCGCAAGGAGCAGGGCGAAGGGCCGCAAGCGCTTCTCCTGCGGCCCGGCGAGGCCCTGCGCTGGCGGGGTGCCCGGAAGCCGGAGGTGCTGAGCACGCCGGGCTTCGAGTGGCCGTTCGGGAGCTGGGGGGAGGCCGCGCCTCAGCCTCGCAGCGCGGCCCGGGCCGTCCAGAGCCCCCGCAGGTAGAGCGCACCCAGGGCCAGGAGGCAGACGACGCCCACGGTGACGTTCCAGTGGATGACGCGGCTGATGTTCCAGCCGTAGACGTCCACCAGGGTGCTGGGGTCGCTCAGGCCCACGCCCTCGATGCGGCCGAAGGGGATGCGGTCCACGTCGGTGCGCGCCGCCCACCACTGCTCGAAGCCGTCCATGAACGCCGCCGCGCCAATGGCGACGAAGCCCCAGCGCAGCTGGTGCCGGCGGAGGTAGTGGCCCCAGGGCACGTAGAAGGTGGCCATCAGGAGCGCGCCCAGCACCATCAGTCCCGCGTCGCCGCCGAAGAAGGTGAGGGCCTTGGCCTGTGCATGCGTCAGCCCGAACGTGCACACCGCCTGCGCGACGAGCAGCCCCGCGCCCACGCCCAGCCACGTCCACCGGCGGCGCTTCCAGCCCTGCCACACGAGCGCCCCTGACAACCCCGCCAGGAGGAGGGTCATGAACGTCGAGCGATCCCTCGACACGTGGGTCACCCAGAACGTGGGCGTGGCGCTGAACCCGCAGAACCACGCGGTGACGGCGTGCCCCAACTCGTGCACCGGCATCGTGAGGAAGATGCGCAGCATCCCGTGGAGGCCTGGGGAGCGGACAGCGAGGAAGGCGATGACGAGCGCGACCGGCAACACCGCCAGCCGCAAGCGCGCCTCCAGGGCGTCTTCGCTCCCCACCTCGTCGTCGTGGAAGGTGATGCCCTCCGTGGCGGAGTCCGGCGTGGGGTACGCCGCGACCAGGGGCGGCACGAACGTGGGGGCCGCGTGGGCCTCCAGGGCCTCGTGCAGCGCCTGGCGCTGGTCCTCGGCCTCTCGCCGGGCGGCCTCGCGCGCTTCGTGTTCGCGGGCTTCAGCCTGACGGGTGGCGGCGCGCACCTCCGCGCGCAGGTAGATGACGCCGCACGCCGGGCACTCGGGCCCGTCCACGCGGGGGGCGCCACAGCGGGGACAGGAGGCGGACGGAGGACTCACGGGCCCTGGACTCTAGGTGCCCCGTGGATGGGACGAAAATCGCACCGCGACACCGCCGAGAACCCATGGGCTCCCGGCGGCGGGACATGGGCTCAGAAGCCGTAGTAGTCGCTGTAGTCCACGCCGAACAGGTCGATGACCGTGGTGCCCCAGGGCCGGATGAGGATGACGGTGACCGTCTTGAAGAAGCGCGTGAGGTTGTAGTCCCGGATGGTCTGCTGCTGGATGCCCACGTTCATCGGGGAGCCGTAGCGCGCCGACTTCGTCGCCTCCTGGGAGAAGGTCTCGATGCGCGTCGCCCGCTGCGCGACCTCCTTGCCAGTCGCGTCGATGAGGGTAGCGACGGCCTTGTACTTGCCCACCTGGATGTCTTCCGGATTGGCCCGGACTTTCACGCGGTAGTAGCCCGCCGGGACGCCCGCATCAGGCGAGTCGATGTAGACGAAGGCCACGTCCACACCCTGCGCGTACGCCGTGTCGGGGATCTTCTCGAAGCCCGCGATGCTCGTCGCGACGATGTTGCCCGTGTCCGACGAGAGGGTGCCGATCTGCTCCTCGTTGAGCACGAGGCCCTGCTCCTTCGCCGCCTGCAGCAGCTGGGTCTTGCTGTCGGTGCAGGCGGTCGCGGTGGTCGTCGCGGACCGGGGCTCGGCCGCGAAGGCGGAACCGGAGAGGAGGAGGGCGGCCACGAGGGAGGAACGCACGAAGCTGGAAGTGATCATGAGGGGGACGGGGAACCAATCATCGAAGAGGGGACTTCGGTCGGGGCCCCGTGCAGTGTCGATGCCAATCCCTGACACGGCGCCATCCCCGGGGTTTCAAGGGCTTGTGGCGGGCGCGTGTGACATTCCGGGTTACGGCCCGCGCCGGGCAATGACCTCTCGCGCTACAACGCGGGCTCATGGCTGGTGAGCTGGATACCCCCACCCGGGGCAGGACCGCGCGCGGGCGCCTGCGCGCGCTGGACGCGTACCTGTGCCAGTTCGAAGCCGCGCTCCTCACACGTACGGACGACGCGTGGGCCCGCGCCGTCTTCGTGGACGTGGGCTTCGGAGAACACCCGTGGACCACGCTGGAGAGCGCCACCGCCTTCCGCGCGCTGAACCCGGCCCTGGCCGTGGTGGGCGTGGAGCTGGAGCCCGAACGGGCCACGGCCGCCGCGCGTGCGCACTCGGACGCGCGCACCCACTTCCGCGAGGGCGGCTTCGCGCTCCCCCTGTCCCCGGACGAGCCCGCCCGCCTGGTGCGCGCCATGAACCTCCTGCGCCAGGGGCCACCGGAGCGCATCCCGGAGGCCCACCTCGCGATGTCGCGCCACCTGCTGCCCGGCGGGCTGCTCGTGGAGGGCTCCTCCGACACGGACGGCGCGGTGCTGGTGGCCCACCTGCTGCGCCGGACCCCGGAGGCCGAAGCCCCCACGCGCGAGGGGCTCCTCTTCCACACCGACTTCTCCCGGGGCTTCGCGCCGCTGCTCTTGCGCGACTGGCTGCCTCGCGACCTGCGCCGCCGCGTCCGCCCTGGCGAGCCCATGCACGCCTTCTTCCTGGCGTGGGAAGCGGCATGGAAGGCCGCGCGCGCCGAAGGCCACACCGCGCCCCCGGACGCGTTCAGCGGATCCACCGAGCGCCTCGCGCGGATGACCCCGGGGGTTTCCACCGACGCCTGGCTCCTGGCCCACGGCTTCCTGCGCTGGACCCCACCCGGCGGCACGCCGACCTGAGCGCCGGACCGAACCCGGCCAGCCCCTTGGAGATCCAATCGTCGGGGGGGCGGGTCGCATGCGGCGCCGGAAAAGGTATTCTGTCGCGAATTGGGCTTCCGGCGGCGTCCCGAACCGCCGGAGGCAGACGGCTCGACATGAACAGGCACCTTCTGACGCTTCTCGCCGCGGGGCTGATGGCCAGCACCGCCGTCGCCGGCCCGTCGACCCCTGACCTCGGGGGCGGTCGCCTCGCGCAGCGCCCCCTCCGTCCATCCCGTCGTTCCTCCGCGCGCCCGCGCCGGGAGGCCGACCCCGCGAACCTGGAGCATGAGATGCAAGAGGCCGCCTTCTCCGATGAGGCCCCCGTGGCCGCCATCGCGGCCCGCCCCCCGGCGTTGCTGTTCTCCGCCAACTTCTACGGCACCCTGGCCGCCGCCCGCTGTCTGGGCCGCCACGGCGTGGACGTGACGGTGGCGGACACCGGCCGGTTGGGGCCGGCCAGCTACTCGCGCTTCGTCAGCCGCCGCGTGCAATGCCCGCCGGAGTCGCAGCCGGAGGCCTTCCTCCAGTGGCTGGTGGACTTCGGCCTGCGTGAGCCCGTCAAGCACGTGCTCTACCCGACGAGCGACGAGCTGGCGTGGCTCATCGCCGCGCACCGCGCCAAGCTGGAGGACCTCTTCCACCTCTACGACCCGGGCGTGGACGCGGTGTACGGGCTGCTCAACAAGCGCCGCCTCTACGAGCTGGGCACGGAAGCGGGCCTGAACCTGCCGCGCACCTGGTTCCCCCAGTCGGAAGAGGACCTGGAGCAGGTGCGCCGCGAGGCGAACTTCCCGGTGCTGCTCAAGCCCACCACGCAGATCCTCCACGCCACGCACCGCAAGGGGCAGCCGGTGTCGTCCCCGGACGACCTGGCGCGCGAGTACCGCGAGTTCGCGCGCGACACGTACGCGCCCATGCTCGTGAAGTTCGACCCGGCCGTGGTGAACCCCATGGTGCAGGAGTTCCACCCGGAGGCCGCGGAGGGCATCTACAGCCTCTCCGGCTTCGTGGACGAGTCCGGCGAGCTCTTCGAGGCCCGCGCCGCGATGAAGGTCCTCCAGCGTCCGCGCCGCCTGGGCGTGGGCGTCTGCTTCGAGTCCGCGCCGCTGCGCCCGGACCTCGTCGCGGGCCTCACCCGGCTGTGCAAGAAGCTGGGCTACCACGGCGTCTTCGAGGTGGAGTTCATCCAGACGAAGGACTCGTACCTGCTCATCGACTTCAACCCGCGCTTCTACGGGCAGATGGGCTTCGACATCGCGCGGGGGCTGCCCCTTCCGCTGCTCGCGTACCACGCGGCCACCGGGGACCGGGACGCGCTCACGCGCGCGGTGGAGGACGCGCGCGACGCCGCCGCGGCGCACGAGGACGCGGTGTTCTGCAACCGCATCGCGCTGGAGATGCTGCTCAACCTCCAGCGGCTGTCCGGCGCGCTGCCGGCGGACGAGGCCCGGCAGTGGCGGCAGTGGTTCAACACCCACAAGGAGACGGCGGTGGATCCGCTCATCGACCGGGACGACATGATGCCCGCGGCGGTGGAGCTGGCCACCATCTCCTACGGGGCCGCCCGCCACCCGCGCGCCTTCCTTCGGATGATGGTCCTCAACCGCTGAACGCCGTCAGCTCGCGGCGCGCGAAGGGGAGGGGACCGGGTCGTCGAACGTCACCAGGTCCTCGTGCGTCTCCGCCCGGCGCAAGAGCCGCACCTTCCCGCCCTCCACGCCCACGATGGCCGGCTGCGGGAAGGAGAAGGACGTGCCGAAGGGCACGAAGTACGCGCCCGCGTCCATGATGGCCAGCGTGTCGCCCACCTTCAGCTCCGGCAGCCGCACCGCGTGGTACAGCGTGTCGCCCGGCGTGCAGATGGGGCCCACCACCGTGTACGCGCGGTGCGCGGGCGCGGCCGGCCGCTCGACGTGGAAGAGCTGGTGGTACTCGTTGCGCACGCATTCGGCGTGGTTGATGCCCATGTCGAGCACCGCCCACGTCCGCTCGCCGCCCTCCTTGAGCGCGTGCACGCGGCCCAGCAACAGCTGCGTGTTGCCCGTCATCGCGCGGCCCGGCTCCAGGAAGATGCGCGGACGCTTGCGGCCCTGCTTCGCGTAGTGCGCCTCCACCTGGGACACCACCTTCGCCACGTACCGCTCGATGGAGAGCGCCGCCGCGTGGTCCGGCGCGGGCAGGTCGCGCTGGAAGGTGAGGTTGAGCCGCCAGTCCCGCTGCTCGATGTGCTCCACCGTCGGCGTGCAGAGGCTGCCGCCCAGGTCCAGCACCTCCAGGTCCAGCCCCAGCTCGCGGTGCAGCTCATCCGCGAAGTCCAGCACCGAGCCGACGAAGCCCTCCAGCTCGCCTTCCGTGCGGATCAGCTCGCCCCGGTGCGCGTGCAGGCCCACCACGTCCAGGTTCCCGGAGGCCAGCGCCTGACGGTACGCCGCCAGCGCCTGGCCTCCCGAGATGGGCGTGCCGAACTGCGACGTCCAGCCCGTGGCCGTCGTCACCCGCACGGCCACGCGCGGGCGCTTGCCCAGCTCCGCCGCGTGGCGTGAGAAGACGTCCAGCTCCTCGCGGTGGTTCGCCGCCAGCAGGCCGATGCCCCGGGTGATGGACTCGCGGATGGACGCGTCCGACTTCACCGGGCCGTTGTAGACGATGCGCTCCGGCGCCACGCCCAGCTTGAGCGCGAGCCACAGCTCGTAGGCGGAAATCACCTCCGCGCCCACGCCCCGCGCGTGCAGCGCGGACAGCACGCCCGGCACGGGGTTGGTCTTGTACGAGTAGTACACCTCGCAGCCGCCCGCCGCGCCCGGGGGCACCGCCTGGAACGCGTCCGCGTTGCGGTGCAGCGCCGCCAGGTGCACCACGTGCAGCGGCGAGCCGTACTCGCTCGCGAGCCGCGACAGCGACACGCCCTCCAGGAAGAGGCCCTGGCCCGCGCGCGACTCCAGGCTCCAGGTCTCCGGGGGGAGGAAGGCGCGCGCGGGGGCCATCGCGCGCTGCACCACGGGCCCCAGGGTCTGCTTCAACTGCCGCTTGGCGGTTCCAACGAGACGACGACGCAGGCTCACGGTGAGGGGCCCTTTCAGGAGACGCCGGGCAGCTTGAGGGGAAGGTAGCGCGTGAGGCCGAAGCGGCCCTTCAGCGCGCGCGTGGCCACCTGCAGGAGCCGGTACTCCAGCTCCCCGTGCTCGCGCCGGTACTTGTTGTGGATGATGGCGTTGGACTCCGCCACGGACTTCTCCACCTTCTCACCCTTCTTGCCCAGGTCGTGCATCAGCGACGGCTTGCCCACCCGGTAGTTGAGGATGGGCCGGTTCACGTAGACGTGGCCGTAGCGGCGGATGCCGCGCATGTAGAAGTCCACGTCCTCGTAGACGGGGATGTTGGGGTCGAACCCGCCCAGGGGCTGGAAGTATTCGCGGCGCACCATGCACGCGGAGTTCACGTACAGCGTGCCCAGGAACAGGATGTGCGCCACCGTCCACGCGCTGTTGGGCGTGGTGGCCCCCACCTTCGCGACCCGCTCGAAGTAGCTGCTCTTGTCCTCCAGCCACTCCGGGTCCTCGCTGAAGGGCACCACCCAGCCCACCGCCACGCCCGCGTCCGGGCGCGCGTCCAGCGCCGTCACCATCGCCTTGAGCGCCCCTTCGGCGAGCGTGTCGTCGTCGTCCAGGAAGTGCAGGTAGCGGCCCTTCGCCAGCGTGGCGCCGTGGTTGCGCACCAGCGCGGGGCGCCCCTTCGACGGCACCTCCTGCTGGAAGTAGCGCACGCGCGAATCGCCAATGCCCTGCACCGCGCCGCGCGCCGTGCCCTCCGCCGAGTCGTCCAGGACGAGCACCTCCACCTGGACGCCTTCTTGACGCAGCGCGGAGTGGATGGCCTCCACCACCTCCTTCTCGCGCCTGTAGGTGGGCATCACGACCGAGACGTCGATTGAGGACATAGGCCGGCGTTTATACCGGGGGCGCCCCACGACTGAGAAGCCAGCCGGGCCTCCCCGCCCGCGCCCACGTGTCCGGCGCTACCCGCCTGCTGTCCGGGGAAGCGAACGCGGTGGGCGCTCTCGCGGTTTCTCGGAAGTTTCTACGACCTCTTCAGGGGACGGACTGGCAAGATTTGCTGCCCCTTCAGGGGGCGGACCGGCAAAGTTTGCGGCCGGATCGCGACAGATTTGCCGCACCGTGGCCGCCTGCCCGCGGCATTTCAAAAGCTGGCGATGGCGAACTCGAACGCGTCCAGGTCGTCCTCGGCGTCGGCTCCGGCGGCGGAGTGCGATGCGTCATCCTCCTCGACGAACGCGTCGCTCCAGAGGGGGCCGTCGGCCTCCTCCGGTTCCAGCGGCAGCCATCCAGGATGCAGTTCCTCGCGGGCCATGTGCGTTCGTCCTTTTCCGCAAGCAGTTCGGCTTCAGTCGGAGACTTGCAGCCGTTGTGCCACCTGTTCATACGGAACGGCCGACACGGCCGGGTCGTTTCCGACGGAGGGTGGGTCGCCAGACGGGCAGGCATGGCTTGACGCGCGGGCCCGGTGCCGACAGGAAGGGAACACCGATGGCCGTCCTGCTGGCACATGAAATCGAACCCCCGCGCCCGTGCAGCTACCTGCCGGACCGGGAGGCGTCCCTGGAGACGTTGTTGATGCGCAACGTCACGGCGCAGGAGTACGAGCACCTGCTCGTGCGCGGCTGGCGCCGGTTCGGACCGCAGTACTTCCGGCCCGCGTGCGCCGCGTGCAACGAGTGCGTGTCCCTGCGCGTGCCGGTGGCGGGCTTCACGCCCAACCGCAGCCAGCGCCGGGCCCGCGCCGCGTGCGCGCACCTGCGCGTGGAGGTGGGCCCGCCGCGCGTGGACGAGGAGCGCCTGGCCCTGTACCGCGCGTGGCACGCGAACCGGGAGGCGTCGCGCGAATGGGAGGCGTCCGAGCTGGGCGCGCGGGAGTACTCGTTCCAGTTCGCCTTCCCGCACCCGTCCGCGCGCGAGGTGGCCTGGTACGACGACAGCGACCCGGCGGGCCCGAAGCTGGTGGGCCTGGGCCTGTGCGACGAGACGCCGCACGCGTGGAGCGCGGTGTACTTCTTCTACGACCCCGCCTACGCGCGGCTGTCCCTGGGCAAGGCGAGCGTGCTGTTCCAGGTGGAGCTGGCGCGCGAGCGGGGCATCCCGCACGTGTACCTGGGCTACCGCGTGCTGGCGTGCGACTCGCTGCGCTACAAGGCCGGCTTCCGCCCGCACGAGCTGCTGGAGGGACGCCCCGCGCTGGACGCGCCGCCGGAGTGGCGCGCCGCGCCTGACGCGCCAGAGCCCGTGGGTCCGGAGGACGTCAGGAGCCGCTGAGCAGCGCCGCGTCGAAGAAGTCGCGCAGGTGGTGCGCGTACTCCTCCGGGGCCTTCTTCGCGTACTCGCCGTGGTGCGCGCCGGGCACCACCCAGTAGGACTTGGGTTCGCAAGCGGCCTGGAAGAGTGCGTCCTGGAGGAACGCGGGTGCGTACGCGTCGACGTCGCCGTTGATCAGCAGGAGCGGCCGGCCCTTCAGGTCACACAGGCGCTTCATGGGGTCCACCGCGTCCACGTCCACGCCGGACAGGCGCATCGTCCAGAGCACCGGCTGGACGCTCAGCGGCCCCCACTTGCCGTAGCTGTAGCGCGTGTCCGCCTCCAGCGACGGGTACGCGCCCGCGGCGGCCACCGCCTTGAGGCGGTCATCCTCCAGCGCCTCCAGCATCGCGGTGGTGCCGCCCATGGAGAAGCCCAGCACGCCCAGCCGGGAGGGGTCCACGTCGTCGCGGTGCGAGACGAAGTCCACCGCCGCGCGCAGGTCCTCGCGCTCGCGGTCGCCCCAGGTCACCAGGTCGCCCTCGCTCTCGCCGTGGCCGCGTGAGTCGAAGAGCAGCACGCCGTAGCCCGCGCGGGAGAGCACCTCCGCCTCGAAGAGCATCTGCGTGCGGTTCTCCGCGAAGCCGTGCATCACCACCACCGCCGCGTGGTTGCGCGAGGGCAGGTACCAGCCGCGCAGCGTGAGGCCGTCGCGCGTGCGCAGCGCCACGTCCGTGCGCTCCGCGAGCGCGCCCTCCGCCACGGGCTTCAGCGGCTGGCGCGCGGGGTGCAAGACGGCCTGCGCGGTGCGGACGTTGCGGTACGCGATGACGGCCACCACCGCGAGCACGCCCACGAGGGCGAGCGCGATGAGACGGGCGGGACGGGGACGGATGGGTTTCTTCACGAGGATGGATTGTGAGCCTATACCCGGAGTTCGGTCGCCGGCAGCAGGCCCCCGGGCTCGTTGAGCCCCAAGCAGTGAGGCCCGAGCCCTGCCTCGCCTGGCGCACCCGGGGGTGCCCTGGTTGGAGGTGCTGAGATGACGGCCGATGTCTCCGTGGTGGTGCCCACCTTCCGCCGTCCCGCGCTCGTGGTGGAGGCGGTGCGGAGCGCGCTGTCCCAGGCGGATGATGGCGTGCACGTGGAGGTGCTGGTGCTGGACGACAGCCCGGAGGGCTCCGCGCGGGAGCCCATCCTGGCGCTGGGGGATGCGCGCGTGCGCTACGTGAAGCGCGACGTGCCCACCGGCGGCAACCCCGCCACGGTGCGCAACGAGGGCTGGCCGCTCACCACCGGCCGCTACCTGCACTTCCTGGACGACGACGACCGCGCGGCACCGGGGGCCTACCGGGCGCTCATGCAGGCGCTCGACACGCACCCGGACCGGGGCGTGGCCTTCGGCCGCGTGGCGCCCTTTGGCGACGACGCCGGGGTGCTGGCCCGGCAGACGGCCTACTTCGAGGACGCGGCGCGCCGGGCGCGCGTGGCCGAGCGGCTGGGGTCGCGGCGCTGGATGGTGGCGAACATGCTGTTCCGCCCCACGGTGCTGGTGAACTCCGCGTGCCTCATCCGCCGGGAGCTGCTGCCGCGGGTGGGCGGCTACGACACGCGGCTGCCGCTGGTGGAGGACGTGGACTTCTACCTGCGCGCCATCCGCCGCGCGGGCGCGGTGTTCCTGGACCGCGTGGTGCTGGAGTACCGCACCGGCGCGCCGTCGCTGATGCACAACGAGCGCGACGCCAGCAAGGCGGTGAGCGCGTACCGGCTCATCCACGAACGCTACCGGCGGGAGTGGGGCGCGGCGGAGCACACCGCGCTGAAGCTCGCCGCGCGCACCGTCCTGCGGTGGCTCTGATGCGCCTCACCGTCGAACAGGTGGACACGGAGGAGGGGCTCCACGTGCTGGGCCCGGAGTGGCGGGCGCTGGCGGCCCGGGTGGGCAAGGGGCTGCCCTTCGCCACCTGGGAGTGGAACGTCACCTGGTGGCGCCACTTCCAGGAGCAGCGCCGCAGCGTGCGCGACCACCTCCGCGTGCTCGCGCTGCGCGACGAGGACGGAAGCCTGCGCGCCGTGGCGCCGCTCATGCGCACGGAGCGCCCGGGCTCCGGACCCGTGCGCTTCCGCGTGCTCCAGTTCCTGGGCGCGGACCCCAACGTCACGGAATTGCGCGGGCTCATCTGCGCGCCGGAGCTGGAGGCCTCCGCCTTCGCGGCCATCACGCGCCACCTGCGCGCGCACGCGTCCGAATGGGATTGGATCCTCTGGAGCGGGCTGGACCTGGAGGGTCCCGCGGTGGGGGAGCTGTCCCGGATGTCGCCGCTCACGCCGCTGCATGAGGTGCCCGCGTACACGCTGGAGCTCGCGCCCACGTGGGAGGCGTTCAAGGCGGGCCGCTCGCGCAACATCAAGGAGTCTCTGCGCAAGTGCTACAACTCGCTCAAGCGCGACGGGCTCTCCTTCACCTTCCAGGTCGCGCGCACGCCGGAGGAGGTCGCCCCGGCGCTCACCACGTTCTTCCAGCTGCACCAGGCCCGCGCGCAGGCGCAGGACGCGGGCGTGCGTCACCGCGACGTGTTCGAATCGCCGCAGGCCCGGGACTTCCTCGCGGCCCTGTGTCAGGAGCTTGCCCGGCAGGACGCCGTGCGGGTGTTTCAGCTGTGCATCGGCGGGGCGGTGGTCGCCACCCGCGTGGGCTTCGTGCTGGGCGACACGCTGTATCTCTACTACTCCGGCTATCTGCCCCGCTGGGGCGACTACAGCGTGATGACCACCACCGTGGCGGAGGCCCTCCAGTACGGCATCGCGCAGGGGCTGAAGGTCGCTCACCTCTCATCCGGCAGGGATGTTTCGAAGCTGCGCTGGGGCCCGAAGGAGCTCCACCGCCACGACGCCGTTCAACTGTCTCCTGAGTGGCGGGGGCGCATGGCCTTCGCTACCTATCGCAAGGTGCGTGAGCTATTGAGCAACGAGCAACTCCAGGGGTGGGCCCGTCGGACGCTCGCGCGCCGGGCGGGAGGTTGAAAATCGTTTCTTACCGGGAATCCCAGACATTGGAACTGCAGGCGCGAGACATGGCGGTCCCTGCCCCGGGGCGGAAGCGTGTGTTGTTCACGCTCGTCTTCATGGGGACGGGGGGCATCGAGCGCTCGGTGTGCAACGTACTGGCGGGCCTGGACCGGGAGCGGTTCGATCCCTCGCTGTTCTTCCACCACGGGCCGCCGCCGCCGGACACGCGCGGGCGCATCCCCGCGGACGTGCCCATCTCCTGGGGCGTGGGCGTGGAGGCCTACCGGCGCTGGGAGCTGCCGCGCATGTTGTGGCGGCTGTTCCACGAGGCGCGCAAGGCGGACATCATCGTCTCCGGGCAGGAGGGGCGGGCGGCCCTGCTGGCGCGGATGGCGGGGGCCCTGCTGGGCAAGCCCGTGTTGGGGATGGTGCACTTCGACTGGGGGGCCTTCCACCGCGAGCAGCCGAAGCGGCAGCTCTGGGGCCTGAAGGTGCTCTACCCGGGCATGGACCGCATCGTGGCGTGCGGCTACGACTCCGCGAAGGCATTCGCGGAGCTGGTGAACGTGGACCGCGAGCGGCTGGAGGTCATCCCCAACTTCGTGGACGCGGACCGGATCCGCGCCGCGGCGGACGCCCCCCTGCCCGCGTGGGCGGAGCCGGTGTTCCAGAAGCCCGTGGTCATCGCGGTGGGCCGGCTGGAGCCGCAGAAGTCCTTCGACATGCTCATCCGCGCGCACGCCCGGATGCGGGCCGCGGGGACGGACACGCACCTGCTCATCCTGGGGGTGGGCTCGCTGGAGTCGGAGCTGAAGGCGCTGGTGGCGGGAACTGGGGGTGGGGTCTTCCGTGTTCATGCCGGGCTACGCGGACAACCCGCACGCGCTGATGCGGAGGGCCACGGCGTTTGCCCTGTCCTCGCGTTTCGAGGGCCTGCCCATGGTGCTGCTGGAGGCGCTCGCGCTGGGCTGCCCCATCGTCAGCACGGACTGCCCTTCCGGCCCCGCCGAGGCCCTGGACGGGGGACGGGCAGGGGTGCTGGTCCCCATGGGGGACGACGCGGCCATGGCCCAGGCCCTGTCGCGGGTGGTGGAGGACACGGAATGGCGCGACGGGCTGCGCCAGCGGGCCCTGGACCGGGCGGACGAGTTGTCCGCCGAGCGGGCGCTCAAGGCCTGGGAGTCGCTGCTGGCGGAGGTCTGAGCTGGGGCACGGGTCAGGAAAACCTTGCTCCCCTGGTCCCGCTTCAAGAGGATTCGCACCCATCATGACGACGACGAACGAGACGCAGGGCCTCAACTTCCTCCAGGAAGTCGTTGAGGAAGACCGGCGGACGGGAAAGCACGGCGGACGCGTGCACACCCGCTTCCCGCCCGAGCCCAATGGCTACCTCCACATCGGCCACGCCAAGTCCATCGTGCTGAACTTCGGGCTGGCGCAGCAGTATGGCGGCAAGTGCAACCTGCGGCTCGACGACACCAACCCGCTCACCGAGGACACGGACTACGTGGAGTCCATCCAGCGCGACGTGCGCTGGCTCGGGTTCGACTGGGACGACCGGCGCTTCTTCGCGTCCGACTACTTCGACCGGCTCTACGCCTTCGCGGAGCAGCTGATTACCCAGGGCCAGGCCTACGTGTGCAGCCTGTCGCCGGAGGAGATCTCCCAGTACCGCGGCAACTTCACCACGCCGGGCAAGGACAGCCCGTACCGCACGCGCACGGTGGAGGAGAACCTGGACCTGTTCCGCCGGATGAAGGCGGGCGAGTTCCCGGACGGCAAGCACACGCTGCGCGCGAAGATCGACATGACGTCGTCGAACCCCGTGCTGCGCGACCCGCCCATCTACCGCATCCGGCACGCGCACCACCACCGCACCGGCGACAAGTGGTGCATCTACCCGCTCTACGACTTCGCGCACTGTCTGTCGGACGCCCTCGAGGGCATCACGCACTCCGTCTGTACGCTGGAGTTCGAGAACCGCCGCGTGCTGTACGACTGGATCGTCGACGCGCTCATCAAGGGCGACCGGCCCTACCAGTACGAGTTCGCGCGGCTGAACCTCACCTACGCGGTGATGAGCAAGCGCAAGCTGCTCCAACTGGTGCAGGAGAAGCGCGTCTCCGGCTGGGATGATCCGCGCATGCTGACCATCAGCGGCCTGCGCCGCCGGGGCTATACGCCCGCGTCGCTGCGCGACTTCGCGAAGCGCATTGGCGTGAGCAAGTCCGACAGCCTCATCGACATGGGCGTGCTGGAGCTGTCCATCCGGGACGACCTCAACGAGACGGCGCCGCGCGCCATGGCCGTCCTGCGCCCGCTCAAGGTGGTGCTGGAGAACTACCCGGAGGGCCAGACGGAGGAGCTGGAGACGGCGAACCACCCGAAGCGCGAGGACATGGGCACGCGCAAGGTGCCGTTCATGCGCGAGCTCTACATCGAGGCGGACGACTTCCAGGAGGTGCCGGAGAAGGGCTTCTTCCGCCTGGCGCCGGGCAAGGAGGTGCGCCTGCGCTCCGCGTACTTCATCAAGTGCGAGAAGGTCATCAAGGACGCAGCGGGCAACATCACGGAGCTGCGCTGCACCTATGACCCCGCGACGCGCGGTGGGGACTCGCCGGATGGCCGCAAGGTGAAGGGCACGCTGCACTGGGTGCCGGGCAACGCGCCCGTGGCGCAGGTGCGGCTGTTCGACCGGCTCTTCTCGGTGGAGGCGCCGGACAAGGACGAGACGAGGGACTTCAAGGAGTTCCTCAACCCGAACAGCCTGGAGACCCTCACCGGCGCGCGCGTGGAGCCGGGCCTGGCGGAGGCGAAGCCGGGCGACCGCTTCCAGTTCGAGCGCCTGGGCTACTTCTGCGCGGACGCGGTGGACTCCAAGCCGGGCGCGCCCGTCTTCAACCGCACGGTGACGCTGAAGGACTCGTGGGTGAAGGAGCAGAAGAAGTAGGGCGCTCGCTTCGCTGATGCTTCACGGAAGCCCCGGGTGGAAGCACCCGGGGCTTCGTCGTTTTCTCAGGGAGGCAGCAGGCCCAGGGACTCCAGCGCGGCGCAGCGTCCTCCGCGCCAGCTCACCTCCGTGGTGGACGGCGTGTTCCAGGTGAGGAACGGCCCGCCCGGGGTGTAGGGCAGCCAGGTGGGGATGGGCGCGCCGGTACGGGCCAGGGTACCCCACGCGGCCTGGACGTACTGGGACAGCGTCACATCGTCCGGCGTGGGCGTGGTGGCCACGGCCTCGAAGTGGCCGAAGAGGTAGAGGATGTCGGTGCCGTGGGCGACGCCCAGCGCCGCGAACGGCCCGTTGGGGACGGCGCGCGCGAAGCGGTAGAGGTACGCCCTCGCCGTGCCGGTGGTGGCGCTCGCGGAGGCCAGGCGCTGCGCGGGACAGGCGAACGACAGGTCCGTGCCCAGCGCGATGGCCGCCTGACGCTCGCCCGTGGTGGCGGGCTGGTAGAGCGCGGTGAGCTCCGCCTTCCTCGCGCTCGCGCCGACGGCGTCCACGTAGCGGCCGAAGTCGCCCGGGTTGCCCACGACGCCCATGGCGTCCATCACGAAGCTCGCCTCGTCGTCGTTGGCGCCCACCAGCACCGGCACGTCGCCGCGGCCCGCGAGCACCCGCGCGAGTGGCCGTCCCTTCAACACGACGCCGTCCACCACCGGCAGCGTGGGCGAGAGTGGAATGCCGATCTCCGTCACCGCCGGAAGCCGGGCCTGGGCGGCGAGCACCTCCGCGGGCGTCTTCGCGCGCAGGCACGCGGCGATGTCGCCCTGCGTGCAGCCCAGGAGGAGGGCGGTCTGGACGCCCACGGCGTACGCCGACGGAAAGGCGCCCGTGGGCTGTTCCTTCTCCAGCACGGGCCGGTAGGTGCCGGACTGGATGGCGGCGCGGTGGAAGAGGCCCTGGGCCGGTTCGGCGGCCAGCAGCGTCGTCACGCTGACGGCGCCCGCGGACTCCCCGGCGATCATCACGCGCGACGGGTCGCCGCCGAAGGCCGCGATGTTGCGGCGCACCCAGTCCAGCGCGGCGACCTGATCCCTCAGGCCCCAGTTGCCGGTGCCATGGTCGGCCGCCTCGAGCTGCGGCAGCGCGAGGAAGCCCAGCAGCCCCAGCCGGTAGTTGAGGGACACCACGACCACGTCCTCGCGCCCCGCGAGCTGAGCGGCGTCGTACCAGCCCTCGCCCGCGTGGCCCTCCACGTAGCCGCCGCCGTGGATCCACACGAGCACCGCGTGGGCGCCGGCCGTGTTGGGGGACCAGACGTTGAGGCGAAGGCAGTCCTCGGACGGGGGCGGGACCCCGGCCTTCGTCTGGGGACACGGCGGACCGAAGGCGGTGGTGGTGAGCGGCTGGGTCCACCGCGAGGGGCGTGCGGGCGGGGCCCAGCGCCGGGCGCCCGTCGGAGGCGCCGCGTACGGGATGCCCTTGAAGACCTTGAGCCCGTTGACGAGGGTCCCCACCACGGGGCCATCGTCGGTCGTCACCGCGACCGGCGGGTCGACGAGGGGGCCCGTCGTGACGGAGCCGGGCGCCGCGTCTGGCGGAGGCTCGGGGGCCGTGCAACCCCAGAGCAGGAGGACGGACAGGAGGCTCAGGACGCGCAAGGGCAGGGGCATGGTCGCGCAGGGAGGGTACTCCAGCTCCGTCCCCGCGGATGGTGGCGGGGGCAGGTCCGGTGCTCCGAGCCAGGGCTATGAGCGGGGCGGTGTCTCGCGCGTCATCTCCACCATGGTGGGACGCCAGCCCAGCCGCTCGAACAGGCGCCGCGCGGCCTCGTTCTTCGCGGCGGTGCTGAGCACGACGCGCGGCGCGCCCATCTCCGTGAGCCGCCGCACCATGGCCTCCGCGAGCAGCCGCCCGGTGCCGGTGCCGCGCGCCTTCGCCTCCACCCAGATGTCGTGCAGGGCGCCGTGCTTGTCGAGGAGCATGTTCCAGTCCACGCCTTCCAGCCGGCCGTAGCAGTAGCCCACGACCTCGCCGTCCAGTTCGGCCACCAGCACCACGGCCTCCTGCGGACGGCGCGCCTCCTTGCCCAGCCACCAGCGGTAGCCGGACTCCACGTCGTCCGGCACCATGAAGCGCTGGGCGTCGAAGCCATGGTGCTGACGCGCGAGCGCCGCGCCCATGCGGCCCAGCGCGGGCGCGTCCGAGTCCTTCGCGGCGCGGATGGTGACGGGCATGCGTTCTCCAGGAAGCGGGTGTCCGCCCCACCATGGGCATCCCCGGCCGCGCCTGTCGAAGCCTTCCCGCCGGAAGTGCTCAGCCGGTCACGCGAAGGGCGGTCCGGCGTTGCCTAGCGGGCCTTCGCGCGCATCTGCGGGGCGGCGCGCTTGCCCTCGCGGAGGCTGGTGCGGGCCAGCTCCACCAGGCCCCAGGCGGCCACCAGGGCGAACACCGCGCCGCCCAGCGTCACCAGGTAGTTCACGAGGCCCGTGTCGCCGCACTGGAGGCACGCCACGGCAGGGTCCTCCGGCTCGTAGTGCAGCGTCACCGGGGTGCCCACCGCGTAGTGGCGCGACACCGCCTGCGCGTCCGCGAGCCCACCGGCGCCGTGGCCGTCGAAGGCCACCGTGTCGGAGGTGTACGGGACGCCGTTCACCTCGTAGCGGTAGCTCACCTCCGGGCGGAAGCTCACCGCGCGCTTGCTGCGCAGCGTCTCCACGCGGGAGGTCAGCACGGTGCCCTGCGCGGTGGGCCAGTCCTTGCTCGCCTTCGAGCGGTACACCATCCGCCCGCCCGCGAACGCCAGCGCCACGCCGATGCCCAGCAGGGCCAATCCCATCAGCCACTTCATCATCGTACGAGTCCTTGCTTGCACCCCGCCGCACGGTCCGGGGCGAGGAAGACGAATCCCCCCGGGATTGCAGCCACCGGGCCAGGGCTTCCGCCCGGAGGGGAGGGGCGCAAGGCGGGGCAGATTTCCCCACGGGGGCAATTCGCCCCAGTAGTAGACTCAGGGGCATCCATGCCCGCACTCGCCCAAGAGCTCGAAGTGGCCCGGCGCATCGCGCGCCAGGCTGGTGACATCCTCCTGCAGGTCTACGCCACGGACTTCTCCGTCACGGACAAGGCGGGCGGCGCCGGGCCCGTCACGCTGGCGGACGAGCGCGCCAACGCCTTCATCGTGGGCGAGCTGCGCAAGGCCTTCCCGGCGGACGGCGTGGTGGCGGAGGAGAAGGAGGACGTCTCCGACGCGAAGCGCTTCAGCCGCTGCTGGTTCGTGGATCCGCTCGACGGCACGCAGGAGTTCGTGAACCGCAACGGCGAGTTCGCCATCCACATCGGCCTTGCGGTGGAGGGCCGGGCGGCGCTGGGCGTCGTCTACCGCGCGGTGGGGGACGTCCTGTACTCCGGCGTGGTGGGCGAGCAGGGCTACGTGGAGGACCCCCAGGGCCGCCGCGCGCTGCGCGTGTCGGACGTGGCGGATCCGGCGCAGCTGCGGCTGGTGGTGTCGCGCTCGCACCGCTCCAAGACGACGGACGCGGTGGTGCAGCGGCTGGGCATCACGAAGGAGACGGAGTCCGGTTCGGTGGGGCTCAAGTGCGGCCTCCTGGCGGAGGCCCGCTGCGACCTCTACGTGCACGTGAGCGACAAGAGCTACCGCTGGGACAACTGCGCGCCGGAGGCCGTCATCCGCTCCGCGGGCGGCGTGCTCACGGACCTCGCGGGCAACGCGTACCTGTACGACGGCTCCGAGCTCCAGAACCGCCGGGGGCTGCTCGCATGCAACGCCGCCGCCTTCGACAAGGTGCTGCCCGTCGCCTCGCAGGTGGCCCGTGAGTCCGGCCTGCTGAAGTAGACCCGCCGCTGGAATCAGCGGGCTTCCGCCGCGCGGCGCAGCTCGCCGTACAGCCGCGCCAGGTCCGGCAGCTGGTAGCTGGCGTTGAGCCCGCTGGGATTGGGCAGCACCCACAGCCGCGTGTCGCCCAGCGTCTCCTCCTGCGGTCCGAACCTCGCCTTCGGCCGAGCGAAGGCGGTGCGGTACGCGCCCAGCCCCAGCACCGCGAGGTACTTCGGGCGGTAGCGCTTCACCTTGCGCGCCAGCGACTTCGCCCCTTCCGCGTACTCCTCCGCGTCCAGCATGTCCGCGCTCGCCGTGGCCCGGTCCACCACGTTGGTGATGCCCAGGCCCAGCGTCAGCAGCTCCTCCTGTTCGGAGGGTTGCAGGCGGCGCGGCGTGAAGCCCGACGCGTGCAGCGAGGGCCAGAAGCGGTTGCCCGGCCTGGCGAAGTGCACCCCCACCACCGCGGAGTAGAGGCTGGGGTTGATGCCGCAGAAGAGCACCCGCAGGCCCGGGGCCAGCAGGTCCTTCATGGTGCGGCCGGTGGCGGCGAACAGCTCGTCCTTCGTGGGGCGGTGGAGCTTCATGGAGTGGGAGACCTGGCCCGGAACCTAGCGGGTTGGGTGCCGCCTCGCACGGGCATGCGCCAGGCCGGGGCCCGGGCAGGGGAGGGGCCGGATGCCTTTCCCGGCGACAGCGCCCGGCCCACACGGGCAGAGTGCCGCCCCGTGTCCGATTCGAATCCGTCCGCGTCCTTCCGGCTCGCGCCCAGGCACTGGCTCGCGCTCGCCGTGAGCGTGTTGCCGCTGGTGCTCTACGCCGTGTTCTCCCTCCGCGAGGGCGACCTGCCGCTGTACTTCCGGACGGCCCGCGCGTTCCTGGACGGCGCGACCCCCAACCGCGACTTCCGCTTCGAGTATCCGCCCTACGCGCTCCTGTGGTTCGTGCCCGCGGCGTGGGCGGGCGGCGACCTGCGCGGGTTCATCCTCGCGTTCGGCCTCCAGCTCACGCTCTTCGACGCGTTCATCAAGTGGCTGCTGCTGTCCGAGGGCGTGCGCCGGTGGGGCACGTCCTGGCGCGCGTGGGCGCCGCTCGCGGCGTACTTCGTCGTCAGCTGGATCCAGAGCGTGCACTACCTCAAGCGCTACGACGCCATCCCCGCCGCGCTCGCGCTGGCCGCGGTGGTGGCCCTGATGCGCCGCCGTGAAGGCTGGGCCGGCGTGGCGCTGGCGGTGGGCACCGTCACCAAGCTCTACCCGGTGGTCCTCGTGCCGCTGGCGCTGGCCGTGTGCTGGCGCCGGGGCGCGAAGCCGACGCGGGCCCTGCTCATGGGACTTGCAGCGGGCGTGCTGCCGCTGGTGCCGCTGAGCCTCGTGTGGCCGTGGTGGCAGTTCGCGTCCTTCCACGTCGAGCGGGGCCTCCAGGTGGAGGCCTTCACCGCGGGCCTGCTCTGGGCCGCGCACCAGCTGGGCTTCGCCCAGGTCGAGTGGGTCCTCGCCCCCGCCTCCTACGAGCTGCACGGTGCGACCGCGGCAAGGGTCCTCGCCATCACCCGCCAGCTCTGGGTCGCCGGCTCGCTGCTGGCCGCGGCGCTGTCCGTGCGCGCCGCCTGGCGCAGGCCTCCGGTGCACATCGAGGACCTGGCCCGGCTGGCCCTGGTGCCGCTCGTGGCCTTCGTCATCCTCAACCCGGTGCTGAGCCCGCAGTACCTCATCTGGCTCACCGGGGCCGCCGCGCTCGCGCTGCTCTCCGGCAGGGTGGGGCCGTCCGTCGTGCTGCTGGTGGCCGCCGCGATCACTCGCGGCCTCTTCATTGGAGGCAGCTTCAAGGGCTTCCTGCCGCTGGCCACGCTGCTGCTGCTCGTGCGCAACGCGATGGTGCTCTACGCGGGGCTCGTGTGGGCCCGCGAGACGTGGCGGTGGGGATCTTCAGGCATCTCGGAGCATCCGGAAGCGAAGGACGCACCCGCGCCGACCCCGCAGTCCTGAAGCCCGTCCGCCTGCCCGGCGAGGCCCCCCGGTGCGATGCGAATCCGGGGGCTCGTGGTTAAAGGGAAGCCATGGCTCGACCGGTGAACGTCAACGCCCTGTTGCCCATCGAGGCGGAGTTCCAGCGCGAGCGCGCCTCCGGGTTGCGCCGCTCCGGCGACAAGCTGGAAGACGCCCTCGCGCTGTTGTCCCAGGCCGAAAAGGAGCTGCGCGCCCTGGGTGGCCCCGCGCGCGTGGCGCGCTATCCGGCGTACCGGGCGCTCTGGAAGGAAGCGGAGCGGCTGCGCTGGAACCTCACCGTGCAGCGCGAGGCCTGTGGCCTGCGCAACCACCGCGACCTGGACTTCGTCTACCCGCTGCCGCCCCTGCTCAAGGAGTGACGGCCGGCTGTTCACCGCTTCACGGCGTGGCGCGCCACGCGGCCACGGCGAAGAGCACCCAGCCGGCGAGGAACCCCAGGCCGCCCAGCGGGGTGATGGCACCCAGCACGCGCACGCCGGACAGGGCCAGCGCGTAGAGGCTGCCGGAGAACAGGACGATGCCCACGAGCATCGCCCAGCCCGCGGACGACAGCAGCGCGGAGGGGCGCACCGCGCCCAGGAGCCCCACCGCCACCAGCGCGAGCGCGTGGTACATGTGGTAGCGCGCCCCGGTTTCGAAGATGACCAGCAGGTCCTGCGGAAGCCGGGCCTTCAGCGCATGCGCTCCGAAGGCGCCCGCCGCCACGGACAGGAAAGCGTTCACCGCGCCGACCACGATCCACCACCGCATCATCGAGTGCCTTTCTTCGCGCGCTTGACTGCGGCACGCTACACCGCGCTTCACGGCAGCGTCCTGGTTGAACACGCAC
>NZ_RAVW01000126.1 GCF_003611585.1 Corallococcus exercitus | reverse complement strand
CAATCACAATCCGGCATACGATTTCTGCGCATGTCTCGTGGGCTCGGAGATGGGTATAAGATACAGGCGTAGGGGGACTCTTCCTCGTGGGGTGCGAGGAAGCCCGGGCTACGGCACCGCGCATCCCGGTGCTCGGCGAGGTGGGTGGACAGGTCGTGCAAGAGGGCGTGGAGGCCCACGTGTGGTCGCGGACCCTGATGGTGGGGGACCCTCAGGCTCCGCACGCGGTGGTGACCTCCAACGGGGACGTCCTCGTGGCGGCGACCTATCAAGAGCCCATCGACCTGGGGGCGGGGCCCCTGCCCTTCAATCGCAACGTTGTCGCGCCCCACCTGCTGGTGGCGCGGTATTCACCGGAGGGCACGCTCAAGTGGGCGCGGGGCTGGACGCCCCAGCACGCGGCGCGGGCCCGCGTGGGCGGCCTGGCGGTGGACGCCTCCGACCACATCTTCCTCACGGGCTTGTCCGCGGGCTTCACCCGCGACGGCGCCACGCTGCCGGAAGGGCCGTTCCTGGCCCGGCTGGACGGCGGCGGCGCACTGGACTGGGTGCGCTCGCTGCCGGGCCAGGGCCCCGTGGCGGTGAACGGCGTCACGTCCGACCACGACGGGGGCGCGGTGCTGGTGGGGGACTTCTCCGGCGCACGCGACCTGGGCGAGGGCTTGAAGACGCCGCCCAACGGCAGACACGCGGGCTTCGCGCTGCGCGTGGGGCCCAAGGGCGAGCAGCGCTGGAGCCGCGTGTGGATGCCCGCCGGCGAGGGCGAGGTCTCCGCGCGCGCGGTGGCGGTGGATGTCTTTGGCGACGTGCACGTGGTGGGCGGCTACGCGGGGGCGGTGTCCTTTGGCGACGCCACCTTCGTCACCGTGCGCCAGCACACGCCCTTCGTGGTGAAGCTCACCCGCGACGGCGACCACGTCTGGAGTCACGACGTGCGCGGCACCGACGGCACCGCGGTGTCCGTGGCCGTGGGGGCCGACCGCGTCTTCGTGGGCGGCGGCTTCAGCGGCCGGCTCTACTTCCAGAACACCTTCCACCGCGCGGACTCCCGCGACGGTTTCCTGCTGGCCTACGACGCGCGCGGCGGCCAGCAGTGGGCGCGCACCTTCCCCACCAGCGCGCCCCTGGTCACCACCGACGAGGCGGGCCAGGTGACGGTGGCGGGCGGCCATGACGGCGGCCTCGCCCTGGGCGGGGGGAACCTGCCCCCCGGGTTGTATGTGGCGAAGCTGCTGCCGGAAGAGGGCGCGTCGCTGTGGGTCCGCGGCTTCGCGAGCCCCGGCACCGTGGCCCAGGCGCGCGCCGTGAGCGTGGACGCGTCCGGTGGCGTGCTCCTGGCCGGCGGCTTCAACCGGCCCGAGCAGGAAGACGGTCCGTCGCGGCGGCTGCAGGACGGCTTCCTCTTCAAGTTCAATCCCTGACACGTCCATCCGTCCCGAATGCCATCCCACCTGCCAGGTGGTTCAGGCGTTTATGTCTGAATCCAACTTGACGGGATGCGACATGGAATTCCTGACTTCGACTTCATTTGACGGAGCGTGATAAATCACAGCCGCCTTCAGGGCATGTCTTGCCTTGAAGGGCGAGGCTGCGCTGAAGCGTCTGCGCTCGGAGGTGCTCGCACGCAGGCGGCCAACCCCTCGACATCACTCCCCTGAGTCACTGTGAGAGAGGTTGCACCCCATGACACCCACCGTTTCACGGCTGGACCGTCTCAAGCAGCGTGTCACCGGCACGGCGTCCCGGGCCCTCGGGCTCCTGGCGCTGTTTGGAGGAACCCGCGCGAGCGCGAGCGAGGCGGACCTCAAGCTCCCGGACTTCGACTCCGTCACCTTCTTCGCGGGCCTCAACGGACGGCAGTTGTTGATGTCCGGCATCGCCGTCTGCGTCCTGGGCCTCGTCTTCGGCTTCCTGCAGTACGCGAGCCTCCGGAAGATGGACGTGCACCGGGCGATGCTGGAGATCTCCGAGCTCATCTACGAGACGTGCAAGACGTACCTGATGACGCAGCTGAAGTTCATTGGCGTCCTCTGGGTGCTCATCGCCGTGGTGATGGTGGGCTACTTCGGCTTCCTCCAGCACATGGAGCCCGGCCGGGTGGCCATCATCCTGTTCGCCAGCCTCGTGGGCATCGCCGGCAGCTGCGGCGTGGCCTGGTTCGGCATCCGGGTGAACACCTTCGCCAACAGCCGCACCGCGTTCGCGTCGCTGCGCGGCAAGCCCTACCCCACGTATGCCATCCCGCTGCAGGCGGGCATGTCCATTGGCATGGTGCTCATCAGCACGGAGTTGTTGCTGATGCTGTTCATCCTGCTGTTCGTCCCGCCGGACTTCGCGGGCGCGTGTTTCATCGGCTTCGCCATCGGTGAGTCGCTGGGCGCCTCCGCGCTGCGCATCGCGGGCGGCATCTTCACGAAGATCGCCGACATCGGGTCCGACCTGATGAAGATCGTCTTCAAGATCAAGGAGGACGACGCGCGCAACCCGGGCGTCATCGCGGACTGCACCGGCGACAACGCGGGCGACAGCGTGGGCCCCTCCGCGGACGGCTTCGAGACCTACGGCGTCACCGGCGTGGCGCTCATCACGTTCATCCTCCTGGCGGTGGAGGCCCAGTACCGGGTGCAGCTGCTGGTGTGGATCTTCATGATGCGCATCGTGATGGTGGTGGCGTCGCTGGTGTCGTACTGGATCAACAACGCCATCCAGGGCGCGCGCTACCGGAACGCGGACCACATGAACTTCGAGGCGCCGCTCACCTTCCTGGTGTGGCTGACGTCCATCGTGTCCGTGGCGCTGACGTTCCTCATCAGCTACCTGCTCATCCCGAGCATCGGCGGGGACGACACCCTCTGGGTGAAGCTGTCCGCCATCATCACCTGCGGCACGCTGGCGGGCGCCATCATCCCGGAGGCCATCAAGGTCTTCACCTCCACGGAGAGCCGCCACGTGCGCGAGGTGGTGACGGCCAGCCGCGAGGGTGGCGCGTCCCTCAACGTCATCTCCGGCCTGGTCGCGGGCAACTTCTCCGCGTACTGGATGGGCCTCATCATCGCGGGGCTGATGGGCCTGGCGTATGGGTTCAGCACCCTGGGCGTGGGCGCGCTGATGATTGCCCCGGCGGTGTTCGCGTTCGGCCTGGTGGCGTTCGGCTTCCTGGGCATGGGCCCGGTCACCATCGCCGTGGACTCCTACGGCCCGGTGACGGACAACGCGCAGAGCGTCTACGAGCTGTCCCTCATCGAGAACGTCCCCAACGTGAAGGACGAGGTGCACAAGGACTTCGGCTTCACGCCGGACTTCGACAAGGGCAAGGAGTTCCTGGAGGAGAACGACGGCGCGGGCAACACGTTCAAGGCCACCGCGAAGCCGGTGCTCATTGGCACGGCGGTGGTGGGCGCCACGACGATGATCTTCTCCATCATCGTGCTCCTGGTGGGCATCACGCGGGCCGCCAACGGCCAGCAGGTGCTCAACGCGGTCAACGCGCAGAACCTGTCCCTCCTGCACGCGCCCTTCCTGCTGGGCCTCATCACCGGCGGCGCCATCATCTACTGGTTCTCCGGCGCCTCCATGCAGGCGGTGTCCACGGGCGCCTACCGCGCGGTGGAGTTCATCAAGGCCAACATCCAGCTGGAGGGCGTGGAGAAGGCCAGCGTGTCCGACTCCAAGAAGGTGGTGGAGATCTGCACCCAGTACGCCCAGAAGGGGATGATCAACATCTTCCTCGTGGTGTTCTTCAGCACGCTCGCCTTCGCGTGCCTGGAGCCCTACTTCTTCGTGGGCTACCTCATCTCCATCGCCATCTTCGGGCTGTATCAGGCCGTGTTCATGGCCAACGCCGGCGGCGCCTGGGACAACGCGAAGAAGCTGGTGGAGACGGAGCTGAAGGCCAAGGGCACGGAGCTGCACGCCGCCACGGTGGTGGGTGACACGGTGGGCGACCCGTTCAAGGACACGTCCTCCGTCGCGCTGAACCCGGTCATCAAGTTCACCACGCTGTTCGGCCTGCTCGCGGTGGAGCTGTCCGTGGAGCTGGAGGCCGCCGGCCAGGGCACGCTCCTGCGCGTGCTGTCCGCGGTCTTCTTCGTCCTGTCGACGGTGTTCGTCTACCGCAGCTTCTACGGCATGCGCATCGAGAGCGTGGGCCCCACGAAGCTGGAGTCCGGCGCGCAGGTGAAGACCGCCTGATGCGATGACGGGCGACGGCGGCGGGGGCCCTCACCCGGGCCCCGCCGCCTGGCGCCTGCGTTCAGCGCTGTCTCAGGCCCCGATGCCCTCGGGGTCCGTGGCCAGCTCCCCGCCCAGGTGCATGCCCGTCTGGCAGCGGTAGTCCGTCACCAGCGACGCGGCCAGCACCTTCACGCCCAGCAGCACGTGCAGCGCGGCCGCCACGGGCGAGCGCTTCGCGTACCCCAGCACGAAGGGCGCCAGCACCGCGCCCAGGCCGTAGGCGTAGTCCGCGATTTCATGCGCCTCGATGGGGATGAGCTTCGTGAGGCTCAGCCGGTAGTCCGTGAGGAGCGACACGCCCACCGCGGCCCCGCCCAGGGCCCAGCCGGCCGCCTTCGCCGTGCTGTCACCGGACGCGCTCCCCACCGCCGCCAGCGCCGCCCCACCCACGTAGTCCAGCACCGAGTGGATGTCCTGCGGCACCCAGCGGCGCAGCGGCAGCCGGCCCAGCAGGGGACGCGACAGGATGCCCGCCGCCGCGCTGTGGTCCCGCATCCGGCGCCACTCGCGGCGCACGGCGCCCTCCGGGCGCGGGGGGACGGGGGGCAGCACTGGCGCTGACTCCAGGCCTCGGACCTCGTACATGACGTGACTCCTCTCCCGGCCGTCGTGGCCTTGCCCGGAACGGTAGCCACGCTCCCAGGCCCGGGCGCCGGGCCTGCCCCTCCCCCTCGCCCGCCTGCCTGCGACGACCATGGGTCGCCATGCGGACGGCCCATTGAACTGTTGGCTGTAGAGCAAGGGGGCTTCCACTCACCCTGCCCTGCCGGGCAGACTGGTGTTCGCACTCAGGTCCTCACATTTCGAGAGGACTGGCCGCCCTCGGGCGGTGGGTGCCCCGCCCCACCAACAAAGAGAAGACGATTCATGGCTACCGGTACCGTGAAGTGGTTCAACGATGCGAAGGGCTTTGGCTTCATCACGCAGGACGGCGGTGGTGAGGACGTGTTCTGCCACCACAGCGCCATCAACATGGACGGCTTCCGCACCCTGGCCGAAGGCCAGAAGGTGGAGTTCGAGGTGACGCGCGGCCCCAAGGGCCTCCAGGCACAGAACGTCCGCGCAGCGGGTTGATAACACCCCGCTCCGGGTCAGCCTGGAGTCATGGAAGCCCGGTCCCGCTCGCGCGGACCGGGCTTCTTCATTTTTACAACGTACCGAGAAGGAAAAACGCGCAATCCCTTTCAAACCTTCCAGTCTCCAAGGAAACAGGGGGGGGGCTGTGAAAGTCCGAAAGACGTCTGTTAGTCTTTGCGCCTGCGAGGGAGGGCGCACCTATGTTCGAAGTCACCAACGATGTCAGCCGTCGGACCATCACTGCCCGCATGAGCGGTTTCATGCGGCCCAACGAAATGAAGGAGTACGTGGCCGTCTACAAGAAGGCCACGGACAGCTACGGCGGAGGGCGGCACCTGGTTCTGGCCGACATGCGGGGGCTGCGCCCGCTGGAGCCGGAATCCGCGAAGCTGTTCTCCGAGATCGTCGACCACGGGCGCAAGAATGGCTGTGCCATGTGCGCGCACGTGTCGGACTCCACCATCGCGCGCCTGCAGACGGCCCGCGTGGCGTCGGAAGCATCCCCCAACGACGACATCACCGTGGATTGTGTGTCGCTGGAGGAAGCGCAGAACCAGCTCGCCAAGGCGCGCGTGCGCCTGCTGAACGGCGAAGGCTTCTCGGCCGCGCGCTAGAGAAGTCCCACCCGGGCAGGACGCCCGCGGACGCCCCGTCTCCGGCACGGCCCGGAGCCGGCGGCCCAGCGGAGGACGCCCCCCGGGTTTGTTTCATCCCCCTTGTTTCAATGTTTCAAGGCAGGGCACGGGTGACGACACCGTCATCCGTGCCCTTCGTCTTTTTGGGCCGTGTCCTGTGATTGGCCGGGCATGAAGAAGGGCGCGGAGGCTTGCCTGCCCCCGCGCCCTCTTCACCTCAGGCCCTGTGTCCGCTTCAGGCCGCGCGGTCGTGCGCGGCGGGCGCGTCCACGGGCGGCGCCGTGAGCGTCCCTTCCGCGCGGGGCTGCTTCTTGCGGAAGGACAGCTTCTCCATGGCCGCGAACACCACCGGCACCACCAGCAGCGTGAGGAAGGTGGAGGTGATGACGCCGCCGATGACGGAGATGGCCATGGGGGCGCGGAACTCGGAGCCGGTGCCCGTGCCCACGGCGGTGGGCACCATGCCGATGGCCATCGCCGCGCTCGTCATGAGGATGGGACGCAGGCGGCGCGGGCCGGCCTTGAGCAGGGCCTCGTCCACGGAGTCGCCTTCGCGCAGGTGGTGGAGCGCGCCGTCGATGAGGAGGATGGCGTTCTTGGTGACGAGGCCCATCAGCAGGATGACGCCAATCATCGCGCCCATGCTGACGTGGTAGTTCGTGACGACGAGCCCCAGCAGCGCGCCCACGAGCGCCAGCGGCAGCGACACCATGATGGTGAAGGGGTGCTTGAAGGACTCGAACTGGCTGGCGAGCACCATGTAGATGAAGACGAAGGCCAGGCCGAACGCGATGCCGAACGCGTCGTTCTGCTCATCCAGGCTCTTCATCTGGCCGTCGTAGACGATGGCGTAGCCGGGCGGCAGGGGCTTGGCCGCGATGGCGGCCTTGAGCTTCGTGGCCACGTCACCCAGCGCGGCGCCCTTGGCCAGCTGGGACACGACGGCCACCTGGCGCTCGCGGTTCTCGTGCTCGATGACGCTGGGGCCGTCCTTGAGCGACACCTCCGCCACGTCCGTCACCTGGTGCAGGCCCCTCGGCGTGGCCACCATCAGCTGGCGCACGCGCTCCGGCGTGGCGCGGTCCTCCGCGCGCAGGCGCACGCGGATGTCCGTCTCGTCCGTGCCCTCGCGCAGCTTGGCCGTCACGTCACCGTCGATGGCGAGCCGCAGCTGCATGGCGAGCGCCCCGGCGGACAGGTCCATGTCCGCGGCGCGCGCGCGGTCGATTTGAATCTGGAGCTCCGGCTTGGCCGGGTTGGAGTCCACGCGCACGTCGGAGGTGCCCAGGGTGCGCAGGATGCCGGCGATGCGCTCGGCCTCCTCGTTGACGCGCTTCAGGTCCGGGCCCACCACGCGGACCATGATGGGGAACCAGTCCCCCAGGCCTTCGATGGACGGCGGATCCGACAGGGTGATGGCGGTGGAGACCAGGTTGGGGACCAGCAGCGCGCGGGCCTCCTCCTTGAGCGTGCCGATGCTCTTGGTGCGCTTGTCCTTGCCCACCGTGAGCACGCGCATGCGCGCCTTGTAGACGTCTCCGTTGGGACCGACGGTGGTGTAGATGTCCGTGATTTCGGGGATCTTCTTGAGGAGCACCTCGGCTTCCGCGGCGCGCTCCGTGGTCTGCGCGAGGTTGGCGGAGTCCGGCAGCTGCAGTTCAACGATGAGCTGCGAGCGGTCCTCCGCGCTCATGAACTCCACGCCCAGGCGGCTGGCGGCGCCGAAGGACAGCACCAGCGCCAGCAGGGTGAGGCCCGCGGTGGCCCACTTGTGGCGCAGCACCCAGCCCAGGATGCGCGCGTACGTGTTCTCCGTGGCCTCCAGGAAGCGGCGCAGCGCGCGGAACACGGCGGGCTCGTGGTGCTGCTCCCCCGGCTTGCGCGCCTTGGCGAAGCGGGCGGACAGCATGGGGTCCAGGGTGAAGGAGATGAACAGCGAGATGAGCACCGCCACGGAGATGGTGATGCCGAACTGCTTGAAGAACTGGCCCACGATGCCGGGCATGAAGGCCACGGGGATGAACACCGCCACCAGGGACAGCGTGGTGGCGAGCACCGCCAGGCCCACGTCCCGCGTGCCGTTGGACGCGGCACTCATGGGGTCTTCCCCCTGCTCCAGCCGGTGGGTGATGGCCTCACGCACCACCACCGCGTCGTCGATGAGCAGACCGATGGCCAATGACAGCGACAGCAGCGTCATCTGGTTGAGCGAGTAGCCCAGCACATACATCACGAAGAACGTGCCGATGACGGACGTGGGCAGCGCGAGCGCGGAGATGAACGTGCCGCGCGGGTCCAGCAGGAACATCAGGATGATGAGGACCGCCATGAAACCGCCGAAGATGAGGGCGATCCACACCTCATGGGTGTTGGCGCGGATGAGGTCCGACTGGTCGATGAGCAGCGTGGCCTGGAAGCCCTGCCCCACCACCGGCCCCATCTGCGCGAGCGTCTTCTTCACCGCGTCGCTGACGCTCACGGTGTTGGAGCCCGGCTGCTTCACGATCTCCAGCACCACGGCGTCGCGGGCGTTGAGGCGCGCGGTGGTGCGGCGCTCGGCGACGCCGTCCGTGACGGTGGCGATCTCCTCCAGGCGCACCTGGGCGCCGGTGCTGCTGCGGGCGATGGGCAGCTGGCGCAGGTCGTCCACGTTGGTGAACTCGCCCATGGCGCGCACGGTCAGCTCGTTGGGCCCCAGCTGGAGACGGCCCGCGGGCAGGTTGAGGTTCTCCGAGCCGATGCGCTGGGACACCTGGGACGGCGTGATGCCCACCGCGCGGGCCTTGTCCAGGTCGATGTCGACTTGAATCTCCCGCGTGTCGCCGCCGGTGATGCGCACCTCCGCCACGCCGGCCAGCTGCGCGAGCGCGGGCTTGATGCGGTCATCCAGCAGCTTGCGCAGCGTCTGGGACGTCATGTCCGCGGACACGGCGTAGGTGAGGATGGGCGCGGCGGACAGGTCCACGCGGCTGACGATGGGCGCGTCCGCGTCCGTGGGCAGCTTGTTGACGGCCTGCCCCACCTTGTCGCGCACGTCCTGGACGGCGGTGTCCAGGGCGGTGCCCAGCGTGAAGGACACCACGACGGTGCCCACGTTCTCACGGCTGAAGGAGTGGATCTTGTCCACGCCGCTGATGCCGGCGACCGCGTCCTCCAGGGGCTTGATGACCTGGGTCTCGATTTCGCCCGGGCCCGCGCCCTTGTAGAGGGTGTTGACCACCACCACGGGGAAGCTGACGTCCGGGTAGAGGTCGGTGCCCAGGCGCTTGAGGCCCATCACGCCCAGCACGATGAGCAGCAGGGACAGCATGGCCGTGAACACCGGCCGTCGGATGGAGACGTCACTGAGAATCATGGGAAGTGCTCACGCACGCCGCGCTGGCGAAAAGGCCGCGGCGAAAAGGGGCGGCTTGCGGCTACTTCACGGAGACGCGGGTGCCGGGGGACAGGGAGGGCGTGGGGAAGTCCACCACCTGCTGGAGGACGGCCGCGGCGCGCACCACCACCTCGCGGTCGCGGCGCTCCAGCACCTGCACGTCCACGCGCTGGAGGGCGCCGTCGCTGACGACGAGGACGTGGTCCCCGTTGGAGGAGGACAGCGCCGTCGTGGGGAGCAGCTGCGCGTCCTGCGTCTCTCCCAGCTTCAGCATGGCGCGCGCCAGGGTGTGGGCCACGAAGCGGCCGTCCGCGTTGGGCACGGCGATCTCCACCGGGATGCGGCGGGTGGTGGGGTCCGCGGAGGGAAGGATGGTGCGCACCACGGCCTCGTCGGTGGACGCGCCGTTGCCCAGCGCCGCCACGCGCACCTTCACGCCCGGCTTGAGCAGCGCGCGCGCCCCTTCCGCCACGGTGGTGCGGAAGATGAGCGTGTCCAGCTGCTCCAGCGTGAAGAGGGCCGAGCCCGGCCCCACCGTGGCGCCCGTCTGGTCCGGGGACTCAATCAGCGTGCCCGCGAAGGGCGCCTTCAGGTCGTGCCGGCGGCGCGACGCGCGGGCCTGCGCCAGCTGCGCCTTGGCGGCCATCACCTGGGCCTGGGCCTGCGCGGCGGCGGCGACGGCGTTCTTGTGCTGCTGGTCGCTGACGCCTCCGCCGGTGCTGAGCTTCTGCGTGCGCTCGGCCGCGTCCTGCGCCATGGAGGCGGCGGCCTCCGCGGCGGCGACGGCGGCCTCCGCTCCGGCCACCTGCGCGTCCGCGATTTCGGAGTTCAGCTGGGCGAGCGTGTCGCCCTTCTTCACGGCCTGCCCCTTCTGGACGCGCACGGCCTCCAGCCGGCCGCCCACCTCGAAGCCGACCTGGAGGCCCTGGGCGGGGTACAGCGTGCCCGTCACCTCCTCCGACTGCGAGGCCTGCACGCCGCGCGCGGAGACGACCTTCACGGCCGGCATGGGCTTGTCCTGGCCAGGGGTCGCGGCGGCGGCGGCGGGGGGCGCGGACGCGTCCGCCTTGTCGCAGCCGGTGAGCGCGAGCGCGGCGGCCACGCCCATGGCGGTCAGGGCACGGGAGGTGGAGGGCTTCGTGGTCGGTTTCACGGGCGTTTCCTTGGCGGACGGTGCGGGTTGGCCGCGCGGGCGTGGCGCCGGCGCGTGGAAGGCGGGGACGAGGGCCGCGCGTAGGCGGCGGCCGGGGGGACGGGCTCGCGGGGCAGCGAGCCTTCGTGCATGAGGCGCTGGAGGCCCACGGCCCAGGTGGCCAGGTCGGGCTTCTCCGTCAGCCGGCCCATGCGCCGGGCCAGCAAGAGGTACGTGCCCACGACGAAGGAGCCGAAGAGGCTGGGGTCCACGTCCGGGGTGTCCGGCTGCTGGCCGCGCAGGTGGTGGAACTCCCGCGCGATGCGGTCCACCTCGCGGTCCACCACGTCCCACATGACGGACTCGAAGGCGGTGCCCTGGCTGCCCACGATGAGCGCCGTGACCAGCTCACGCTGGTCCCACATGAGCTCCAGCATCTCCACGTCGAGCGCGGCCTCCATGCGCAGGAAGGCGCGGTAGCGCTCCGAGCGCGCGAAGACGTCACCCGGGCCCGGCATGCCGTGGTCGGCGCGGAAGCACTCCATGCGCGACAGGCGCTCCGTGGCCAGCCGCTCCAGTGCCTCCAGGAAGCCCTGCACCAGCGCCGCGAAGAGGGCCTCCTTCGAGGGGAAGTGCAGGTAGAAGGCGCCCTTGGACAGGCCGCTGGCCGCGGTGATGTCGCTGATGCGCGCGCCCTTCACGCCCCGCTTCGCGAACTCCGCCCGCGCGGACGCGATGAGCGCGCTGCGGGCTTTGGGGTCGGCGTGGCGGGGCATGGCGGGGCATTCCTAACCCGCCGGTCAGAAATAAAACAGTCGTTGCTGAACGCCGGGTCAGGAATCCGAGGGGCGTGTCGGCGGAGGGCGCAGGAGGGCGGAGCAGAGCGGACACGCGGGCGGTGCATGAGGGGCGTCCCGGCGGTGCAGGTCCAGGATGGCGCGGGAGACCTCCGCCAGCTCGCGGCGCACCTCGCGGCGGGCGCCCTTCACGCGCTCGATGCGCATGTGGTCGTAGCCGGTGGTCTGGTGGCGCATCCAGGCGATGACGGCGGCCTCCGCGCGCCGTTCAATGGGGATGCGCTCCGTGCGGGCCACGGTGCCGCTGCCCACGGGGGTGGCGTGGCCCGCCACGAGCACGGCCAGGCGCTTGGCGTGGGGGAGCCACGCGGGGCTGAAGGCGAGGAAGCGCAGGACGGCGTTGGCGAAGTCGACCTCGTACTCGGCCTGCTCCTTGGCGCGGCGCTCGCGGCCCTGGGCCAGCTTCTTCGCGTAGGCGGGGGTGGCGCGCTCGTCCTCCAGGGCGGCCCTGGCGTGGACGATGTGGGCCTCCGGCGCCCATACGCCCCGGGAGAAGAGCTTGCGGCCCACCTTCTCCACCACGGTCCAGGAGGGGCCGGCGGCCTTCACGCGGCGGGTGAGGCCGGCGTCGCCGGGGGGAAGCAGGGCCCAGCCATCAGGCACGGAGAGGAGGCGTCCGTCCTGGGCACGCACGCGGCGGGGGGCGGCCGTGGGGCCGACCGTCAGGGAATCAGGCATGGGGTCGGGTCCGAAAGGGCCGGCTGCATAGCACGCCCCCTCGCACCCTGGTAAATGCCCCCGGAACGCGCGCGCGAAGCAAAGACTCCGCGCGTGCGAGGAGGCCACTCTCGTCGTGGGAAGCGCCGGCATGTCCCTACTGAGGCTCACCTTCCTCGGCACCTCCGCCGCGCAGCCCACCCTGCATCGCGGCCTGTCCGGCCTGGCGGTGAAGGCGGACGCGGACCTGCTCCTGTTCGACTGCGGCGAGGGCAGCCAGCGGCAGATGGTGCGCTTCGGCACGGGCTTCACCGTGGACGCGGCGTTCTTCACGCACTTCCACGCCGACCACTACCTGGGGATCATCGGCTTCCTGCGCACGCTGGGGATGACGGGCCGCACCGACCCCATGCACCTGTACGGGCCGCCCCCGGCGCGGCGGCTCTTGCACCAGGCCGTGCACCTGGGGCTGGAGTCGCTGGCCTTCCCGGTGGAGATCCACGAGCTGAAGGACGGGGACGTGGTGCGCCGCAACGGCTACTCCGTGCAGGCCGTGGGCGTGGACCACCGCATCCACGCGCTGGGCTACGTGCTGGCGGAGGACGGACGTCCGGGGCGCTTCCACCTGGAGAAGGCGCGGGAATTGGGCGTGCCGGAGGGGCCGGCCTTCGGGAAGCTGCAGAAGGGCGAGTCCGTCACGCTGCCGGACGGGCGCGTGGTGAAGCCGGAGGACGTGCTGGGCGAGTCGCGGGCCGGGCGGCGGCTGGTGATTTCCGGCGACACGCGGCCGTGCCCCGCGCTGGTGCAGGCGGCGAAGGACGCGGACCTGCTGGTGCACGAGTCCACCTTCTCCGACGACGAGCAGGCGCGCGCCGTGGAGACGCGGCACTCCACCGCGCGGGAGGCGGCCCAGGTGGCGCGCGACGCGGGCGCGAAGCGGCTCATCCTCACCCACCTGTCCAGCCGCCACGACACCGACCCCGGACGGCTGCTCACGCAGGCGCGCGAGGCGTTCAAGGGACCGGTGGAGGTGGCCTTCGACGGCCTCACCGTGGAGCTGCCGCTGCGCGACTGAGGTCGTCTCGCGCGAACGGCAGCCCCTCTCACGGCGGGCGGGGCTACTCGGCCTTCTTCGCCTCGGCCTGGAGGGCGGAGGCGGCTTCGGGGTCGACCTTCTGGAGCAGCTCCCACTCCAGCTCGGAGTCGCGCTTCATCTGGGAGTTGCCGGCGCCCACCGCGGACTCGCCCATGTCCTTGCCGCGGCCGGTGGTGTCGTCGGCGGCGCGGGACTCGGAGCGGTCCTGGCGGCGGAACTCCACGGAGCACTGGCCGGGGCCGCGCTCGGTGCCGCGCACGTGGTAGCGCGCGTAGGCGGTGCCCAGGGAGGACGGGGCGCTGGTCATGAGCCACTCCGTCGTCGCCTCGAAGCCGGTCTGGCCCTTCATCAGGGAGAAGCCCTTCTCCTGGAGGAGGGCGACGGCCGCCGGCCACACCTCCGCGATGGGCTTGCGGTAGACGTGCCCCATGGCCTTGTCCTCCAGGTACGCCTGCTGCCGGCGCGCGGCACAGCCGCTGAAGGCGAGGGCGAGGACGGACACCACGAGCAGCGCCGAGGCGCGGGACGATTTCGAGGGGTTCATTGCTCCGGACTCCATGCAAGGGAAGACGGCTGAGGAACATCGCCCGGCGCGGGCCTGGAAGCCAAGTCCGGGCCCGTGCGGGACGGGGTTACCTCCATCAGGCAACCTTCATTTGGTAGGAGCCCCGCCGCCTCCCGGTGATGCGTCCGGTTCCGCGCGTCCCAGGTGTCCCAGCACCAGCGAGGCCACCTGTCCCGGGGCCTCCAGTGGCACGAAGTGGCCCACGCCCGGGAGGAACCGGACGGTGGGCGGCGACTCGAAGTATGGCTCCAGTCCCTGGGTGAGCTCGCGGCCGAGCGCCCCGTCGTCCTCGCCCCAGATGAGGAGGAAGGGCGCGCGGATGCGCGGGTAGTCACGCAGCTGGCGCCGCCTGCGCCGCGACGTGACGGCCCCCTTCATGGCCTCGCGGTAGTACGCGAGCGCGGCGCGCGCCGCGTCCGGGCGGGCCATGTTGCGCGCGTAGGGGTCCAGCCGGTCCTCGCTGACGCGCGAGCGGTCCGACAGCGCGGCGCGGATCCACCGGGACACGCGCTGGCCGCCGTGGGCCGACAGCACGTGCTCCGGCAGCCAGGGGAGCAGGAAGAAGAAGATGTACCAGGAGCGCCACAGCTGCGGAGGCAGCCAGATGCGCCGCGCGAAGACGGCCAGGTGGGGCGCGTTGATGACCACCAGCCGGTCCACCGCCTGGGGCTTCGTGGCCGCCAGGTGGTAGGCGATGGCGCCGCCCCAGTCATGGCCCACGACGTGCGCGGGCCTGTCCGGCTGGAGGTGGTGAGCCAGCCGGGCCACGTCCTCCGCGAGCGTGTCCACGTCGTAGCCACCGCGCGGCCGGTCCGTGCCGCCGTAGCCGCGCAGGTCCGGCGCGACGACGTGGAAGCCCGCCCGGGCCAATGGCGGCATCACGTCCCGCCAGCTCTCCGACAGCTCCGGGAAGCCGTGCAGCAGCAGGACGAGCGGGCCGTCCGCGGGGCCCGCCTCCAGCGCGTGCATGCGCAGGCCGGGCAGCGGGAAGTCGACGGGCGTGGGGGTGTTCATGGGCCGGACCCTAATGCGCGCTCCGGCGTCCTCCCGGCGGACGCGGGCACATGCGTCCTGCGCCGCACATCCGCGTGCACGACACCGTCCGCGCATCCAACGGTAGCCCCATGCTGGAGGGCGAACATGATTCCCATCAGCGACGACAACCCGACCCTGCGCACTCCGGTGATGACATACCTCCTGCTCGCGGCCCTGGGGCTGACCTGGGTGTTCTTCCAGGGCGCGGGCTTCAACGTGGTGCAGCTTGCCACCAGCATCTGCGAGCTGGGCCTGGTGCCCGGGGAGCTCTCCGGCCGCGCGCCGCTGGGGCAGGCGGTGCCGCTGGGCGACGGGCTCGCGTGCGTGGTGGACAACGACGCCATCAACCGCCTCACGCCGCTCACGTCCATGTTCCTGCACGGCAGCTGGGGGCACCTCCTGGGCAACGTGCTGTTCTTCTGGGTCTTCGGCAACAACATCGAGGACAGCATGGGGCGCTTGCGCTTCCTCGTGTTCTACCTGCTGTGCGGGCTGGTGGCGGCGGCGACGCACGTGGCGGTGGACCCCACGTCGCCGGTGCCCACGGTGGGCGCGTCAGGCGCCATCGCGGGCGTGCTGGGCGCGTACCTGGTGCTCTACCCGCGCGTGCGCGTGAACATGCTGTTCATCCTCTTCATCTTCATCCGCGTCTTCCCCATCCCCGCGTGGGCCGTGCTGCTGTGGTGGTTCGTGCTCCAGGTCATCACCGGCCTGCCGCAACTGATGACGCTCCGCCCGGAGGTCTCCGGTGGCGTCGCTGTCTGGGCGCACATCGGCGGGTTCGTGGCGGGCATGGTGCTCATCAAGCTCTTCGAGAACCCCCGCTACACGTCCCAGCGCACGACGTGGCGGCACCGGATGCACCCGAACCACCCGTAGGCCCAGCAGGCGGGGGAACAGGCCCCCGGGAGCCGGGGGTGCGGACGCGAAGGAGCGCCCCGACATTGGGGGGTGGTGTTCTTCGCGTCATGAGGAGGCGTGCATGGGGGCGGACCAGCGGTCGGAAGGGCTCAGCGCGGGCGCGCCGCGCAAGCGGGTGCTCATCCTGGGGGGCGGCTTCGCGGGCATGTACGCGGCGCTGCACCTGGAGCGGCAGCTGGGCAAGCGGGACGACGTGGAGGTGACGCTCGTCAGCCGCGACAACTTCTTCCTCTTCACGCCCATGCTCCACGAGGTGGCGGCGAGCGACCTGAACGCGACCGCCATCGTCATCTCGCTGCGCAAGCTGCTGCCGCACCTGACGTTCGTGGAGGGCGACGTCAGCGGGCTGGACCTGGAGGCCAAGAAGGTCACGGTGGCGCACGGCGGACTGGACGGCCACAGCCACACGCTGTCGTACGACTACGTGGTGCTGGCCATGGGCTCGGAGACGAACTTCTTCGGCAAGCCGGGCCCGCGCGACTACACGCTGACCATGAAGACGTTGGGCGACGCGATGCTGTTGCGCAACTGCCTCATCGACCGGCTGGAGGAGGCGGACACGGACTGCGTGACGGTGGGCAAGCGCGACGCCATCGTCACCTTCGTGGTGGTGGGCGGCGGCTTCGCGGGCGTGGAGACGGCGGGCGCCATCAACGACTTCATCCACGGCGCCCTGCCCTTCTACCCGAACATCCAGCACGCCAACGTGCGCGTGGTGCTGGTGCACGGCGGCAAGGAGGTGCTGCCGGAGCTGGGCGAGGACCTGGGCGCGTACGCGCGCAGGAAGCTCATCGAGCACGGCGTGGAGGTGCGCACCGGCGTCCACGTGAAGGACGTGACGGAGGCCGGCGTGGAGCTGCCGGACGGCACGGTGGTGCCCACCAAGACGGTGGTGTGGACCGCGGGCGTCACGCCGCCGTCCCTGCTGGAGACGCTGCCATGCGAGAAGGAGCGCGGGCGCCTCAAGGTGAACGAGCGCATGGAGGTGCCCGGCTTCCCGGGCGTGTGGGCGCTGGGTGACTGCGCTTCGGTGCCGGACGTCACCAACGGAGGCAAGCCCTGCCCGCCCACCGCGCAGCACGCGCTGCGCCAGGGCCTGGCGGTGGCGCGCAACGTGTGCGCGGCGCTGAAGGGTCAGCCAGGCAGGCCGTTCCGCTACAAGATGCTGGGGCAGCTGGCGACGATTGGCCGGCGCTCGGGCGTGGCGCGCATCCTGGGGCTGAAGTTCTCCGGCACCTTCGCGTGGGTGCTCTGGCGCACCGTCTACCTGTTCAAGCTGCCGAAGCTGGAGACGAAGGTGCGCGTGGCCATGGGCTGGACGCTGGACCTGTTCTTCCGCAAGGACGTGGTGCAGGTCATCGGCCCGCGCGAATTGGATCAGCTCACGCTGCCGGCCCTGCCGCTCAACAGCCGTCAGCAGGTGCGGCAGGTGCAGGCGCTCCAGCCGCGCACGCAGCACTGAGGGCCATGCTTCAGCCGAGCGGCGGCAGGTGGTGCAGCAGCCGCTCCAGGTCCGGCTGGAGCTCGTCCGGCGCGGCGGTGGCCAGCTCTTCCTGCGCGTGCGTGCCCCACGTCACGGCGTAGGTCTTGAGGCCCGCGGCCCGGCCCGCGCGCAGGTCCAGCGTGGTGTCGCCCACCATCCACAGGCCGCCGGTGCCCAGCGCCTTCAGGGCGTGGTGGATGACGTCCGGCGCGGGCTTGTGCGGGAAGCCGTCCGTGCCCTGCACGTGGTGCAGCAGGCCGCCCAATCCCATCGCGTCCACGAAGCGCCGCGCCATGTCGCCGCGCTTGGTGGTGGCGACGGCGAGCAGGTAGCCCCGCTCGCGCAGGGTGCGCAGCACGCGCTCCACGCCGGGGAAGGGCCGGGAGCGCCGGTGGAAGTTCAGCGGGTAATGCTCGCGGTAGGCGACGCAGAGCGTGGCGGCGTGCTCGGGCGCGAAGCGCGTGTACATGTCTTCCAGCGGCTGGCCGATGAGCGCCCGCACCTCCGCGACGGAGGGCACGGGCAGGCCATGGTGCGTGAAGCCGTGGAGGAAGCTGTCGATGATGTCCGGCAGCGAGTCCACCAGCGTGCCGTCCAGGTCGAAACAGATGCCGCGAGGAGTAACGGTGCTCACCCGCCGTTCCATAGCGCCCTCCGGGGCCCCGTGTCCCTATGCTTGCGCCCGCCGTGCGCTCCCTCCCCTGGACGGGAGCGCCGCTTCACAGGGGGGGTGCAGGGATGCGACGCACGAAGCAGGGCGGACCGGGCCCTTTGACGGAAGAGGCCGGGGATGGCTTCTGGGTGGCCCCGGAGGTGCCCGGGCTGGAGCTGCACCGGGCGGCCTATACCCGGTGGACCTTTCCGAAACACTCGCATGACGTCTTCTCACTGTGTGCCTATGACGCGGGCGCGCAGTCGATGCACCTGCAGGGGCAGCGGGTGGTGGCCTCGGTGGGCAGCCTCCTCGCCGTGTCGACGGGGGAGATGCACGAGGGCCGCGCCGCCGACTCCAGCATCGGGTGGGCGTACCGCATCCTCTACGTCCCGCCCGCGCTGCTCATCCGCGCGGCGGAGGAGACCGGAGCGCCCGCGGGCACCCTGCCCGGCTTCGCGTCGCCCATGCTCCAGGACGCGGCGCTGATGGAGCGCTTCACCGTCACCTTCGACGCGCTGAAGGGCGGCGCCATCTCCCAACTGGAGCGCGAGGAGCGGCTGCTGGGATTGCTGGTGGCGCTGCTGCGTCGGCACTCGGGCCTGCCCTACCGGCGGCGGGCAGCAGCGTGCGCGCGGGGCGTGCAGCGGGCGCGGGAGCTGCTGGAGGCCCACCCCACGCGCAACCTGTCGCTGGAGGCGCTCGCGCGCGTCGCGGGGCTCAGCCCGTGGCACCTGGTGCGCGCGTTCCACCGTCAGTTCGGCCAGACGCCGCAGGTGTTCCAGCGGGCCCTGCGGCTGCGGCTGGCGCAGGAGCTGCTGGCGGGGCCGCTGCCCATGGCGGAGGTGGCGCTCGCGGCGGGCTTCACGGACCAGAGCCACCTCATCAAGCACTTCGGCCGCACGCTGGGGGTGACGCCCGGCGAGTACCGGGCCGCGGCGCTCGCGGGGCGTGGACCGCGCAAGCACGTACAATCCCAGGCGCCCGCGCTTCCCTAGGTTGGAGCCCTCTTGAGACAGGAGGGGTCCACACATGCAGCGGAACATCTTCGCGGTGGCGGTGCTCACGGGATGGCTCATGGGCTGCGCGCCGGAGCCAATGCCAGACGAGGTGACGCCAGAGCCCGCCACCTCCGCGGAAGCCCTGGACGCACGGACCGGCGGCGCGGTGGTGCTGCCGCCGGGGGCTCGCGTGTACGGGCGGCCCATCAGCGCGTGGGCGAAGGAGTGGTACCGCTGGCACTTCCGCGTGCCGGCGGACCGCAGCCCCATGCTGCGTCTGGAGCAGGACTGCGACGAGGACCAGGACGGCCCCGTCTACTTCGTGCCCACCTACGACCTGGACACCACGTACCAGCGCACCTGCCGCGTCCCCCGGAACAAGCCCGTGCTGGTGCCGCTGTGGGTCATCATCAATGACTACCCGTGCCCCGACCCGTCCTTCGAACCGGCGCCGGGACAGACGCTGGAGGACTTCCTGCGCCAGGGCGCCCTCGACTTCAACAATGGCACGCAGGACCTGATGGTCACCGTGGACGGCCGGCGCGTGGACACCCGCCGCCACCGCCACACCAGCGGCCTGTTCACGTTCGACGCGGACCCCAGCCTCGTGGGGAAGATTCCCGACCCGTGCCTCGTGGGGGGCGAGCAGCGCGGCGTGACGGACGGGTGGTGGCTGATGCTCCAGCTCGCCCCCGGGGAGCACGTGGTGAACGTGCGGGCCCTGGCGCCCTTCGGCGCGCCCATTGATTACACATACACGCTGCGCGTGGGGCGGTAGTCGCCAGACCGACGCACAGGACTGGCCGTCGCGCGGGGCGTGCGTCAGAGTGCCGCGCGATGTCCCGGGACGGTTTCCCGGGCGAACGATCATGGCGGGTGCGCGGATGATGCGAGGACGTCTCGGTTGGATGCTGGGGGCGCTGGTCCTGTCGGTGGGCGCTTCGGGCTGCTCACGGCGCGTGCCGGAGGGAACGCCCGCGGAGCAGGCGGTCAAGGACGCGCCCACGGTGTACGTGGCCAAACGCATCCGCACGCTGGATGCCGCGAAGCCGGACGCCCAGGCGCTCGCCGTGCGCGACGGCAAGGTGCTGGCCGTGGGTACGCGCGAGGAGGTGCTCGCCGCCGCGGGCACCACCGCGCGCGTGGTGGAGCTGGGCGACGCGACGGTGGTGCCCGGCCTCACGGACTCTCACGGGCACCTGGCCGGGCTGGGCCAGGCGCTCGCGAGCGTGCGGCTGGAGGGCACCACGTCGCTGGAGGAGGTGCGCCAGCGCCTGGAGAAGGCCCCGTCCACCGCGTACCAGGGCGACTGGCTGGTGGGTCAGGGCTGGGACCAGAACGACTGGGACACGCCGCGCTTCCCCACCCTCTTCGACATGGGCGAGCACCTGAAGGACACGCCCGTGGCGATGTGGCGCATCGACGGGCACGCGCTGTGGCTCAACGGCGCGGCGCTCAAGCGCGCGAACATCACCCGCGACACGAAGGACCCGCAGGGCGGCACCATCGTGCGCCTGCCGGAGGGCGACCCCAGCGGCGTGCTCATCGACAACGCCATGGACCTGGCGCTGAAGGTGCTGCCCCCGCCCACCCGTGAGCAGCACGAGGCGCACCTGCGCACGGCGCTGGAGCACTGCGCGCGCGTGGGGCTCACCGGTGTGCACGACGCGGGCATGGACCTGCGGACCTTCCGCCTGCTCCAGGCCTGGGACAAGGCGGGCACCCTGCCCCTGCGTGTCTACGCCATGGCGGATGGCCAGACGGACGACCGCCTGCAGTACCTCAAGGACGGCCCCTTCCAGGGGAAGCTCCTGACGATGCGCGCGGTGAAGCTCCTGCTGGACGGCGCGCTGGGCAGCCGGGGCGCGGCGCTGGGCGCGGCCTACAGCGACGAGCCCGGCCACCGCGGCCTGCTGCTCCTGTCTCCGGAGGAGTACGCCGCGCGCGTGCACGCCTTCGTGGGCCGCGGCTTCCAGGTGGCGACGCATGCGATTGGCGACCGCGCCAACACGCTGGTGCTGGACACGGTGCTGCGCGAATTGGCGGCCTCGGGGAAGAAGGACGCGCGCCCCCGCGTGGAGCACGCGCAGATCATGACGGCCGAGGACATCTCCCGGCTGGGCGCGAATGGCTTCATCGCGAGCGTGCAGCCCACGCACGCCACCAGCGACATGCCCTGGGCGGAGAAGCGCGTGGGCCCGGAGCGCATCCAGGGCGCCTATGCGTGGCAGAAGCTGAAGGCCGCGGGCGCCGTGCTGGCGCTGGGCAGCGACTTCCCGGTGGAGCGGCCGGACGTGCTCGCGGGGCTGTACGCGGCGCGCACGCGGCAGGATGCCAGTGGCCAGCCGCCGGGCGGGTGGCAGCCGGATCAGCGCCTGAGCGGCCAGGAGGCGCTGGAGGGCTTCACGGTGGGCGCGGCCTACGCGTCCTTCGCGGAAGACACGCGCGGCCGGCTGAAGCCGGGCCAGGACGCGGACTTCGTGGCGCTGTCGGTGGACCCCGTGGACGCGCCCCCGGCGGACCTGCTCACCGGGCAGGTCCGGCTGACGGTGGTCGCGGGCCGCGAGGTGTTCCGCGCGGACGCGAAGTAGCTACAGGTCCGCTTCGTAGGAGAGCGACTCGATGCGCTGGTTCGCCTCCGTCTGCAGACGGGTGCGCTCCTGCTCGAGTCGCTCCAGCTCCCGGCCGATGCTCTCCAGCCGGTCCTCCTGCGCGTTGAGCTTGGTGACGAAGCGCTCCACCAGCTCGCGCTGGGACGCGCCGCTCTTGAGCGAGTCGATGTTGGAGCGGATCCGCTCCTGGTCCTTGAAGAGCTGGGTGCGCTCCTCGTTGAGGCGCTGGATGTCCTGGGCGACCTGCGACAGCTTCTCGCGCATGGCCACCACGTCGCGCAGGGCCTGCGCGACGCGCGGGTCGATGAAGCGCGAGTCGAGGAAGAACGTCACCTCCTCCAGCCCCAGGTTGCCGAGGTAGTACTGGCGCTGTCCCCTGGTGCGCTCGGTGACGGTGAGCGTGTCGGAGGCGCCCGGGGCCAGCTCGCGCTTGAAGCGCCAGAAGCCGTCCGTGGTCTCCGCGGGGGCGGCCGTGTCCTTCAACTCCCAGCCGGTGCGCGGGTGCTCCACGTAGAGCACCTGGGGGCGCTTCGCCTTGTTGCGCGCGAGGACCTTCGTGCGGCGCTGGTGGAAGAACTCCACGATGAGCGTGCCCCGGCCGAGCCGCGCGCGGAACACCGGGCCGTCCTCCAGGTCCTGCTCCACGGACACGACGCAGGACAGCTCGACGGCATAGGGGACGAAGCGCACGTCGTCGGGCTTGAGGGTGTCGAGCATCGCCTCGCCCACGTAGGTCTCGTCCTCGGTGATGGTGACGGGGCCGCCCTCCAGCGTGAGGCCGGTGGTGTTCTTGAACTCGATGCAGGCCATCGGGTTCTTCTCACGCGTGGAGCGGTTGTAGAGCAGCACGCGGCGGCCCTCGAAGGGGCGGTGCAGGATGGGCACGAGCGCGCTCTGGTTGCGGTGCACGGTGACGGGGCGGTCCACGCCGTACTCGAAGAGGTCGCCCACCTCCTTCGTCAGCGTCGTCACGGCGGTGCTCTGCTCCAGCGTCTCGCGCATGCCGCGTCCGCCGCCGCCAATCATGGGGCCGCCCTTGGCGCGCATGCGGGGGGCCGGGGCG
>NZ_RAVW01000125.1 GCF_003611585.1 Corallococcus exercitus | reverse complement strand
ATCCGTGGGGGTTCCCTCTCCGACGCGGAGAAGCCGCCCATCCGTGGAGGCTCCGTCCCAGACGCGGACCGCCCGCCGCAGCTGCCGCCCCGCGCCGCCGTGCCGCCGCCCGTTCCGCGCCAGGGGCCGCCGCCCCGGCTGAGCCCCACGCCGCCCGTGTTGAAGCCGTCCTCGGCCGCGTCCCCGGACGACGAGCCGGAGGAGATCGCCGCCGACGAGGCCCAGTCCCTGGACGACGACGCCGGGCACACGCCGGCCCGCGCCAGTCCGGCCCTGGACGAGCCGGAGGAGATCGCCGCCGACGAGGTCCAGGACGCGGACTCGCTCGACATGGAGGCCGCGGACGCGGTGGAGGCCGTGGACGAAGGGCCTCCTCCCGCGCCGCCCGAGTCCGCCCTCAACCCGTGGTTCGCGCAGCTCGCGCACGGCTACTGCCCCCCGGAGGGCGCCCGCTTCGCCCGGCACACCCCGCCCACCAACTTCCCCGGGCGGGATCCGGACGCGGACGCGTCCCCCGGGTCGGTGCCCCCTGTCGGACAGGGAGCGGTTCGCGGCAAGAACTCGTGAGGCAGCCGACCGAGCACCGCTCGGAAACTTCCCAAGCCTTGCGCCCGCCCGATAGGATGTGGCGGTTTTCACTGCACTTTTTGCTGGGTGAAGGGCTTCATGGAGCGTCGCGTCCTCATCGTCGAAAGCCAGAACGACTTCGCACTCAGCATGGCCTCCGTGCTCAAGAGCGCGGGCTACAACACGGCCATGGCCACCACTGCGTCAGACGCGCAGCGGGAGTTGGAGAAGCGCCGACCTGACCTCGTGGTCGTGCGCGCGGAGCTGCCGGACCAGTCCGGCTTCGCCCTCTGCGGGCAGATCAAGAAGGGCAAGTGGGGCCAGAACCTGAAGGTCCTCCTGCTCTCCTCCGACTCCGGCGTGGAGGGTCTGAACAAACACCGTGAGACGCCGGCCGCCGCGGACGGCTACCTCGTCATCCCGTTCGAGATGGGCGAGCTTGCCTCCATGAGCGCGGGCATCGTGCCGCCCGGCTCCGATGAGACGGACGCGGACCTGGACGCGGCGCTCTCCGGCGCACCGCGTGAGGCCCCGCCGCCCATGCCCGGCGTGCGCACGGGCGCCCCGCCCAAGCTGCCCAAGCGCGAGCGCCGCAGCGCGATGACGGACGAGGACAAGGCCTTCATGGACCGGGCCTTCTCGTCCATCGCGGACCGCAAGGCGGAACTCCTGGCGGAGTCGCGCCAGCTCAAGCGCCCGCCCCCGCGCCGCGAGCTGATGGGCACGCCCGAGGGCAAGATCCAGATCCTCCGGGACGAGCTGAAGACGCGCGAAGCCCAGCTCGCGCGCCTGTCGGAAATCTGGAGCGTCCGCGAGCGCGAGCTGCTCTCCGTCGAGGACCGCCTCCACGAGAAGGACGTGGAGCTGCAGGGCCTGAAGATGCAGGTGGACGACCTGCTCAGGCGCTTCAACGACGCGCAGCAGTCCATCGTCCAGAAGGAGCGCGAGCACGGCGCCACCGTCGACGACCTGCTCCTCCAGAAGTTCTCCTCGGAGAAGGACCTCATCGAGGTCGTCGCCTCCAAGGAGAAGGACATCAACGTCCTGCGCAAGGAGGTCAACCTCCGCGACGAGGAGCTGGCCCGGCGCGGCGCGGACCTGGAGAACTGGCGCAACGAGTACGACAAGCTGGAGAAGCACCTCGGCGTCGTCACGCTGGAGTTCGAGGTCAAGGAGCAGAAGCTCCAGGACACCGTCCGCGCCAACGAGGCGGACATCCTCCAGCTGCGCGAGCGCGGCGACCAGTTCGAGTCGGAGCTGTCCCGCACCGTCAGCGAGCGCGACCAGCGCTACGCGGAGCTCGACGGCGAGCTGCAGGCCCTCCAGGAGCGGCTGACCCAGACCGAGCAGGAGCGCGACGCCACCGTGCGCGGCCTGGAGGCCCGGGCCACCACGGCGGAGGAGCACGCCAGCCGCTCGGACGCGGAGATTGAGCGCCTCAACGCCGAGCGCGCCGCCCTGGAGCAGCGCCTCACGCAGCAGGTGGCGGACATGGAGTCCGACATCGCGCGCGTCACCGGCGAGCGCGACCAGCTCCGGCTGGACAAGGACGCCCTGGAGGCGGACCTCACGCAGCGCGTGGAGGAGCGCGACGGGAAGATCTCCGCGCTCGACCGCGAGCTGCAGGAGACCATCGCCCGCAACGAGAACAGCGAGGCGGAGCTCAACGCCACCATCCAGCAGCACCGCGAGCGCATCGGTGAGCTGGAAGGCGAAGTCGAGGCCGTCAAGACGCACCTGGAGGACCGCGAGAACGAGCTGAGCGGCGAGCTCCAGGCGCTTCAGCAGGCCAAGGACGCGCTGGAGCAGGACCTCACCAGCCAGCTGGAGGACCTGCGCGCGGCGAAGGACGCCCTGGAGGCGGACCTCAACGGCCAGATCCAGGCGCTCACCGAGCAGTTGGACGCGGCCCAGCGCCAGGGCGAACAGCTCTCCGCGCGCGTGGCCTCGCTCGAGGACACCGTCGCCCAGCGCGACGGCACCATCGAGGGCCTGCAGACCGACGTCGCCGACCGCGACGCGCGCATCTCCGAGCTGACCGGCAACCTGGAGGCCACGAGCCAGCAGCTCACCGAGACGCAGGGCACGCTCTCCAGCACCGAAGCCACCCTCGCGGAGACGCGCGGCGAGCTGGAGGCCACCAGCCAGCAGCTCTCCGAGACGCAGAACACGCTCTCCAGCACCGAGGGCACGCTGGCGGAGACGCGTGGCGAGCTGGAGGCGACGAGCCAGCAGCTCTCCGAGACGCAGACGACGCTCGCGCGGACGGAGGAGACGCTCTCCACCACGCGCGGCGAGCTGGAGGCCACCAGCCAGACGCTGGCCACCACCGAGGCGACGCTCGCGCAGACGCAGGACACGCTGGCGCGCACGGAGACCACGCTCGCCGACACGCAGACCACCCTCGCCAGCACCGAAGGCACGCTGGCGGAGACGCGCGGTGAGCTGGAGGCCACCAGCCAGACCCTGGCGGACACCCAGTCCCGGCTCGCGCAGACGGAGGAGACGCTCTCCACCACGCGCGGTGAGCTGGAAGCCACCAGCCAGACCTTGTCCGACACGCAGGCCACCCTCTCCAGCACGGAGGGCACGCTCGCGGAGACGCGCGGTGAGCTGGAAGCCACCAGCCAGACGCTGACGGAGACCCAGGCCAAGCTCGCGCAGACGGAAGGCACGCTCGCGTCCACCCTGAGCGAGCTGGAGCTCACCAGCACGACCCTGGCGCGCACCGAGGCGACCCTCGCCGACACGCAGGGCACGCTGGCGCGCACGGAAGGCACGCTCGCCGACACGCAGGCCACCCTCTCCAGCACGGAAGGCACGCTCGCGGAGACGCGCGGCGAGCTGGAAGCTACCAGCCAGACGCTCACGCAGACCCAGGAGACCCTGGAGACGACGCGCGGCGACCTGGCGAAGGTGACCTCGCACCGCGACGAACTGGACGCGGAGCTGAACGAGACGCGCGACATCCTTCAGGAGACCAACGGCCTCCTGGCCCGCACCACCGAGGAGCGCGACGCGCGCATCGCGGAGCTGCAGGCGCTCAACGCGGCCAAGGACGCGCTGGAGCAGGACCTCACCGGCCAGATTGGCCAGCTGCGCGCGGACCTGTCCGAGACGCAGGGGCTCTACGACGCCGAGCGCACCGCCCACGCGGCGCTCGCGGAGGAGACCACCGCGCGCATCAACGCCCTCACCGGCGAGCGCGACAACCTGTTCGCGGAACTCAACGCCACGTCGCAGCAGCTGGCCGACACGCAGGGCCAGCTCGCCAGCACCCAGGACGCGCTGGCCCGCGAGGAGCAGGCCCACGCCCAGGCCCGTCAGGCCGCCGCCAGCATGCAGGCGGAGCTCACGCGCCAGCTCACCGAGGCCCAGGCCAACGGCGAGGACCTGGCCGAACAGCTCATCGTCACCAAGCACGAGCTGGGCACGCGCGTGTCGGAAGTCACGCAGCTGTCCTCCACGCTCGCGCAGACGGAGGACGCGCGGCACAACCTGGAGGACCGCCTCCAGACGCTCACCCACGAGTCGCAGCGCCGTGAGGAGCTCCTCCAGAACGAGGTCGAGACCAAGGGCAAGGAGCTGTCGGACACCCTCCGCAAGCTCACGCATGTGACGCAGGAGAAGATGCGTCAGGCGGAGGTGCTCAACCGCGAGGTCTCCACCCGCACGGATCAGATCAAGCAGCTGGAAGGCCAGCTGGAGGCCCGGGCCGCCGAGGCGAAGAAGCAGGCGGACGCGCTCAACCAGCAGATCGCGAACGTCTCCGGCGAGCTGGACGGCGCGCGCAAGGCCATCGCGGACCGCGACTCGCAGCTGCAGCAGGCCGCGCAACAGGCGAAGAAGCTCACCAGCGAGCGCGACGGTCTGGCCGGCCAGCTCCAGCAGGCCCAGGCCCAGGCTCAAGCGCAGGCCCAGCAGGCCCAGGCCGCCGCCGCCGAGGCGAAGAAGCAGGCCGACGACCTGTCCTCGAAGCTCGCGAAGGCGGATCAGCGCATCGCGCAGCTCTCCCAGGAGGCCCAGAAGTTCGCCGCCGACACGGAGGCGAAGCTCAAGGAGGCCCAGGCACAGCTGCAGGCCCGCACCAAGAAGGCACAGGACCTGGAGCTGGCGCTGGAGAACGCCCAGAGCACCCGCGCCCGCGCGGAGAAGGACCTCAACGCCCGCGTCGCCGCGGCGGAGACCAAGGCCAACGAGGCGGCCGCCAAGCTCGCCACGGCGCAGAAGGAGCGCAAGGACCTGGAGGCCCGTCAGGCCAAGGAGCTGGAGGACCTCAACGCCAAGCAGAAGGCGGAGCTCGAGCGCCGCGAGGCCATCAAGGCCCAGGAGGTTGCCCGCCTCCAGACGTCCGTCCAGGAGAAGAGCAAGGCGCTCAAGGTCGCGGAGCTGGAGCTGGCCCGCTACAAGACCAAGGCCCCGGCCGCCGCCGCGCCCGCCGCGAAGGGCGCCAAGGCCACCGAGGAGGAGCACCTGGCCGCCACGGTCCAGGCGAACCCGGTCATCCCGGCCGCCGCCAAGCCCCCGGCGAAGGCCGCCGCCAAGCCCGCCGCGAAGAAGGCCGCCGCGGCCCCCGTCCCCGTGGACGAGGAGGCCCCGGAGCGCACCATGGTGATGCAGCTGCCCACCGCCCCCGAAGGCGGCGAGGACGACTGGACGGCGCTCGTCGACGAGCTCGACAAGTAGCCCTCACCCGGCCTCTGGAAACGACAAGGGCCCGCGCACTCCCAGGGAGTGCCGGGCCCTTCGTCCATCTCAAGACCGTCCCGCCGGCTTAAAGCGCCGTGGCCGCCCGCGCCTCACGGATGAGGTCCCGGAAGTGCAGCGCGCCCACCACGTCCCGCACCACCGACACCGGCCGCCCCTCTTCCCGGGCCTGCGCCTGCGCCTGCCGCCAGCGCTCCAGCAACGTCCGCGTCGCGATGTACGCCAGCACGAGGGGGAAGCCCCCCGGCATCACCACCACCAGCACCGCCATCGCCAGCTTCAGCCACGCCCACATGACCCGCGACCTCGTTCGTCCTGAGATACGCACGCTTCGATGCACGGTGCATGCCCACGGTGCGAAAATAATTACGCACCCTGATTCCGCAGGGTTACAGCTCCCAAGGCCCTCAAGAGTGCGGACGGCGCCCCCACAACCCTGGCATTTTTGCCGCAGTCGGCGCGAAACCGTCGGTTAAGTTGACGGGCGTGAGCCCCCCTCAACTGACTCCGGAGATTCGCTCGTTCACCAGCGTGGAGGACGCGGCGCGTCGCCTGGAGGCGGTGGGCTACCTGTCGTCGCCCGAGATCGCCACGGCCGTGTTCCTGGCGGACCGCATGGGCAAGCCCATCCTGGTGGAGGGCCCGGCCGGAGTGGGCAAGACGGAGCTGGCCAAGGCCCTGGCGCAGGCGTTGGACCGGACCTTCCTCCGCCTCCAGTGCTACGAGGGCCTGGACGAGGCGAAGGCGCTCTACGAGTGGGAGTACGCCAAGCAGCTGCTCTACACCCAGCTGCTCAAGGACAAGATTGGCGAGCTGACCCAGGGCACGTCCACGCTGGCGGAGGCCGCGGACCGGTTGGCCTCCGGCGACGCGGTGTTCTTCTCCGAGCGCTTCCTCCTCCCCCGCCCCATCCTCCAGGCCCAGCTGTCGCCCACGCCGGCCCTGCTCCTGGTGGACGAAATCGACAAGGCGGATCCGGAGTTCGAGGCCTTCCTGCTGGAGGTCCTCTCTGACAACGCTGTCACGGTGCCGGAGCTGGGCACCATCCGGGCCCGCCACGTCCCGCGCGTCATCCTCACCAGCAACAACGCCCGCGAGCTGTCCGACGCGCTCAAGCGCCGCTGCCTGCACCTGCACATCGACTTCCCGGACCGCGAGCGCGAGCTGAAGATCGTCCGCTCGCGCCTGCCGGAGGTCCCCCAGGTGCTGGCCGAGCAGGTGGTGGAGGCCGTGGCCGCCATCCGCGCGCTCGACTTGAAGAAGGCCCCGTCCATCAGCGAGACCCTGGACTGGGCGCAGAGCCTGACGCTGCTCAACGCCGAAGCGCTCAGCTCGGACGTCGTCGCCGCCACGCTCAACCTCGTCCTCAAATACGAGGGCGACATCGAGAAGGCCCGCGCCAACCTCCCCACCATCGCCCAGGCCTGACGCAGGGCGCCGCGTCCGAAGGACAGAAGCGACCGTTCCGCCGGGCCCCTGGCGTTTCACGCTTTGCGTCCCTGGTGGGCCTGGATACAAGTCCCAAGCCGTCCCACCCCTAGCCCGAGAGGAACTTCCCGATGAGCTCGACCTCATCCACCGTGCTGCGCGCCGAACACATCTGGCTCGATGGGAAGCTGATGAAATGGGACGAGGGCAACGTGCACGTGATGACGCACGCCCTCCACTACGGCCTGGGCGTCTTCGAGGGCATCCGCGCCTACAAGACCCATGATGGCCGGCTCGCCGTCTTCCGGCTGCGCGAGCACATCCGCCGCCTGCTCGACTCCGCGCACATCATCATGCTGCAGATGCCCTACACCGAGGATGAGCTGGTGGAGGCCACGCTGGATCTCTTGCGCAAGCAGAAGGCGCAGTTCGCCAACGGCGCCTACCTGCGCCCGGTGGCCTTCATGGGCGACGGCGCCATGGGCCTGGGCGCGGTGAACCCCACCCGCGTGGGCATCACCGCGTGGGACTGGGGCGCGTACCTGGGCGACAAGGGCATGAAGGAGGGCATCCGCGCCAAGGTCAGCTCCTTCACGCGCAACCACGTGAACGTGAACATGGTGCGCGGGAAGATCACCGGCCAGTACGTCAACTCCATCCTCGCCAAGCGCGAGGCGGTGCTCGCCGGCTACGACGAGGCCATCCTCCTGGACATCAGCGGCTTCGTCGCGGAGGCCTCCGGCGAGAACATCTTCATGGTGAACAAGAAGGGCATCATCAAGACCCCGCCCCTCTCGTCCCCCGTGCTGGACGGCATCACCCGCGATACGGTGCTGAAGCTGCTGCGCGACGCCGGCCACACCACCATCGAGGAGGTCACCGTCACCCGTGACGCCCTCTACATCTCCAACGAGGTCTTCTTCACCGGCACCGCCGCGGAGATCACCCCCGTGCGCGAGGTGGACAACCGCCAGATTGGCGACGGCAAGCCCGGCCCCATCAGCCGGTTCGTCCAGGAGACGTACTTCCGCGTCGTGCGGGGCCAGGAAGCCCGCTATGCGGACTGGCTGACCTACGTTTGAGGACAGTCGGTGGACGTGAAGTCCCGGCGGACGGGGGAATCGGGTAGAACCCGTACCCGATGCCTCCCGCCGGCTACGCGTACGAAGACAATCCGTTCAAGCTGGAGAACCCGTCCGTCCTCGACATCGCTCCCGCGGAGCCGAAGTCGCTGGAGGAGACGGGGCTGAAGCTGGGTCTGCTGGCGGACCTGGGCCTCAAGTTCCTCTATTACGCCGGCACCGGCACGGGCGTGGCCATCGCGGAGAGCATGTGCCTGCCCTGGTCCGGCGTCGTCGAGCACGTGGTGGACTTCCTCGCCGCGGAGAAGCTCGTGGACCTGCGCGGCGGCAAGGGCTTTGGCCGCGCGTCCGTGGAGTTCGCCCTCACGGAGAAGGGCCGCGAGTACGCGCGTGACGCCCTCACCCGCTCCACCTACGTGGGCCCCGCCCCCGTCCCCATCGAGCAGTACAACGCCCTCATCAGCAGCCAGACGGAGGAGACGCCCGTCGTGGGCCAGGAGGACCTGGTCGCCGCCCTGGGGCACCTCACCGTCTCCGCGGAGCTGATGGACAAGCTGGGCCCGGCCGTGAACTCCGGCCGCTCCCTCTTCCTCTACGGCCCGCCGGGCAACGGCAAGACGAGCCTCGCGGAGGCCATCTCGCACATGTTCGGCGGCGAGGTGTTCGTCCCGCACTGCCTCGAAATCGACAACCAGATCATCAAGGTCTTCGACCGGATCATCCACACGCCCGTGTCGCTGGAGATTGGCCGCGACGCCAACGGGCGCCGGCAGACCTTCGAGATGGACAAGCGCTGGTCGCTCTGCCGGCGCCCCGCGGTGGTGGTGGGCGGCGAGCTGACGCTGGAGACGTTGGACCTCATCTACTCGGAGAGCACCCGCTTCTACGAGGCACCGTTCCAGGTGAAGGCCAACGGCGGCATGCTCCTCATCGACGACTTCGGCCGCCAGAAGGTCCACCCCACGGACCTGCTCAACCGGTGGATCGTCCCGCTGGAGAAGCGGGTGGACTTCCTCACCCTGCACACCGGCAAGAAGTTCGAGATTCCGTTCGATCAGCTCCTGGTCTTCTCCACCAACCTGGACCCCAAGGAGCTGGTGGACGAGGCCTTCCTGCGGCGCATCAAGTACAAGATTGAAGTGGGCAATCCGGACGAGGAGTCCTACCGGGAGATCTTCCGCCGGGTGTGCGAGGCGGCGGGCATCCCCTACGTGGACCAGGCCATCACCTACCTGGTGGAGCACTACTACAAGCCCCGGAGCATGGAGATGCGCTCCTGCCACCCCCGGGACCTCGTGTCGCTCATCCGGGACGCCGCCCGATACCGGCAAATCCCGCCAGCCCTTTCAAAAGACCTGCTCGACCAGGCGTGCGAGGTGTTCCTGGTGAATCTCTAGTCGGGTTTTATTTGTTCCAACCGCGCGGAATTTCTAGACTCCGTGTGCCGTTGTACCTCCCGGCGCAGCCTCTGAGAATCAGCGCCCGGGGCGGGCCGGAGCGAGAAGGAGCCGCAGTCCGTGAAGGAACGCTACCAGGACATCGACGAGAAGAACGAGCAGCTGCGCGAGTACCTTGAGATCTACAAGGGCAAGCCGCCAGCGCGTGAGTACCTCGACCGCTTCGAGATGTCGTGGATCTACCACGACGCCGCGCTCGAAGGCGTCGTGTACACGCACCAGGAGCTGATGGCCGCGCTCTTCCCGGAGCGCACCGCGGCCGAAGCCTCCATGATCCCGGTGGTGCTGGAGATCCGCAACCACAAGGCGGTGGCGGACTTCATCCGCGAGGAGGCCGCGGGCGCGAAGAAGCAGTCCGCGCTCACGCTCACCACCATCAAGCGGATGCACGACCTCTTCCTGGGCAACACGCCGGAAGCGCTGGCCGAGCGTGCGCGCATGGAACGCCGCGAGCGCACGGAGAAGGAGCTGGCCAAGGAGCGCGACCGCGCGGGGCTGCGCAAGGACATGCCCCTGCACCGCACCTACTTCCACGACATCACCCAGCCCGCGAAGATCCAGGCGCGGCTGGAGAAGCTCGTGGACCACACCGCCAGCGCGGAGTTCCGCGAGTTCCACCCCATCAAGCAGGCAGCGGTGGTGCAGCACGAGTTCCTGCAGATCTTCCCCTTCACCGAGCACAGCGGGAAGGTGGGGCGCATGTGCAGCAACCTCATCCTGCTGCGCAACGGCTACATGCCGGCGGTCATCCACTCCATCGACCGGCAGCGCTACTACGAGTCCTTCCGCGCGCCCGTGGCCGTGTTCCGCACGGTGCTGATGGACGCGATGGAGAACTCGCTCGACAACGGCGTGAAGTACTTCCGCGACCTGGGTCGCAAGTACAAGACCGTCGAGTAGCCGCGAAGAGAGAGACGAAGTCGAAGCCGTGCGCATCGGGGCTCATGAATCCATCGCTGGTGGCGTGAGCCAGGCCTTCCAGCGAGCCGAAGCGCACGGCGCCCGCGCCCTGCAGATCTTCACGAAGAACGCGCGGGGCTGGAGCGCCCCCGCGCTGACGGACGCGGAAGCCGAAGCCTTCCGCGCCGAGGCCCGCCGCACGGGCCTGCCCGTCATCGCCCACGGCAGCTACCTGGTGAACCTGGCCGGTGAAGTCCCGGAGGCCCGCGAGAAGTCGCTCGCGTGCGTCACCGAGGAGCTCACCCGCTGCGAGCGCCTGGGCATCCCGCTGCTCATCCTCCACCCCGGCTCGCACCCGGATGAAGCGCGCGGCCTCAAGCTCATCGCGGAAGCGCTGGACGAGGTGCACCGCCGCTGCCCCGGCTTCCAGGCCCGCGTCTGCCTGGAGGTGACGGCGGGCCAGGGCAACGCCCTGGGCTGGCGCTTCGAGCACATCGAGGAGCTGCTCTCCCGCGTCGACGACGAGGCGCGGCTGGCGGTGTGCCTGGACACCTGCCACCTGTTCGCGGCCGGCTACGACCTGCGCACGCCCAGGGGCTACGCGGCGGTGATGGACGAGTGCGACCGGCGGGTAGGTCTGGACCGCGTGCGCGCCTTTCACCTCAACGATTGCAAGAAAGACCTGGGTTGCCGGGTGGACCGCCACGAGGAACCTGGCAAGGGAGCAATCGGACTGACGGCCTTCCGCTGCCTCATGAAGGACGCGCGGTTCGTCGACACCATTGGGGTGCTGGAAACACCCTTTCCGGAACGTTACGGGGAGAACATCCGACTTCTCGAATCCCTGTGCCGGAGGAAGTAAAAGAAGAGTCCCCATGCCTTTGACCCCGTCCTTCCAAAGCCGTCGCTCCCAGCTTCCCGCCGGCGGCGAGCTCACGGAGCCTCCGCCAGAACGGCTGGCGAAGCTGCCGGCCGCCGACAAGCTGGGCCGCTTGCTCCAGGTGGCCAAGGGCCACCGCCGGGCGCTCATCCTCACGCACGACAACCCGGACCCCGACTCCATGGCGGCGGCGGTGTCGCTCGCCCATCTGCTGGAGCGCAAGGCCGGCATCGAGGCCCAGGTGGGCTACGGAGGCATCATCGGGCGCGCGGAGAACGTGGCGTTCGTGCGCGTGCTGCGGCTGCCGGTGTCGCACGTGTCGCAGATCGACTTCAGCCAGTACGACCTCTTCGGCCTGGTGGACACCCAGCCGCCGGTGCGCAACCACTCGCTGCCGGCGCGCTACCGCGCGGACCTGGTGGTGGACCATCACCCGCTGCGCGAGGAGAGCCTGCTGGCCCCCTTCGCGGACGTGGGCGGCGATTTCGGCGCCACCTCCACGATGCTGGTGGAGTACCTGCGGGCCGCCCGGCTGGAGCCCTCCGTGGAGATCGCCACCGCGCTCTTCTACGGCATCAAGGCGGACACGCGGGACCTGGGCCGTGAGACGACCCAGACGGACGTGGACAGCTACCTGTGGCTGTTCCCCCGCTGTGACAAGCAGCTGCTGGGACAGATTGAACACCCGGAGCTGCCCGCGCGCTTCTTCCAGCTGTTCCACACGTCCATCGAGAAGGCGAAGGTCTACGGCACCGCCATCATCACCGACCTGGAGGAGGTCTACTCCCCGGACATGGTGGCGGAGGTCGCCGAGCGGATGATGTACCTCGAGGGGATGAAGTGGTCCCTGGCGTACGGCACGTTCCGCAACCAGCTCTTCCTGAGCCTGCGCGTGAAGGACCGGCGCATGAACGCGGGCCGCCTCATCCGCGAGCTTTGCGACGACCTGGGCGGTTCCTCTGGCGGCCACGGCAGCATGGCCGGCGCGCGGTTGCCCCTGTCCGGCAGCGCGAACAAGCGCAAGGCGCTCAAGCGCGAGGTGGTGTCGCGCTTCCTCGAAGCCTTCGGCGTCGCCGAGGAGCGGCCGAAGTCGCTGCTGTCCGCGCAGGACACGTGATCTACTGGGACCACAACGCCGCCGCGCCGGTGCGCGCGGAGGTGGGAGCGCTGCTCGCCCGGGCCTTCACGGAGGGCGGCTTCGGCAACGCGTCCAGCGTGCACGGCGGAGGGCGCGAGGCCCGGGCCCGGCTGGACGCCGCGAGGGCGAAGGTGGCACGCGTCCTCGGCTGCGAGCCGAAGGAGATCACCTTCACCGCGTCGGGCAGCGAAGCGGATGCGCTCGCGCTGGTGGGCGCCTTCGCGGCCCGGCCCGTGAAGGACCGCCGCCGCGTGGTGTCCTCCACGGTGGAGCACCCTGCGGCGCTGGGAGCCCTCACGCAGCTGGAGAAGGACGGCGCCCAGGTGGTGCGGCTCGCCCCTGCCTCCGACGGCCGCGTGCCCCTGGAGGCCGTGCTGGAGGCGCTCACGCCGGACACCGCGCTGTGTTCGTTGATGTGGGCCAACAACGAGACGGGCGTGCTGCAACCGGTGGCGGAGGCCGCGCGTGCGTGCCGTCAGCGCGGCATCCTCTTCCACACGGACGCCGTGCAGGCTGCGGGCAAGGTGCTGCTCTCCCTGCGCGAAGTGGACGCGGATCTCCTCTCCCTCTCCGCGCACAAGTTCGGCGGCCCCCAGGGCGTGGGCGTGCTCGTGGTCCGCAAGGGCGTGGACGTGCGGGCGCTGACGCCCGGGCACCAGGAAGGAGGCCGGCGAGGAGGCACGCAGAACGTGCCCTACGCGGAGGCCCTGGCCCTGGCCCTGGAGCTGGCCACGGCGGATCAGCCCGACGCCGCCGTGAGGGTCGCGGCCCTCCGTGACACCTTCGAACAGCAGGTGCTCCAGCGGCTGCCCGGCGTGACGGTGAACGGAAGCTCCGCGCCCCGCGTCCCCAACACCAGCAACCTGCGCTTCGACGGGGTGGAGGGCGAGGCACTGCTGATGGCGCTGGACCTGGAGGACATCCGCGTCTCGTCGGGAGCGGCCTGCGCGTCCGGCACCCTGTCCCCGTCCCACGTGCTGCGCGCCATGGGCCTCTCCCCGGCGCAAGCGCGCGGAAGCCTGCGCTTCAGCCTGGGCCCTTCCACCACGAGCGCCGAGGTCGAGCGCGTGGTGGAGGCACTGTGCACGCACGTTCCCCTCGTGCGCGCGCTGGGCTGATCACCACTTCTGATCAGGCAGGTTCTTCTCGCGCACCTCCGGGTCGGGCTGTCCGTAGCCGGGCATCCCCTCCTTGGCCTCGTCGGCCTTGGGCGGAAGTCGCTCGTCGCCGTGCCGCGTCTCGCGGGTGGGCTGCTCCTGCTCGGGCTGCTGCTGCTGCTTTCGCTCGGTCGCCATGGATTCCTCCCGGTGCATGTTCGCGGGAGGAAAGGTCATCATCCGGGGCATGGGCCGCAGCGGGCTCCACCGTCCGGGAGCCCGGGCACCAGGGCCCTGCCCGCCCGGCTACCCGTTGCCGTCGGAAGAGCCGTTGGGCGGCGGATTCCGGTACACGGGCATCTCGTCCGTGGTGCCGAACAGGCCGCGCACCACCGCCGCGATGGCCAGGGGCGTGCCCACGTTCTCGTCGAAGTGCGGCGACAGGGCCTTCGCGTACTCCTCCGCGGACGGGAAGCGGTCCTCGGGGTTCTCCGCGAACGCGCGCGCCAGCACCGCGTCCAGCGCCTTCGGGATGTCCGGCCTCACCGAGCTCAACAGCCGGTACTTGCGCGACAGGATGCCCGCGAAGACCTCTTCGGGCGTCGTGCCCACGAAGGGCCGGCCCAGCGTGAGCAGCTCATAGAGCACCACGCTCGCGGCCCACAGATCCGCCTCCGGGGAGACGGCGCCCTGCAGCGACTCCGGGGACAGGTAGTACGGCTTGCCCAGCACCTCGCCGCCCTGGAGCTTCCCGTCCACCAGCACGCGCGACACGCCGAAGTCGCCCAGCTTGATCTCCCCCACCCGGGAGATGAACAGGTTGGAGGGGGACACGTCGCAGTGGACGATGCCCAGCGGCTTGCCGTCCGGCCCGGTGGCGGTGTGCGCGTACGCGAGCGCCTCCAGCAGCACCTTCGCCAGGTACACCGCGAAGTCGACGGGGAGCGGAATCCCGCGCGCCTTGCACCGGCGCAGGATGTGGCCCAGGTCGCGCCCGTCCACCAGGTCCATGACCAGGAAGGACACGTCGTCCAGCATCCCGGCGTCCAGCACCTTCACGATGTTCGGGTGGTCCAGCTGGCGCGACAGCTGCGCCTCGCGGCGGAAGAGGTCCACCGACGCAGGGTCCCGGGTGAGCGCGGGCAACAGCCGCTTGAGCGCCACCGTCCAGCCCTCGTACGGGCCGGAGCGCACGCGCGCGCGGTACACCTCGGCCATGCCGCCCTTGCCCAGCAACGACAGGATTTCGTAGTTGCCGAAGACGCGAACAGGCTTCGACACGGAGTTCGGCGCGTTCACGGGCTGGCGCTTCCAGCTCCTTGCGACTCACGGCCCTGGACCCGCTTGCGACCGCGGGCCTGCTTCACCTGTGCCTCGTACAGCGTTCCCTCATTGGCGAACTGCTGGAGTTCACGCTCCACCAGCGCGTTGCCCTCCGGCGGGGACCACCCCTCCGCCAGCGCACGCCGCAGCGCGATCTGGGCGAACCCCGACTCCTGCGCCGCCCGCTTCACGCACGCCGTCCAGAAGAAGGCCTCCGCCCGCGCCGCGCCGCTGCCCAGGTTGCGCGCCTGCTCCAGGTACTTGAGCGCCTCCGCGTGCTGCTTGCGCAGGTAGTGCGACACGCCCATGCCCGTCAGGGCCCAGGCATTGTTCTTCTCCTTCTCCTGGGCCAGCACCAGCTGGAACTGCTGCGAGGCCGCGAAGGGGTTCTGGGCCAGCAGCGACTGCCCCTGCTTCAAGGTCGCCGCCACGTCCAGCGGCTCCAGCCGGCGCTGCGCCGCCACCTGCGCGGCGCCACCGGACGGAGGAGGAGGCGTGGGGGCCTGCGCCTGACGCTGCTCGGGAGCCGGCGCCGCCGCGGGCGTCAGGGCCGCGCCCTGGTCCGTCGCCCGCAGCACCAGCATGCTGTTCTTGGGCAGGGCCGGGGACTCGCAGCCGCCCTCCAGCTTCACCACGCCCGCCAGCGCGCGCTCCTCCACGTTGTAGACGAGCATCAGCGGGAAGCTCCGGGACGGGGTGCAGGTGTCCCCCGTCTGACAGAGCGTGATCTCCCCCAGGAAGACGTTGCCCTGGAAGTCCCCTGTCAGGATCTGCTCGGCGACCGGGCGCTGGCAGGGTCCCCCGGCCGGCGCGATGCCGGTCAGATGTTCCCCGTCCGAGCGCAACTCGATGGGGCCGAAGGCATCTCCCTGGTAGGTACTGTTCAGCTGCGGACCCGCCCAGGCGAATCCGGAGGCGAGGCAGGCTACCGCCGCGAGAGCCAATGTTGGGGTCGGGAGCGACATGTCGGGGACCCGGGCATCATAGAAGTCCACGGGGCGGCTTGTAAACGCGCGAGGACGGCTTGACCGCACGCTTCTCCATCCTTATCATTTTCCCAGAACGCCCTGGGATTTTCCCAGTGATTCTAAGGACTTGTAGCGAGATTTGAGCAGTAAAAGGTCTGTTCCCTGCGGGGTGCGTGATGCCCAGCAGAAATTCGAACCGATACGTCCATTCCGGGGTCCGTTTCGGTCGCCATGTGCAAGCCCTCCCCCTTCACCGGGGATGAGGGAAGCCTGCGGTGACATGATTTCGGTCCCCACCTGGCTTCTAAGGGTTCAATGGACGCTGGACACACGGCTCGGCGGGGGACTCTTTCTTTGGAGCGGCGGCGGTGAGCGAGACGGCGGCGGATACGGTGGCGGCGGCGGCGGAGAAGAAGGTCACGCTTCGTGAGGAACTGACGGCGCGCCGCAAGGCGATGACCAACGACCTCATCGATGAGCGGGGCCTCAAGGTCCAGTCTCGATTCCTGGCATCGCCCTACTATCAGAAGGCACGGACGGTGGCCCTCTACGCCCCCATCCGGGGCGAGGTGCCCACCCGGGACATCCTCATCGCGGCGTTGCAGGACGAGAAGATCGTCTGCTACCCGCTGTCCCACGTGCATGGGCGAATCCTGGCCTTCCGGGCCATCAAGTCGGAGAGCGAGCTGGAGCCGGGACGCCTGGGCGTCCGTGAGCCCACGAACTCCTCGGACCTGATTGCCGTGGATCAGATCGACCTGTTCGTGGTGCCCGGCCTGGGCTTCAGCCCGGACGGCAAGCGGCTGGGGCGCGGTGGTGGCTACTACGACGCCACCCTCAAGGCGGCCAGTTCGCGCAGCCGCCGGGTGGGTCTGGCCTTCAACGACCAGATCGTCCAGGCGCTGCCCACGACGAGCGACGACGTGGACATGGACCAGATCGTCACGGAGAGCCAGACGCTGCGCGGCCTGTGCCGCAGCTTCGACTTCCTGGACACCTGAGTCGTCAGGCTGACGACCGGACCTTCACGGGTGGGGCGGGCTGGAGAAGTCCCGCCCTGCCCGTCGTCTTTTTTGGGCTAGTGTCCGCGGCGCCATGAACCCGGACGCACTGCGCAAGGCGACCCCCGAAGAACAGTTCGAAGAAGTCACTCGCGGCACCGTGGATTTGCAGGTGCCGGAGGACCTCAAGAAGAAGCTCCAGCGCTCGTATGACAAGGGCAAGCCCCTGGTCATCAAGGCGGGCTTCGACCCCAGCCGTCCCGACCTGCACCTGGGCCACACGCTGCTGCTCACGCGCATGCGGCGCTTCCAGGAGTTCGGTCACACGGTGGTGTTCCTCATCGGTGACTTCACCGCCCTCATCGGCGACCCCTCCGGGAAGAACGCGGCCCGTCCGCCGCTCACCCGCGAGCAGGTGAAGGTCAACTCGGAGACGTACAAGCAGCAGGTCTTCAAGGTCCTGGACCCCGACAAGACGGTGGTGAAGTTCAACTCGGAGTGGCTCGACGCGCTGGGCACCGAGGGGATGATCCGCCTGGCGGCGCGCTACTCCGTGCAGCGCATGCTGGAGCGCGACGACTTCAAGAAGCGCTACCGGGAGAACACCTCCATCGCCATCCACGAGTTCCTCTACCCGCTCCTGCAGGGCTACGACTCCGTGGCGCTGAAGGCGGACGTGGAGCTGGGCGCGACGGATCAGCTCTTCAACCTGCTGGTGGGCCGGCAGTTGATGAAGGAAGAGGGCATGGAGCCGCAGGTCATCATGACCGGCCCCATCCTGGAGGGCCTGGACGCGAAGCTGGTGGACGGCGTCATCACCGGCTCCAAGATGTCCAAGAGCCTGGACAACTACGTGGGCATCGACGAGCCGGCGGACAGCATCTTCGGCAAGTTGATGAGCATCACGGACGACCTGATGTGGCGGTACTACAAGCTCCTGTCCTCGATGCCGCTCAAGCAGGTGCTGGAGCTGGAGGAGAAGACGAAGTCCGGCGCCGCCCACCCCAAGGTCGCGAAGGTCGCCTTCGCGCAGGAGATGGCTGCGCGCTTCCAGGGTGAGGAGGCCGGGCGCAAGGCGGCGGAGGACTTCGAGAAGCGCTTCGCCAAGAAGGAGCTGTCCGCGGAGGAGCTGCCGCTGGTGGAGGTGTCGCTCGCGGGCGCGGAGAAGCTGCTGGTGACGAAGCTGCTGCCGGAGACGAAGCTCGTGGCCTCCGCCACGGAGGCGCGCAAGCTGATGACCCAGGGCGGCATCCGGGTGAACGGCGAGAAGGTCACCGACCCCAAGGCGGAGCTGGGGGCCGGCGAGTACACGGTGCAGGTGGGCAAGCTGAAGGCCGCGCGGCTGAAGCTGGCCTGAGGCCCGGGTGCACCGCCCGCGCTGGAGTCACGGCGCGGGCGGCTCCTTCGGCAGCGCGCCTTCGTACAGCGCGGCCGAGCGCCCCATCATGAAGCCGTGGGGCAAGAGCTTCATCATCGTCGCGAGGAAGCGGTTGAGGACGCCGGGCACGGCGAGCTCGCGGCGGTGCTCGAAGGCGTCCACGGCGATGCGCGCACAGGCCTCCGCGGACATGATGCCCACGTCGCCCGCCTTGAACTTCCGGTCCAGGCCGGACACCGACAGCATCTCCGTGGCGATGCCGCCCGGAGCGAAGACGGTGACGGACACGCCCGCCTTGCGCAGCTCGTAGGCCAGGCCGCGTCCGTAGCTGATCACGAACGACTTCGTCGCCGCGTAGGCCGTCTGGTACGGCAGCGGCGCGAAGCCCGCGGTGCTCGCGACGAGCATCAGCGCCCCTCCCCCGCCCCGCTTCGCGAAGTGCGCGCCGAAGAGCTGGGACATGCGCACCACGCTGGTGATGTTGGTGGCCAGCATCGCGTCGAAGGACTCGGGCTGCTGCTCCAGCGCGTGGCCGAAGTAGGTGACGCCCGCGTTGAGGATGACACCGTCGACGGTGCGGCCGGACGTGGCGGTCTCGAAGACGCGCGTGGCCTCGCCGGGCCGGGTGAGGTCGGCTGACAGGGGCAGCACCTGCACGCCGTGCGCGCCCTCCAGCTCCGCCTTGAGGGCGGTGAGCCGGTCCTCGCGCCGGGCGACGGCGATGATGTGGGCGCCGTGCTCCTTCGCGAGCAGGCGGGCCATCTCCAGCCCCAGGCCGGACGACGCGCCGGTAATGAGCACCCAGCGGCCTCGGAAATTCATCGGTTTCATATCGGCCGCTCTTATTTCGCGGTGCGGCGCCGGGCGCAACCGGGGAACAGCGGGCTTCCGGCACCCCTGTTAGAGTCCCGCGCACCATGCGCCTCTCCGGGTCGCTCGCCTGCTTCTTCCTGGCCATTTCCATGGCTCCCCCCGCCGCCCTCGCGGGCAGCGGCGTCTTCGTCACCGAAGAGTCCGTGGACGCGGTGGAGCAGCCCGAGTCCTCCAAGGTCGTCTTCGCCGTGCAGCCGGGCGTGTCCTATCCGCTCGTGAAGAAGGGCGGCCCCGACCGCGCGTGGTGCAAGCTCCAGGGGCCGAAGGCCGAGGGCTGGGTGCTCTGCGATGGCACGCCCACGGACGCCGTCCAGAAGGCCCCCGGCACGGATGCGCTCGTGCGTGCGGACCATGAGAACACGCGCCAGCAGCAGGCGGCCCGGGACAGCACTGCCTCCGACGCCGCGAGCAGTGCCGAGGCCGGCGATGCGGAAGACGGGGCCGTGGAGGTCCAGGCCCCCGCGGGGCGCGCGGCGGCTCCGGGCGAAGGCGCGGCCTGCGCGAGCACCTGTGACCAATCCCCCCTCTTCGCCAAGGCGCCTGCCCTGTCCGCGCTGGACCGCGAGGTGCTGGACCTGTGCCCCGCGCGTCCCGACGCGAGCGTGAGCGCCGGGGACGTGCAGCGCTTCTTCGCGAAGCACTATGACGACGCGCGGGTGCAGCGCGCGCTGTCCGCGGCGGGCCGGCCGGGCTCGCGGCAGGCGAACATCGAATGGCTCACGAGCCTCTGGGTGAGCACGGGTCCGCGCAACGCGTTCACGCACGTCTTCTGCGGCGATGACTGGCAGCGCGGCCCGATTGGCGGCCTCCACTTCCTGCCTCGCTACGCGCAGCTCGAGGCGGAAGGAAAGGTCTGCTACCAGGGCGCGGCCAAGGGCGAGGAAGCGGTGCGGGGCGAGCAGTACCTCATCCGCTTCAAGGGCCTGGCGCCCTGGTCCTGCGGCGTGAAGCGGATGGGCGGCTTCTCGACGTCGCAGGACGCGGTCTCCATCGCCGCCATCGGAACCCGCGCGTTCGCGCGCTGCTGTGCGCGCGGCGGGGCGAAAAAGGAAGGCGGCGTGTACTCGGCGCCGGACATCGGTGGCGGCAACTGGCGCATCTGGTGCGGCACGCGCAACGGCACCTACGGCATCGCCACGCTGCACCCCACCGAAGAAGCCGCCACCTGCGCGGAGTAGAGCACCCGCGTCCGTGAAGGACGCGGGCCCCCTGCCCCGCTGACGGCCTACGGCGCCCTGTCCACGGTGAGCACCGTGCCCGTGGAGTACGCGGTGAACTCCGGCGCGTACATGGACTGAACCGTCGCGGGCCCCACGCGGAAGGTGCCCGCGAGGTTCGCGCGCAGCCGGTACTTGAACGTGTACTCGCCCGCTGGCAGCGCCTCGAAGAAGAAGTTCGTCCCCGAGTCGCGCGTCTCCTCGTACCAGACGATGCCCAGGTCCCACTTGTGGCGGGACTGCGCGTTCTCCGGCTCCAGGCCCGCGGCGCGCGGATCGCGCAGGTGCACGTACTCCGCCGCGTGCTTCAGGCGCAGGGACAACTGCACCTCCGCCTCGTCGCCGGGCCGCAGCGTCGCGCCGTCCGCCAGCGGGCGCAGCAGCGTCTGGGTGCCTTCGCGGATCCGCACGAAGTAGCGGCGCGACACCTGGAAGAAGTCACCGCGCTCCTCCTTCGGCAGCTCCTCCGTGGAGAAGTGCCACGTCGCGGAGGCGAAGGCGAAGCCCTTCGTCGTCTTCTCCACCACCGTGGTCGCGGTGTCCGGCTTCACCTCCGGGCCGGAGAGCACCACCTGGTTCTTCTTCCCCGTGTAGACCTCCGGCGAGAAGCTCATGGGCACCACCTTCGGGCCCACCGTCACCTTCAGCTCCTCGCGCACGGACAGCGCCCCTTCCGCCTCCAGGTAGTTCACCAGCGCGTAGAGCGCCTCCGCCGTGGCGCGCGTGGACTTCCAGTGCCCCAGCTTCTTGTCCAGGAGCAGCCACTGCACCAGGCCCGCGCGGCGCGCATCCTTCGGGCGCAGCTCCGACAGCGTGCGCAGCGCGAAGGCGTGGGTCTCCGTGGTGTCGTTGTACCAGAGCCAGCTGCGGTCCTCCGCGGCCCAGAAGGTGCCCTGGTCCTCCGTCGTCTTCGCGGAGTCCATCACGCTGTCCCAGACCTTCTGCGCGTCCTTCGTGCGCTTCGCCCGGTTCAGCGTGAGCGCCAGGTACCCCTTGAGGTACGGCGAGTGCTCCTTCCAGTGCTTGAAGGAGAAGTCGAGCATGCGCTGCCGCTCGGCCGCGGTGAGCGCCTCGCCCGTGTAGCGCGCGTCCGGATACGCCGACGCCACGAAGTTGAGGAACGTGAGGAACTCCCAGCCCAGGTCCTTCTTCATCAGCCGGTTCGCGGAGTCGCTCCGGAAGTGCGTGGTGAGGTAGCCCCACGCCGGCTCCGTCATGGCGGGCGACACCTCCACCCCGTGCTCCATGGCGCGCGACAGGCCGTGCAGGATGTAGAGCGTCATGTACGGCGACGAGGGGCCGCCCGGCCACCAGGGGAAGCCACCGTCCGCGTTCTGTGACTTGCGCAGCTTCTCCTGCGACGACTCGCGCTGGGCCCGGGCCACCTTCGGATCCAGCACGCGCAGGAGCGCGTCGTCGTTCCCGGTCCCGCCCTTCGCCTCGTTGAGCCAGGGCGTCTCCTCCAGCGACATCTTCCGGTTCGGGTCCACGCCGTCGAAGGTCTCGAAGCGCGTGCTCCGCTGGCTCAGGTCCTTGGCCACCTTCGCGACCGCCGGGTACTTGTCGAAGAGGCTGGAGACGATGCCCGTGGACACGAAGCGGTTGAGCGTCTGCTCCGTGCACTCATAGGGGTAGTCCACCAGGTACGGCAGCGCCTGGAGCACGGAGTAGAACAGCTGCGCGTCCACCGTGACGACGAGCTGCTCGTTCACGCGGGTGGGGTCGTCCGAGCGCTTCAGGTCGTCGAACGTCAGCGTCTTGCGGTCCTGGTCGCGCAGCGTCACGAAGCGCGACTGGGACAGGTGCATGCGGCCGGGCAGCACCGGCAGGGGCCGCAGCTCGCCGTCGCTGAACGCGCCCGCCTTCGCGACGACGCGGAAGGCCACCGGTCCCACGCGCGCGGGCGTGGTGATGGGGAAGCGCAGGTGCGTGCCCTTCCCCGCCGCCACCGTGAAGGCCTGCGTGGCCGTCTTCACGCCGAAGTCCGCGGCCAGGCTCTTCTGCGTGTCCGGATCCACGATGTCGAACGTGAGCTGGCCCTGCTGCGCCTGCGCCCCCGCGTTGTTCACCACGACCTCCAGCTCCGCGCGGTCCCCCTCGCGCAGGAAGCGCGGCAGGTAGGGGCGCACCATCAGCTCCTTCACGCTGCGGGTGGAGCGCTGCGTGGACCCACCGCGCAGGTCGCGCGTGAGCGCGTGCACCCAGACGTCCCACGCGGTCACCGAGTCCGGCACCGTGAACTCCAGCACCGCCGTGCCGTCCGGCCCGGTGAGCAGCTGCGGAATCCAGAACGCCGTCTCCGCGAAGTTGGAGCGCAGCGGCTGCTCCGGCCCTCCCGGCTCCGGGGCGCCGGGGGCTCCCTTGATGATCTGGATGATCTCGTGCCGCTTCTGCTCCAGCACCCGGCCGCCCTTCGGCGAGGCTTCCGCGGCGGACGGCGCGGGCGACGGCGGCGGAGGAGGCGGCGGTGCGCCGTCCGACTCCCGATGGACGGCCCCGGGCTTCGCGGCCATGACGCGCATCCGGCGCCCCCCTCCGTAGAAGTTGCGATAGCCC
>NZ_RAVW01000124.1 GCF_003611585.1 Corallococcus exercitus | reverse complement strand
TCGGCAGCGTCAGATGTGTATAAGGGGCAGGTGTTGGGGTGGGGTGGAGCGCAGGCGAAGGGGTGGCATGTCGACTACGACCTGCAGACGCAGCTGTTCCTGGACCGCACGTACCTGTTCGTGTCACCCAACCGCATCCAGCGGCAGGGGGACCCGGACTCGCCCGCGCCGCTGGTCTTCGAGGGCCAGTTCGCGCCGAACCTGTTCCTGCCGCAGCTGAGGCGGGACGACTTCAAGCAGGACGGGCGGGAGACGCTGTTCTCCCTGGTGTTCACGCCCAACATCCGGCTGCGGATGTTGAACACGGACAGCAACCCCATCCTGCCGCCGTCGTACCTGCCGAAGCTGACGCTCCAGGCGGTGCACCTGCGCCTGTTCCATGGGCCGGACGCGGCGGGCCCGCCCCGGATGCTGTCGCTGGGGCTGAACGTCATCGGGGGGCACTACTCCAACGGCGAGGACGGGTGCTTCTTCGCGAACCAGACGGGAAAGGACCCGAACTGCGAGCCCGCGGAGGGCACGCTGCCGTTGAACGAAATCACGGGGAGCTTCTCCACGAACCTGCTGCGCTTCGAGCTGCACGGCCGGCTGGGGTTCAACGTGGATCCCCACAGCGTGAGTGCATGGCTGGTGGGGGCGAATGCCTTCTACGAGCTGAACTCCTCCATCGGGCCCGGAGGGATGAGCCCGGCACAGCGCCAGGTGTATGGGAATGGGCACTGGGGGCTGGGGCTGGTGGGCGAGCGCGCGGTGAACGGCAACCGCTTCCGGCTGGAGGGAGCGTATTCACATCCGTTCGGGGAGACGCCGCACCAGCGGGGAACGCTGAGCGTGGAGGCGGCGGCGAATCCCCGCTGGGCGTCCGGCTTCGGCGTGTTCGCCAGGTACGTGCGGGGGCAGGACTACTACAACATCCTCTTCCTGGAGCGCATCAGCCTCTGGCAGTTCGGGCTCGTCTTCGACCTGAACCCGGGCCCACGGCTGAAGACAGACGGGGACAAGCCCCCGGGCTTCCAGTGACAGTCATCTGACGAGCGAAGGGGGCAGCAGCTCGCGGACCTCGCGGGCGAAACCCGGCACGCTGCGCGTCAGACCCTCCAGGAGCCTCGTCAGGGAGATGGGTGGATTGCGCAGGGCCTCGGCCTGGGCCCGGAGCATCTCCAGCACTGTCTCGGGTGACTGGCTGAGGAGGTGTTGAAGGAAGGTGTCGGGCGTCTGTGCCTGGAGCGTCGCGGGCAGGTGTTGCTTCTCGAAGTCCCGCAGGTTGTTCGTGACGATCGTCTGGGCGCCCACGTGGACCGCGGCGGCGAGGACGTGCCGGTCCTTCTCATGGTTGGTCATGGAGGTGATGAGCCCCTCATGGCCCGTCACCATGGCCTCGGGAAAAGCAGCCCTCATGGCGGCCACGCGCCGCGCGGCCTTCTCTTCCGGCAACCCGATGGCCTTGATGAGATTGCGGCGCGTCTCCTCGAGGATGAGCTCCGTCCAATGAATCTGGATGAGCCCTTCATGCGCCGCGCTCAACAACGTGTCGCAGACGGTGAGGGGAATCAGGACGTTCGCGTCGAGGACGACAGGAAACGGAGCATGAATCACGGGGTGGGGCGTCCTCGCGATCCTCAGTCGAGCTCGGGATAGCCCCCGGCGTCCTGGCTCTCGCGCATCATCGCGTCGAGCTGGGAGCGGCGGTCGGATTTCTGCCGTGCGCGGTACTCGAGGACGTCCTTGCTGTAGACGCGACGATGGGTGCCGGTGCGATGGAAGGGGATGCGGCCCTCGTCGAGCAACTGCACCAGGTACTGCCGCGAGACGTTGAGCAGGTTCGCGGCCTGCTGGGTCGTAAGCTCCTTGTGGACGGGGACCACGGTGACGGCATCCCCCGACGCGAGGATGGCAAGCAGCTGCTGCATCAGCGCGAGCACGTCCGTCGGCAGTGGCACGGATTCATGGTTGGGCCCCAGCAGCGAGAAGAGCGGGTGCCCGCCACCCTTGTCGCTCAGCTCCCGGGTGATGAGCCGCGCGAGCTTCCGCACCTGCTCCAGCGTCACGTCGCTGGCGGCGACAGGCTCCGACGCCCGGGGCGGAAGGTCATTGGCGGTGGGCGAAGTCACATGTGCCTCCTGGTGTGGGCCATCAGGAATCATGGTCATATCCGACGCAAACGCAAGTAGGCCTAGAGAGCATGGTCAGGATGGCACCCTGACAGACGTCTCAAGCGCAACATGCATCCCAGGATCTCCCCGCCCACCCTTCAGGTGGGTTACGACGGCGCCGACATGGACACCTCCGCCTCCCCGCGCACCGTCACCGGCCGCGTCGACGTGCATCCCCGTGGCTTCGGCTTCCTCACCGTGCAGAAGCCCGGCACCCCCGAGGTGCTGTCCGCCTTCATCACGCCTCCGGACCTGAACCCCCTCTTCGCGGGCGACGTCGTCTCCGCCACGGTGACGGCCTCCGGTGAGGGCCGGTGGACCGCGTCCGGCCTGTCGCTGGTGGAGCGCACCCGCACCGTCGTCTATGGCGAGGTCGTGTCGCGCAAGGGCGCCTTCTTCCTGCGCATCGACAAGGAGGTCTCCAACACCGACTGGCCCCTGGACCCCGGCGCCACCCCCGTCCAGCACAACGATGCCGTCGTCGCCCGTATCGCGGACGGCAAGGTCGTCCTCCTCTACAAGCTGGAGCCCGGCGCGGACCGCTCCCTGGAGCGCGTCATCGCCCGCCACGGCCTCCACCGGGACTTCCCCCCGGAGGTCATCGAGGAAGCCCTCCGCGCGAAAGAGACGCCCCACGCCCTGGGCGGCGCCCGGCGCGACCTGCGCTCCATCCCCACCGTCACCGTGGATGCGCCCTCCACCCGCGACATCGACGACGCCATCTCCGTGCTGCCCGCGGGCCCGGACGGCGCCCTGCGCCTGCTCGTGTCCATCGCGGACGTGGGCGAGTCCGTGAAGGAAGGCACTCCGCTGGACCTGGAGGCCCGCGCCCGCGCCACCAGCGTCTACCTGGCCGGCCGCGTGCTCCCCATGCTCCCGGAGGAACTGTCCGCGCACTGGCTCAGCCTGGTCCCCAACGAGGAGCGCCACTGTCTCACCGTCGAATTGCGCATCGACGCGGAGGGCCGTGTCACCGCCGCGGATGTCTATGAAAGCCTCATCCGCTCCTGGGCGCGGCTGAACTACGACGAGGTGGCGGACTTCCTCAACGACGGCACCGTGTCCGCCGCCATGGAGCCCGTGCGCGACGCCATGCCCTGGTTCCGCCTGGCGTCCGCGCGGCTCGCCGTGTCCCGAGCGGCCCGGGGCGGCATGACCATGTCCCGCGACGAGGCGCGCTTCACCTTCGACACCGCCACCGGCGCCCTGTCCGGACTCGCCGGGGAGAAGGACACCTCCGCGCACAACATGATTGAGCGCTTCATGGTCGCGGCCAACGAAGCCATCGCCTCCTGGCTGATGACCCGCGGCGTGCCCACCGTGTACCGCGTGCACGAACAGCCGGACCCGCAGCGCGTGGCGGACGTGAACGCGTTCGCTCTGCACTCGGGGTTCGCCGCGGGCTTCGGCGCGCAGCTCACCCCGCTGGCCCTGGCCGCGTTCGACCGGCAGATCGCCGGCGCGAAGGCGGAGGCCGCGCTGCGCTCCGTGCTGCGCCGCTCGCTGGGCCCGTCCCGCTACACGGTGAAGCCGGGCCCGCACTTCGGGCTGGCCGCGCCCCTGTACCTGCACTTCACGTCGCCCATCCGCCGGTACGCGGACCTCGCCGTGCACCGGCTCATCAAGGCGTACCTCCACGGCCGGCGCGACTTCGTGCACGAGGACCCGGAGATTGAACAGCTCTCCCAGCACATCAACGTGCGCGCCCGCTCCGCCAACCGAGCGGAGGCCGACCGCCACCACGAACTGGAGGCGCGCTTCATGTCCACGCGCATCGGGCAGCAGTTCCCGGCCCGCGTCGTGCGCGTGAAGCCCTTTGGCCTCGTCGCGCAACTGGATGGCATGTGGGTGGAGGGCATGGTGCCGGCGGAAGGGCTCGCGGGTGGCCCCTACCGTCCGGACGCGCGTGAGCTGTCCATGGTGGGCAAGACGCGGACCTTCACCGTGGGCATGCCCATCACCGTGAAGGTCGTCTCCACGGATGAGCAGCTGGGCCGGGTGGAGTTCGCGCTGGTGGAGTAGTCATGGGCGCGAAGACGGCCAAGGACATCTCTGGGTACGAATTCGACTGGCTCGCGTGTGATGGCGCGGGCCACGTCGGGTTCTTCAGCACGGCGGGCGGGGGTCATGCCCCCGAGGCGTTCCTGCGGGACACCGAAGCCGCTGCCACGGTGGCGCGGCGAATCACCCTGAAGGGCCTCGACTTCCCTGGTTTGAAAGTGATTGCTGGGGAACTCATCAAGACTGGAAGCCAGAAGCAGGACACAACCAGCGAGCAGGTCCAATGATCTCTGAGACAAGCAAGGCCTGGATTCACGCCGGGAAGATCCTCGCGGAGAACCCAGCGGCGCAGGTCCGTTGCCCGGAGAAGGGAGATGGCTTCCTCGCCGTTCATGATGAGGCGTTCCCAAGGGACGCGACCCGGTTCGAGCGGTATCTGGTCTGCGATGTGTGCGGAGCACGCAACGTGATGCTCATGCGTGCTTCGCCTGGAACGGAGTGACTCACCCCGCCAGCGGCAGGCCTTCCGTGGACTCCACCAGGACGTTGCCGCGCACCCAGCCCAGCAATCCGGTGGAGGACTTCACCAGGTACCAGACGTCCTCCCGCTCCCCGAGCTTCGCGGGGACGCTCGCGGCCAGCACCCGCACCTTGGAGCCCTGCGCCGTCGTGGCCACCACCGCGGACCCCGTGCGGCTCTGCGCCAGCGGGAAGGACTTCTTCACCGTGGCCTCCACACCCGCCGCCGTGGCGTCCAGGCCCACCGCGTACAGCTCCTGCGGCACGTGCACCAGCTTCCACGCCTTGCGGTCCAGCGTGTACTTGTCCCGCTTCTGCCAGAAGCCCATCCAGGTATCGACCAGGACGATGCCGTTGCCCTTCGCCTCCGTCAGCGCGCGCACGTCCCCCAGCGGCTTCACCGTCTTGCCGTCGTAGCCGTAGAGGAAGAAGCGGTGGTCGTCGTCCACGTCGCCCAGCGTGTGGACCAGCAGCTCCTTCCACTTGTCGCCCGTGTCCAGGTCCACCACCGTGAAGCCACGCACCTCGTTGCCGGAGGCGTTGCCCTGCAACGTGGCCCCTCCGGCCTTCAGCGTGAACTTCCCGTCCTTGCCCGCGCTGAGTGACACCGCGTCCGGCTTGCCGTCCCCGTCCAGGTCCACCTGCGCGGACATCACGGGCTCGTCGTTCTTCTGCGCGGACGCGGGCGCACCGGTGAGCAGCACGGCGGAGGACAGCACGGCCAGCAGGGATGTCTTCACGGAGAGAGGACCTCGGTCGGGAACAGGCCCCACCCACGCTAGCCGCCCGCCGAGCCCCCGGACACGCGCTTTCACCCCGAGCGGCGGAAGCGCCCCCGGAAGTGCCGGTCCAGATACACCTCCGCGTGCGCCAGGGCCTCGCGCGTCTCGCCAGGCAGCTCCAGCCCGGCCGCGGCCACCCGCGCCTGACGCATCGCGGAGCCCCTTCCGTCCCCAGCGGAACCCAGCCCGCGCGCCACCGTGTCCACCTTCGCGTGCGCGGCGTCCACCACGCCCTTCGCCTCCTCCAGGGACACCTCCCCCTCCGCCAGCGCGGTGAACAGCTGGCAGCGGTAGCGGCGGCAGGCCTCCGGGCGCTCCTCATAGACGGTGCAGCACAACCCGTTCAGGGCGGCGCAGCGCTGGGGGAGCACCTGCGTGCCGTCCTCCTTCACCGCCAGCGACAGGCCGCGCTGGCGCAGGGCTTCCGCCTCGGCGGGCTTCAGCGGCACCTGGGTGAAGAGGGTGCCGTCACAGCACATGCCGCAGTGGAGGCAGAGGGTGGACAGGGCGGAGGACATGGCGCGTGCGGGATAACGCCCCGTGGGGGAGCGAGTCATCCCCGACGTGTGTGTTCGCCCGGACCTCCGTCCTCCAAGGCAAGCCATGTCTCACCAGCCGACATGCGACATGTCCCTCGTGTTCCATGTGTCGGAGTCGCCCGGTTTTCATGGGTTGCGCACGACCCGAGGGGAGGGACAGGTCTGCACCTGTCTCAAAAGGCCATGCTCCTGTCCGTGATGGAAATCCTCGGCATGTGAGAAGCCAGTTCGAAACATTCCAGCGCGTGGCCAGGGACACGGCCCGAAGGTCTGAGTGCAGAAGGGGTGAATGATCTCCACTCTGTGGGAATCCGAGTTCCCCGGGTCACCTGCAACTTGGGGACAACACGGTTTCTTCGGACGTCGTAGAATCATGCCCCGCAGCACATCAGGGAGCCCCCATGCACACGGACACTCACGACGCGCCGGCTGGCCGCGAAGCCCTCCTGGGATACCGGGTGGGGACGGAGCTCAGCGCGGCGGCCTCGTTTGGAGCGGACTTCTCTTCCGGGCGTCTGGTGCAGCTGTCGCTGGAGCACCTCACGCTCCACCTGGAGTCGCGCGCGGTGCCCCGCAAGGGACAGGCCGCGTCCGTGGTGGTGGGGGAGGGTGAGCGGTGGGCCACCGCGCTGGACGCGGAGGTGATTGGCGTCAACGCCCTGCGACCGGAGGTGAGCCTGCGCTTCGTCGCGCCGCCGCTGGACGCGGGCCGCCGCATCGTGGGGCTGCTGGAGTCGCTGCGTGACAACGGCCAGCTGCTCACGCCGGAGACGCGGCCCGTGTGGCGCGAGCAGATCGACCGCGCGGAGCGGGTGTCGCGCATCTGCGAGGCGCTCGCGGCCCGGCAGGCCCGCGGGGTGCTGCGCTCGCGCGACGGCCAGGCGGTGGCGGAGGTCACCTGCGCCTTCTTCGAGCCGCTCCAGGACGTGTTCGCCTGGAACCTGCACGGCACGCTGCCCCCGGGCCCCTTCACCCTGGAGGCCTTCGGCTACTCCAGCGTGGTGCACTTCCAGATGGACGCGGCGCGCATGGAGGGCGGCCTGCTGGTGATGCCGACGCCCACGTCGCTGGTGCGCTTCCGCCACCGGTGGCTGCGCCGCACCCAGGCCAGCGCGTCCTGCACGCTGGAGTTCGACCATCCGCTCTGGCCCCAGGTGCATGTGCACCGCGGCCTGCTGGACGTCTCCTACGAAGGCCTGTCCTTCCTCACGCAGCCCGGCGAGGACCTGATGTACCCGGGCCTGCGCCTGCCGGTGATGCAGGTGTCCCTGGACGGCCACGCGCCGGTGCGCCTGCGCGCGGAGGTGCGCAACATCTCCAGCACTCCCCACGGCCGCCGCTGCGGCGTGAGCGTCCGGCCCCTGGACGCGCAGGAGGCCCGCGCGTGGCGCGCGCTGGTGGAGGCCCAGGCCCACCCCACCACCAAGGTGGAGGGCGACTGGAACGACGCCACCTGGAAGCTCTTCGAGCGCTCCGGCTACTTCCGCCTCCCGGGCAAGGAGCCGGAGAAGTTCACCAGCCTGCGCGACCAGTTCTCCCGAGCGCAGGACAAGCTCCAGGAGGCGCCGCTGCTGGGCTACCGCGTGGTGCGCCCCGCGGAGGACGGCATGGAGGCCACGCTGTCCGTGCTCAAGCCCTACGCGGGCAGCTGGATGGCGCACCAGCTGGCGCGGCACCAGCCCCCGGGCAGCCGCTCCACCGCGCGCGAGGCCCTGCGTGACATCTACCTGCGCGGCTACGAGCCCACCCAGTCCGACCCGGAGGTGAAGTGGTTCTTCGCCTACTGCGAGGCGAACGTGCGCTGGGTGCGCTACACGAAGTTCGACTTCGCCACCTGGTACGCGGACACCGGCCAGACGTGCCTCGTCCCCTTCCGCCTGATGGAGGGCGAGGTGGACAGCGTCTGGACGAAGCCCGCGAACGTGAAGGTGGGCACGCCCACGCAGGAGGAGCGCGCCAGCTTCTTCGCCCGCGTGGCCGGCACCCGCCCGGAGGCCTACCGCGAAGCGCTGGACCTGGTGCCGGAGCGCTTCGACCTGGAGACCACGCGCACCGGCTGGGGTGACGCGGGCCTGTCCCGCGAGCGCGAGCTGGTGGTGGCCCGCCATGAGGGCCGCGCCGTGGCCTTCGCGGTGTTCGAGTCCGCGCAGCCGGGCCTGAACCTCTTCAACGTGCTGGACGGCGTGCGCCTGGTGCCGCTGGAGGACGACGCGAAGCCGGAGGTGCAGGACGCGTTCGTGGCGCTCCTGGGCCACGCGGCGGAGTGGTACCGCGCGCGCGACCGCAAGGTGTTCGTCCACTACGTGGAGGCGGCCTGCGTGGAGTACGCGGAGCGCGTGTCCCTGGCGGACCTGGGCGACGGCAAGCTGTGGGTGATGTCCGCCCGACTGCTGCCGGAGTTCCTGGAGCACCTGTGCGAGTCCACCACGCCGCGCGCGGCGTAGTGGCGGCTCGCTTCGCCTGACTTCGACGACGGTGGGGGCGGCCTACAGCCCCTCGTCGTCCGGGTCCGGATAGGACTCCAGCTCCTCTTCCTCCTCCTCCACCGGGGCGGGCGCCTTGGCGTGGCGCCCCTTGCCGCCCTTGCCCTCCTGCGCCGGAGCGCCGAAGTCCGCTTCCGGGCCCACGATGTAGCCCTGGCGCCCCTGCTGGATGCGGCGCAGGACCCCTTCCTGCTCCAGCGCCTCCAGCAGCCGCGCGAAGGTGGAGAAGCCGTGGTCGCGCTCGTCGAAGTCCGGCTCCTTGCGGACGATGGTCTCCTTGACGAGCGACGGGTTGAGCGGGCCGGTCGCGCGGCGCAGCAGGCTCTGCACCACCTCGCGAGCGACCGCGGGCACCTCCGCCTTGGGCTTGCCGCCCTTGGACTCGGCGCCTTCCTTGGCGCCCTTGCCCTCGTGGCCCTTGTCGTGGCCCTTCCCGCCCCGCTTGCCGCCCTTGCCCTCGTCGGACTTGGAGCCCCGGCCGCCGTGGTCCTTGTCCTTGTGCGAGGACTCGCCCCGGTGCTTGGGCTTCATGTAGATGAACTGGTCGCACGCCCGCACGAACATCTGGGAGCTGGCCTCCCTCACGGCCAGGCCAATGACGGTGCGGCCGTTCTCACGCAGCTTGTACGCCAGGGGGCAGAAGTCGCTGTCGCCGGAGGCGATGACGAAGGTGTCAATCTGCTCGCGCGCGTAGCACAGCTCCAGCGCGTCGATGACCAGGCGCATGTCCGCGCTGTTCTTGCCGGCGCGGGTGGAGGGGGGCACGTCCACCAGCTCCACGCCCACGTCGTGCAGACGCTGCTTCGCGTCCTCGAAGCGCGTCCAGTTGCAGTAGGCGCGGCGGAAGACGACCTTGCCCTGCTCCAGGAGCTGGTCCAGCGCGGGCTGCAGGTCGAACTGGCTGGCGCTGATGCCCGTGTTGGTGACCAGGTTCTCGAAGTCGATGAAGAGTGCGATGCGGTGCTGCTCGTCGGTACGTCCAGCCAAAGGTGCCTCGTATTCGTATGCGAGCGGTCCTTGGCTCGCGTGCGCTCCACCCTACTGTGGGGACGCTGCCGCGCGCACGGTCCGTGTTCCGCCCTGAACATTCAGTGCTGCCCACCCTACGTTGGGAGGTGACCCCGGGGGCAGCGCCCCCGTGACCACGGAGGTGTCAGCATGATGCACGGATTCCCCAGACGTTTGCGAGCCATGGCGTGGACCGCCCCGACGCTCGGCCTCTTGTTGTGCGCAGGCCCTTCCCTGGCGCGTGAGCCCCAGGTCGGCAAGGACCAGGACGAGGGAGGCAACACCCCGTCGAAGTACACCGAGCCCGCGAGCACCAGCCCCTCGAACGTCGTGGGCACCGTCCGGACCACGTCCCCCGCCTTCATCACCCAGGGAGAGTCCGTGCGGCAGGTCACCCCGGAGGCGGACCGCATGCAGCAGGTCAACGGGCCGGTGGTGAAGCAGGAAGGGCTGACGTTGTACGTGAAGGACGTGTCCGGGCCGGTGGTGCCGCTGGACATGAGCGCCCTGCGCATCACCAAGCTGCCCCAGAAGGGGCAGGAGGTCCTGGCCGTCTACCAGGTGGAGAACAAGACGGAGAACGTGGCCTTGTCCCTCCAGGGTGAGAAGAAGGACTGAGGGCGGTCGCGCCTCAGTTCGGCTTCGTGGCGCCGCGCACCTCGTCCAGGACGCTCAGGTCCACGAGCCCCGCGATGTCGTCGCTGGGGATGAACCCCAGCGCCTTCGCGTGCTCGGCGGACGTCTTCAGCGCGGCGGGCACCGGGTCCAGGCTCGGCTCCAGGCGGGAGAACGCGTCCTGGAGCACGGGCGCCGGCAGGGGCTTGCGCGTGAGCTGTCCGAAGGCGGAGTTGACCGACGTGGCGAAGGCCGCCGGGTCCGCCCGCCAGCGCTCGGTCAGCTGCACGTGGATGCGCAGGAGCGCCGCGATGCGCGAGCGCTGCGTCTCCAGCGTCTTCTTCGTCGTCACCACCACCGTGGTGGGGAAGCGCTTGTCCGGCCAGAGGTCGCGCTCGTCCACCAGGATGTGACCGCCCCCTTCGGCGAGCATGCGCGCGGCCCAGGGCTCGGGCACCCACGCACCCTCGATGGCGCCCTGGAGGTACTGGGCCAGGATGTCCGGGTTGCTGATGGGAATCACCTGCACGTCGCCGCCCGCGTCCGCGGTGATGTTCAGCTTCTGGGCCTTCAGCCAGGTGCGCAGGGCGATGTCCTGCGTGTTGCCCAGCTGCGGCGTCGCCAGCTTCTTGCCCTTGAGCTCCGCGGCCGTCTTCACGTTCTTCACCACCAGCACCGCGCCGCCGTTCACCGCGCCCGCGATGATGCGCAGCTCCTTGCCGGCCTTGAGGTACGTGTTGATGGCGGGGCCCGGGCCCACGTAGGCCACGTCCACGGAGCCCGCGACCAGCGCCTCCATGGCGGCGGGGCCCGCGTTGAACTGCTTCACCTCCAGGTGGCCCATCCCGGGCTGCGACGCGAAGAGGCCCTCCGAGTTCGCCACCAGCGCCTGCGCATGCGTGATGTTGGGGAAGAAGGCCACGCGCAGGGGCGCGTTGGCGCCGGAGGGCGTGTCCTTCTTGCAGGAGGCGACGCCGGTCAGGAGGACGCAGACACCGAGGAACAGCGACAGCGGACGCGCGGAAGCCATGGTGCGTCACGCTAATGGAGATTCCCCGCCTGTTTTCAATGCCCCTGAGTGCGGAAGCGTCTTGGGGCTCACACGGACGCCGTCAGGCCCCACCGGCGCCTCAGGCGCGTCTCCACCGTCTGGAAGAGGACGCGGTCCACCGTGATGCCGATGAGGATGATGGCCAGCATCACCGCCATCACCTGCGACACGTCCATCAGCTCGCGTCCCATGGTGAGCAGCTGGCCCAGGCCGCCGGAGACGAAGAGCAGCTCCCCCGCGAGCAGCGCGCGCCACGCGAAGCTCCACCCCAGCTTGAGGCCGGTGACGATGCCGGGCAGCGCGCCGGGCAGGAGCACGCCGAAGTAGAAGCGCAGCCCCCTCACGCCCAGGGTCCGCGCCACGCGGGCCAGCTGCGGGTCCAGGCCGTTGACCGCGTCCTCGGTGGCGATGGAGATGCCCAGCACGCTGCCCATCACCACCACGAAGAGGATGGCGCTGTCGTTGAGGCCGAACCACAGGAGCGCCAGCGGCAGCCAGCAGATGGAGGGCAGGGCCTGCAGCCCCATCACCACCGGCTTCACCGCGTTGCGGAAGAAGGACAGCCGCGCGATGAGCAGCCCCAGCGGGACGCCGATGGCCACCGACATGAGGTAGGCGCGCGACAGCCGTCCCAGCGAGCGCAACGTGGCGCCCCCCAGCTGTCCATCGCGGGCCATGCCGATGAGCGCCTGAATTACCTCCAGCGGCCCGGGGAACAGGTGCTTGTTCCACACGCCGGAGCGCGACAGCCCCTCCCAGAGGGCGAAGAGCAGCGCGATCATCCCCAGCTTCTGCGCCCACTTGAGCATGGTGGTGTCCTCTCTAACGGCCGGTCACGATGCTCGGGCGGGGCAGGCTGGATGGCGTGCGCGTGCGGCGCTGCAGGCCTTGCGTGGGCGGGGTCTCCAGGGCCGACCCTTCCGCGGCGCGCAGGCGGTGGCGGATGTCGCGCGCCATCGCGTCCAGGGACGGGTCCTCCAGCGAGCGCGGCATGGGCAGGTGGATCTCCAGGTCCTCCACCACGCGGCCCGGGCGGGGCGCCATCAGCACCACGCGGGTGCCCAGCATCAGGGCCTCCTGCACGTCGTGGGTGACGAACACCACCGTCTTGCCGGAGTTCAGCCAGATGGACTGCAACAGCTCCTGCATGTGCACGCGCGTCTGGGCGTCCAGCGCGCCGAACGGCTCGTCCATCAGGAGCACGTTGGGGTCCACGGCGAGCGCCCGGGCGAGGCTCGCGCGCATCTTCATGCCGCCGGAGAGCTCATGGGGCAGCGTGTCCGCGAAGCCCTCCAGGCGCACGCGCTGGATGAAGGTGTCCGCCCGCTCGCGGCGCTCGGCGCGGGGCACGCCCCGGGCGCCCAGCGCGAAGGTGATGTTGCCGCGCACGGTGAGCCACGGGAACAGCGCGGCCTCCTGGAACATCAGGAGCCGGTCCGGCCCGGGCCCCTGGATGGGCTTGCCGTCAATGGCCACGCTGCCGCCCGTGGGGGCCACGTGGCCCGCCAGCGCGTAGAGCAGCGTGGACTTGCCGCAGCCGGACGGGCCGAGCAGGCAGACGAACTCCCCCGAGCGGACATTGAGGTTCACGTCCTTCAGCGCCACGACCTTGTTGGCGTAGTGGTGGTCCAGCTGGGCAATGGAGATCTTCGCCCGGTCCGCGTTGACGTTCGCGGGCCGGAGCAGGTGGGGCGCCGCCCGGCGCAGGCCCCGCATCCGCTCGATGAGGCGTCGAAACATTCGCCAGAACCTATACATCTGCCCCAAGGTCGCACAGGCGGAGCCTGGAAGCGGGCAGGCGCCTTCCACTGTAGGACAGGAAGTGAAGTCCGCGGCGCCTGGCCGGCTGCTTTGACGTCCGCGCCGGACGCTTCCGCCGTCAGGGGGTGGCGGCCCGCTCCGCCTTGCGGTGCGCCAGCGTGCGGGAGAGCAGCCACAGGCTCAGGGCGAGCACGCCCAGGCCCACGACGGTGAAGGCGGCGCCCACGCGCAGCGACGCCTGACGGTCGTCCCGGAACACCGCGAGTGCGTCCGTGCGGGGACCCGTGAGGTAGCGCCGCACGGTGTCCGCGAAGGCCTGGGCCTCCGCCTCGTCCTCCGTCCACTGGTAGGCGAGCGGCTGGACGCCGTGGGTCGTCTGCAGTTGGGGCCGGAAGATGGGCGCGGCGCCACTTCGGGTGCTGCGGCTGCGGGCCACCTCCACGCCCCGGACGTCCTGGGGCGCGTAGCGGCCCACCTCCTCCTCTCCCAGCCAGCTGGAGCGGGTGAGGACGCACGGGCCCTGGGGCTCGCAGCGGAAGTCCATGCGCGCCATCTGGCCGAGAAAGAACACCCCCAGCACCAGGAAGGGCAGGGCGAGCATCAGGAAGGCCGTGGCACCGATGGCGGTGGCGCGGCTGCGTCGGGAGGCGGGGGGCGCACGCACCCTTGCGTCTATAGACCCGCGCGCCCCGGGGGGGCAGTGCTTTCACGCGCCCGCGGGAGTCGCCCTCCAGGCAGGCGGGCGGTCCGGGCCGTCCAGCGCCCGTTCCCTCTGATGGGGCGGGTGGGGAGACCCGGAGCGGCGGACGGGCACTTGCGACATGGGTCCCACGTCCGCACCCCTTGTCCTGGGACTTTCAGCACTTCGCCCAGAAGGAGTCCGCCGCCCATGAAGGCCGTGGCCATCATGTTCCCCTCGCGCGAGGTGCGCGTCCTCGACGTGCCCGAACCGCGGCTGCACTCGCCCACCCAGGTCAAGGTGCGCACGCTGGAGGTGGGCGTGTGCGGCACGGACCAGGACATCCTCAAGGGCCACCACGGCGCGGCACCCAAGGGTGAGGACCACCTCGTCCTGGGCCACGAGTGCCTGGGCGAGGTGATGGAGGTGGGCGCGCACGTGCAGGGGCTGAAGCCGGGGGACCTGGTGGTGCCCCGGGTGCGCAGGCCCTGTCCGCACGCGCACTGCCCCGCCTGCCGCCATGGCCATCCGGACTTCTGCGTGACGGGGGACTTCACGGAGCGCGGCATCCAGGGCGCGCACGGCTTCTGTTCGGAGCACTTCGTGGAGGACGCGGCCTACCTGCACAAGGCGGACGACAGCCTGCGCGACGTGGCCGTGCTCACCGAGCCGCTCACCATCGCGGAGAAGGGCCTGCGCGAGGTCTCGCACATCCAGTCCCGCCTGCCGTGGAAGGTAAGCCCCGGCAAGGCGCTGGTGCTGGGCGCGGGGCCGGTGGCGCAGCTGGGCGCCATGGTGCTGATGCGCCTGGGCTTCGACGTGACGGTGTACTCGCGCAGCCCCAAGCCCAATGAGAAGGCCGCCGCATCCGAAGCGGTGGGCGCGCCGTACATCTCTTCGAAGGAGGTGACGGTGGAGGCCTTGAAGAAACAGCTGGGCGGCGTGGCCATCATCTACGAGGCGACGGGCGCGTCGCAGGTGGCCTTCGACTCACTCCAGGTGCTGGATGAGAACGGCGTGCTCATCTTCACGGGCGTGCCCGGACGCGAGGAGCCGCTGGAGCTGCAGGGGGACCAGGTGATGGGGCAGCTGGTGCTGGGCAACCGGGTGATGTTCGGCACGGTGAACGCGGCGGACAGCGACTTCCGCGAGGCATTGGAGGACCTGGCCCGCTTCCGCGCGAAGTGGCCGGGGAAGGTGGAAGCGCTCATCACCCAGCGTCACCCGCCGTCGGAGTTCGCGAAGGTGGTGGAGGCGAAGGGCGGCATCAAACACGTCATCTCATTCCAGGAGCATGCCCGGTGAATCCCCATCACGAGGACCTGAAGGGCGGCGTGGCCATTGAAGACCACGGCGTCATCGGGGACCTCCGCACGGTGGCGCTGGTGGGCAACGAAGGCACCATCGATTGGTTGTGCTACCCGCACTTCGACAGCCCCAGCCTCTTCGCGGCGCTGCTGGACCCGGAGAAGGGCGGGTACTGGCGCGTGTCCCCGGAGCCGGACGGGGTGATGAAGCGGCAGTTCTACTGGCCGGACACCAACGTGCTGGTGACGCGCTTCTACACGCCCGCGGGCGTGGGGGAGCTCATCGACCTGATGCCCCTGGGCAGGGGGGCGCAGGCGGAGGGGCGCGTCGTGCTCCGGCGCATCCGCGTGGTGCGCGGGGAGATGTCCTTCCGCATGGAGTGCTTCCCGGCGTTCAACTACGCGCGGGACGAACATGAGACGCACGTGGTGAAGGGCGGCGCGGCCTTCGTCTCCAAGAGCCTGAGCATGCAGCTGGTGACGCCCGTCCCGCTGAAGCAGGAGGGCAACGGCGTCGTCGCGCACTTCACGCTGAAGGAGAGCGAGTCCGCGGTCTTCACCCTGCGCGAGGGCGGCATCGAGGGCTGCCACCACCACCTGCACACGCACGACTCCGCGGAGAAGCTCTTCCGCGACACGGTGGACTACTGGCGCCACTGGCTGTCCAAGTGCAAGTACACGGGGCGGTGGCGGGAGATGGTGCAGCGCTCCGCGCTGGCCCTGAAGCTGATGACCTTCGAGCCGTCCGGGGCCATCATCGCCGCGCCCACGTGCAGCCTGCCGGAGTCTCCCGGCGGCACGCGCAACTGGGACTACCGCTTCTGCTGGCTGCGCGACGCGGCCTTCACCGTCTACGCGTTCCTGCGCATCGGCTTCAACGAGGAGGCCGCCGCGTTCATGCGCTGGGTGGAGAAGCGCTGCGCGGAGAACGGGGACGGACCGCTGCCCCTGATGTTCAGCCTGGACGGCACGCCGGTGCCCAAGGAGGAGGAACTCAAGCACCTGCGCGGCTACGGCGGCGCGCAGCCGGTGCGCATTGGCAACATGGCGTCGAAGCAGCTCCAGCTGGACATCTACGGCGAGCTGATGGACTCCGTGTACCTGTCCAACAAGTACGCCGCGCCCATCTCGTATGACTTCTGGCGGCACCTGCGGCGGCTGGTGGACTGGGTGTGCGACCACTGGCGGATGGAGGACGAGGGCATCTGGGAGATCCGCGGCTCGCGCCGGCACTTCGTCTATTCGAAGCTGATGTGCTGGGTGGCGGTGGACCGGGCCATCCGGCTCGCGGACAAGCGCAGCCTGCCGGCGGACCGCGCGAAGTGGCTGAAGACGCGCGACGCCATCTTCGAGGAGATCATGGACAAGGGCTGGTGCAAGGAGAAGGGCGCCTTCATCCAGGCCTACGGCCACGAAGCGCTGGACGCGGCCAATCTCCTGATGCCGCTGGTGTTCTTCCTGTCGCCGGTGGATCCGCGGATGCTCTCCACGCTGGACGTCATCCGCAAGCCGCCCAGGGATGGCGGCCTCACGTCGGACGGCCTGGTGTTCCGCTACGAGGCGAACGAGAAGCTGGATGGGATTCAAGGCAGCGAAGGCACCTTCAACCTGTGCAGCTTCTGGCTGGTGGAGGCAATGACGCGCGCGAGTTCCGTGCGGCCGGACCTGCTGGACGAGGCGCGGCTCATCTTCGAGCGGATGCAGGGCTACGCGAACCACCTGGGGCTGTACGCGGAGCAGACGGGCATGTCCGGCGAGGCGATGGGCAACTTCCCGCAGGCGCTCACGCATCTGTCGCTCATCAGCGCCGCGTACAACCTGGACCGGACGTTGGGCCGCCACGATTGACGAAGGGGACGGTAGACTCGCGCACACCCGCCATGCCCGACCTGTACCCGCTGCTGTTCCGCTTCGCCGTGAAGGCGGATGCCCACTACGACGTGCTGAGCCGCCGCGTGCGCAAGGGGCTGGGCATCGCCCCGCCGCTGCGCATCCTGCCGTACCGGGGCTATGGCACCCCGGAGCGCGTGGTCATCAAGGCGCGCGTGCTGGAGGAGCGCAAGGTGACGCCCCAGCGCCAGCGCCACACGCTGTGGAGCAGCGCCGTGGCCTCCTACAAGCGCTACATGACCCGCGAAATCGCCAGCGCGCACGTGGCGGTGCGCTGGGGGGACAAGCGCTGGGAGGGCGTGACGGACGAGGAGGGCTTCCTGGAGCTGTGGGTGCCCCCGCCGGACGGCGTGCGCTCCGGCTGGCACATGGTGGAATTGGAGCTCTTGTCACCGGAAGCCGAGGGCGTGCCGCATGTGACGGCGCCGGTGCGGGTGGCGGGGACGAGCGCGGAACTGGGCGTCATCAGCGACATTGACGACACGGTCATCGCCACGGGGGTGACGGATCCGCTCAAGCGCGCGTGGGCGCTGTTCCTCACGGAGCACCGGGTGCGGCTGCCCTTCCCGGGCGTGGACGCGTTCTACGCGGCGCTCCAGGCGGGCGCGAGCGGCACGGCGGACAACCCCATCTTCTACGTCTCCAGCAGCCCCTGGAACCTCTACGAGCACCTGGACGAGTTCCTCTCCATCCACCGCATCCCCATTGGTCCGCTGCTGCTGCGCGACTGGGGCCTGTCGCGCGATGGCTTCGCGCCGGGCGGGGGCCACGGGCACAAGCTGGACAAGATCCGCGGCGTGCTGGAGACGCTGGCGCACCTGCCCTTCGTGCTGATTGGCGACAGCGGCCAGGAGGACGCGGAGCACTACCGCACCATCGTGCGCGAGTACCCGGGCCGCATCCGCTGCGTCTACATCCGCAACGTGCCGGGGAGCTCCAAGCGCGGCGAGGAGATGCAGGCCATCGCGAAGGACATCCGCGACGCGGGCAGTGAGCTCGTGGTGGTGGACGACACGGTGGCCGCCGCGAGGCATGCGGCGCGCGCCGGGTGGATCCGCTGGGAGGAGGTCCCGGAGGTGGAGGCCCACCGCCGCGAGGACGCCGCGCGCAGCGCCCTGGGCGAGCGGGGCTGAAGATTTCCAACTCCACGCGTGACGGCGCGGTGACACCTGCACGGGGGACATGTTGAGGCTTGAGGGTGGGGACGGGGCTGTGGCACACGCGGGCCTCCCTCGCTTCATCCCCCCGAGGTCGTCGACATGTCGCGAAACACCCTGAAGTGGTCCGTGCTGGCCTCCGCGCTGCTGCTGGGCGCGTGCAACAACACGCCGTCCGAGCCGGCGCAGGAGCCCACGCCGGCGCCCGAGTCCACCCAGTCCGTGCGCACGGTGGAGTCGAAGCTGAGCCAGATCGAGCTGGAGTGGGAGGGCCCGACGCCGCTGCTCGAGTCCATCATGGAGGCCGGCAACGAGGAGTGCGACGCGTACTACAACTGGTGTGACGGCACGCTGGACGTCTACGGCTTCCCCTGGTCGTCCACGCAGGCGCCCACGCTGTCGGACGCGGTGGAGTCCGTGTTCGCGCTGATGCAGGACTCGCGCGAGCAGAGCCGCATCACCTGGACGGACCGGGGCACGGTGCCGTTCAGCACGCTGTCCGACACGCTCTTCAAGTTCGAGGCGCTGGACCCGAGCCTGCTCACGGAGCTGGGCAACAGCACGGAGCAGGTGCAGATCCGCTACTTCTACTCCACGTACCTGGTGGCTCCGGGCGCGTCTGACTGGAACCACCTGTTCATCGTGCTGTTCCCCCAGTCGCACCGCGTGGCGGTGTTCAACCTGGTGAACCACGAGATTTGAGCCGTGAGGCTCACCCCACGGGGCGGCCGCTCTGCATGTGGACCATGCGGATGGCGCGCTCCATGAGCTCTCCCTGAGCGGAGCGCTTGTCGTTGGGCGTGGCGGCGGTGCGCCGCCGCCACGTGCCGTCCGAGGCCAGCTCCCACGCGCCGCTGGTGTCCACCATGCAGCGCTCCACCACGTCGCGCACCTGCGCGGCCAGGACCGGGTCCTCCACCGGCGCCAATATCTCCACGCGGTGGTCCAGGTTGCGCGGCATCATGTCCGCGGACCCGATGTAGTAGCGCGACGCCGCGCCCCGTTCGAAGGCGTAGATGCGCGGGTGCTCCAGGAAGCGGCCCAGGTTGGACACCACCCGGATGTTCTCCGACACGCCCGGCAGCCCCGGCCGCAGGCAGCAGATGCCGCGCACGTTGAGGTCCACGCGCACGCCCGCGCGGGACGCGTCGTAGAGCGCGCGGATGATGCCCGGGTCCACCAGCGCGTTCATCTTCATCAGGATGCGCGCGGGCGCCTCCGGCGTGTGCGCCGCGACGGTCTTGCGGATCTCCTCCATCAGCCCTTCGCGCATGGTCAGCGGCGCCACCAGCAGCTTGCGGAAGGAGCGCGGCCGGCCAAAGCCCGTAAGGAAGTTGAAGACGTCCGCCACGTCCGCGCCAATGTCCGGGTCCGTGGTGAACAACCCCAGGTCCGTGTAGAGCCGCGCCGTCTTCGGGTTGTAGTTGCCCGTGCCGATGTGCACGTAGTGCCGCACCCGGTCTCCCTCGCGCCGCACGATGAGGATGGCCTTCGCGTGCGTCTTCAGGCTGGGAATCCCATACACGACGTGCACGCCCGCCTCTTCCAGCGCGTTCGCCCAGCGGATGTTGGTGCGCTCGTCGAAGCGCGCCTTCAGCTCCACCATGCACACCGCCTGCTTGCCGTGCTCCGTCGCGCGGATGAGCGCGGGCACCAGCGGTGAGCTGTCCGACGTGCGGTACACCGTCTGCTTCAGCGCCAGCACGTCCGGGTCCTCCACCGCCTCGCTCACGAAGCGCTCCACCGACGTGGTGAAGGACTCATAGGGGTGGTGCACCAGCAGGTCGCCCCGGCGCATCGCGGACATCACCGTGCCGCCGCCGTCCGGGGACTCGTTGTCCGTGCGCAGCCGCGCCTGCGTCACCGGCGTCCACGGCGGGTCGCGCTGTTCGGAGAAGCCCGGCGTCATCGCCAGCGACATCATGTCCGCCAGGTCCAGCAGGCCGTTCTCTTCGTAGACCTGCCGGGGCTCCAGTGTCAGCGCCTCCACCAGCGGCTCCAGCAGCTTCGCGCTCATCCCCGCTTGAACCTCCAGGCGGATGACGTCCCCGAAGCGGCGCTGGCTCAGCTCCGTCTCCACCGCCTTGAGCAGGTCCTCCGCGTCCTCGGACACGGTGAAGTCCGCGTCGCGCGTCACGCGGAAGAGGCTCCAGTTGAGGACCTCCATCCCGGGGAACAGGTCCCCCAGGTGCTGCGCGATGATCTCCTCCAGCGGCACGAAGAGCGTGCCCCCCTTGAGCGGCACGAAGCGGGGGAGGATCTCCTTGGGCACCTTCACCCGCGCCACGCTCTCCTCCTCGGCCACCGGGTCGCGCAGCAGCACCGCGAGGCTCAGCGACAGGTTGGAGATGTACGGGAAGTGCCGCCCCAGCCCGATGGCCAGCGGCGTGAGCACGGGGAAGATCTGCTCACGGAAGCGCTGGTCCACCTGCGCGCGCTGGTCCGCGTCCAGCTCCTTCATGGACAGGATGCGCAGCCCCTTCTCCGCCAGCGCGGGGCGCAACACCTTCTCGAAGCAGTCCGCGTGGCGGCGGCCCTGCTCCAGGATGCCCGTGTGCAGCTTGTCCAGCGTGTCGCCGGGGGACGCGCCGTCCGGCACCAGCCGGCCCACGCGCGCGGTGATCTGCTCGTGCAGCCGCGCCACGCGGATCATGAAGAACTCGTCCAGGTTGCGCGCGTAGATGGAGATGAACTTCAGCCGCTCCATCAGCGGCACCTCCGGGGACTCCGCCAGCTGCAGCACCCGGTCGTTGAAGGCCAGCCACGACAGCTCCCGGTTGAAGAACAGGTCGCTGTCCGGCACCTCCGTGCCCGGCGGGACGACATCCCGGTCCAGGGTCTTCTGGGTGGTGCTTTTCGCGGCGGCGCGCTTCGCCATGATGTGTGACTCCTCGAGATGAGCCTCAGGGTGTGCCCTCTAGCAGTCCGGCACCGCGCGGATTGTGAACTCGTACGTTCGTCCAGGAACCGGACATCCGGGCGTATCCCACCCTGAACGCCCCCGTCAGGGGCCGGCAAGGCGTGCGGGCCGTGCTCCCTCCGACAGTCCACCGCTTGAATCCGGCGGGAAGTGGCGGCATTCAAGAAGGGTGAGCACTCCCAATCCCTCCTCGCAGCCCGCTTCGGACGGGGTCCCGGCGGACACGTCCCCGGACGCCCTGTTCACGGCCTTCCGTGAAGGGGCCCAGAAGAAGTCCGGCCGCTTCACCTTCACCTGGTTCGTGGCCGCCGCGGTTCCGGTGGTGCTCGCCCTGGGCTTCTTCGTCCTCTGGCGGGCGAACGGGACGTCCTTCTCCGTCGTCACGCCGCACGGCATCAAGGTGCTGCGCGCGGGGATGACCACCCAGGAGGTGGGAGGCCTGCTGGGCAACCCGCTCACGCTCCAGAAGCAGGGCGCCCAGGACTGCTACCGCTACGGCCGGCCCAACTTCGTGAACGAGGTCTTCGTCGTGTACTCCGTCTGCTACGAGCAGGGGAAGGTGCGCGACGTGCTCACGCACCAGTACTCGGCCTGGCAGATCGACCCCGCGACGGGGACCTTCGTCGCGCCCGGGCAGCCTCCCGCGCCCAAGAACCCGGCGGGGTAGGGAGCCCCGCCCTCAGGCGAGCCCCGCCTCGGCGCCCTCGAAGGTCACCCTCGCCTGCGTCATCACGTGCTCCACGGCGAGCAGGTGCCACGCGACGTCGGTCATCTGCGCGGACGCGGCCGGGTCCGCCAGGGACTCGCGCAGCTGCGCCTCGGTGATGCCGAAGGGCTCCGAGGACTCCTTGAGCAGCTCCAGCGCGGCCTGCGGCGTGAGCTGGAGCTTGTCCCGCTGCGCGATGGCGCGGAGCACCAGGGCAATCTTCAGCCGGCGCTCCACGTCGTCGCGGATGCCCGGGTGGTGCAGCCAGCCGTCCAGCGCCTCCTGCTGCTCCTCCAGGCTGAAGAACTTCTGCGCCAGCACCTCGCCCTCCGCCTGCTGCCAGCGGCGACGGATCTCCTCGTCCACCAGCGCCTTGGGCACGGTGACGTCGGAGCGGGCGACGATTTCGTCCAGGACGCGGTTGCGCGCGTCCACCCAGAGCATGTCGGCCATCTCGCCCTCCATCTCCTCCACGATGGAGCTCATGACCTCCTCGTGCGTGGAGCCGCGGCCCAGCTGCTGGAGGAACGCGTCCGACTCCGTGTCGGGCATGCGCACCTCGCGCGCGGCCTTCACGTCCACCAGGAAGCGCGCCGGCATGCCGCGAAGCTGCTCCGCCGGGTAGTTGTCCGGCAGCACCAGCCCCACCTCCACGCTGTCGCCCACGCTGGCCTCGGCGATGACCTCCGCGAAGCCGGGCAGCATCACCTGGGGGGCCAGCTCCATCCAGTAGCCCACGCGCGTGCTCAGCGGGATGAGGCGGCCGTTGGCGTAGCCCAGGATGTCCAGCTGCACGTCGTCGCCCATGGCCAGCGCCTCGCCTTCCGCGCGCGGCCGGGCCTCCGCCTTCGCTCGGGCCAGCTCGTGGAAGCGCTCCAGGAGGTCCTCCTCCGTGAGGTCCTCGCCCTGCGGCACCCGGATGTTCAGGTTCTCCAGCGAGGGGGCCTTCACCTCCGGCAGGTCCGCCAGGTGGCCCAGGCCGGGCGCGACGGGCAGCCGCTGCACCAGCTGCCGCACGGGGGCTTCCACCG
>NZ_RAVW01000123.1 GCF_003611585.1 Corallococcus exercitus | reverse complement strand
ATCGTCGGCAGCGTCAGATGGGTATAAGAGACAGCGCCGGGGCGGACCTCCCCGCCAGCGCGCCCGCCGCCAACGTCGTGGCGCCCACGGGCGGAAGCTGGAAGCGCTCCGCCACCAAGGAGGTGCCCATCTCCGACCTCCAGCAGAAGTTCGGCTGGACGGATGAGAGCTGGCAGGGGCGCCTGCTGCACGCGGCGGACGAGGGCGCCGACGGAGGCCGCGCTCAGAACGGCCAGGTGTCCGCGGCGGAGCTGGAGGCGTACCTCTCCGCGCCCACGGACGCGCAGTTCCTCACGTCCACGGCGCTTCAGCAGCAGCGCGCGGCGCTCGACGCGAAGCTCGCCGGGGGCGCGCAGTCCGCGAAGGTGGACAGCTTCGAAAGCCCCTGGCAGCAGTCCGTGGCGAAGCGCGCGGATCTCCTGGGCGGCAACGGCGACGGGCAGCTCTCCGCGGACGAGCTGACGGCCTACATCAACGCGTCCAAGGCGAACCAGGCCAAGGGCACGGGCACCGCCGCGAACACGCAGTGGGTGCCGGACCAGCAGATGGCCACCTTCCAGAGCCGCGTGGCGGAAGTGGCCGGCGAGGTGGATCCGCTCCAGGCCGTGGGCGCGGAAGGCGCGACGCCCGGGCTGAGCATGGTGAAGGAGTACTCGCGCACGCTGCTGGACACGGACAAGAACGTGCCCACGTTCGTGAGCTACCTGCTGTCCGCGGCGGACGTGAAGGAGACGCCCGCGGACGTCAGCCGGCTGGAGAGCACCTTCGTGCGCGACCCGGAGCTGCCCCCCGGCTCCGTGGTGGACTCCGACTACAACAACACCGGCTTCGACCGGGGACACATGAAGCCGGCCGAGGACTCGCCCACGCAGGCGGCGATGGACGAGAGCCACTACATGAGCAACATCGCGCCCCAGTACGGCAACCACAACCAGCAGGTGTGGCGCACGCTGGAGCGCGGCGTGTCGGAGATGGTGAAGGAGACCGGCGGCAAGGCCTACATCGTCACGGGCAACCTGTACCTGGACGACAAGGGCAAGCCGCTGCCGCCCGAGTCCCTCCAGACGACGGGCTCGAAGGACGACCGGCGCATCGCGGTCCCCACGCACAACTTCAAGACGGTGCTGCTGGAGCTGCCCAACGGCAACCTGTCGATGTTCGCGTACATGGTGCCGAACCTGAAGGACGGCCCCTCCAAGAAGGACGACATCCTCCCGCTGCTCCAGGAGTCACGCGTGCCGGTGGACCAGCTGGAAGGGCTGCTGGGCCAGGACCTCTACGCGCAGCTGCCCAAGAGCGTGCAGGACAAGCTGGAGAAGGACACGTCCGCCGCGGGTGTCTTCCAGCAGCAGAGCCTCTACGAGGCCGCGACGCTGCTGCGCGCTCCGCCGTCCGCCTGAGCATTCCGCCGGAGGCCGCACCCGCGAGCGGCCTCCTGAGCGCCGCGGCGCGTGCAGCCAGCGAGGCTCAGCGGCGCACGCGGTACCTGAGCCACACGATGCCGGAGTCCCGGCGCTCCACGTGGGTGAGCTCCAGCGCGGCGCCCATGCCGGTGGAGCCCTGGGGTCGGTCGAACAGGGTGGGCGTGCCGGGCAGGCCGTCGGCGGTGGGGTGCACGAGGAGGCTCACCTCGTCGATGAGGCCCGCGGCGAGGAAGGAGCCGTTGATGCCGCCCCCGCCCTCCAGCAGCACGGTCTTGATGCCGAACGTGTTTCCGAGCGTCTCCAGCACGCGGGCGAAGTCGATGTCCTGTTTGCCGCCGAAGACATAGGAGACGCCGCGCTCGCGCAGGTGGGCGAGGTGCGCGTCGGGGACGGACTCGGTGAGCACGACGACGAGGTGATCATCGTCGATGGCGCCGGACTCCCAGCTCAGCTTGCCGTGCGCATCCAGGGCAATGGCGTAGGACTCGGCCTTGCGAGCGACGAAGTCCGTGCGGGGCAGGGGAGCCGCGGGGGTCGGCTTGTGCACGTCCCCTTCCGCGGCGAAGTCCTCCATGGTGATGCGGCCGCACATCCACGCGTCCGCGTCGAACGTGTCGGCGGTGCGCTCGTATTCACCGCGCATCGACTGCGGGTCGGGCCAGTGCTTGACGACGATGCGCCCATCGATGGACGAGAGCATGTGGCAGATGACGTGGGGCTTCATCGGGCGGCTCCGGAGCACGGCCCACCTTCAGGTGGCGGGCGGCGGAGCGCGGATGGTTCCCGAGGCGCCAAGGCCTGTCGAACCGGATCCGCGCCGGTCCGTTCACAATCCCGCGTGCGCGTTACTGCGTCGCGCCGGGAGCGTCGGAGGCCTCGGCGGTGGAGGCTTCCTTGGACGAAGCCGGCTCCTTGGTCTCTGGCGACTTGAGGGGCTCCGACTCCGACTTGCCCACCCGGATGACGGGGGGCCGCGAGGAGGAGTTCCCGGCGAGCCGGCTCCCCGGAGGAGAGGTGATGCCCACGTAGGAACAGCCGACCAGGGTGAGCAGCGGAAGGACGGCGAGCAGGCGGCGCATGGGATGGGACCCCCGGGACAGGGTGGACGGCGCGCGCATTCAACCGGACGCGCAGGTGAGAGGTCTAGGGCTGGAGGTGGGAGAGAAGCTGCGCAGGCTACCTACTCCTCTACACGGAGGGGAGTTGGAATCCCTGTAAGCGGCTGACATCCCGCTCGCATGAGCGCATCCGCCACGCTGTCCAAATCACTTGGATTACGAGTGGGGTCTTCGTCCGCTCCCTGCGGCACGTAGATCACGGTTCCAGCCCGGGCCCGAGTGAGGAGTACGCGATAGCTGTTGACGCGAAATCGTTGGTGCTCAGCATCAGCAACCTTCTGCCACCGGGGGGCTCGCATCCGCCTTGCCATCCAACCGGTTTCTCCCCACAGCAAGTCGCCGCCCCAGCACAGGCCCACATAGTCAACTTCCAGGCCTTGGCAGCCAAACTCACTGAGCGGCGTCTCCAATGCGCCAGCGCTGCGGTAGTCCGTAAAAGGCTTCAGGAACCAATGCCCAATAGCATCGAGTTCGTTCGAGCGAGGAGCCGGAGGCACTCCATCTGCGACCAACCGAACCGCGCCGGAGCTAGCAAGAAGCCCAGTGGAGCGTCCCCCTCGGCGGTATTGCCGCAGCCACGCCTTTGTTTCCGACAGGTCACGGCTGAGCAAGGCTGGTGGCACTGCCATTTCCGCTGCGACGTTACGGGCCCCCTGTAGGTTGCCCTCCAGTAGCTTGGCAACCCACTGGACTTGCCGCTCATTGCGAAAGGCTCGAAGTGAATTGGTGAGATGAAAGCGTGGCTCCTCATGTACTGGAAAGGATGCGATTCCTTCCGTAGGTAGCAAGCCTGGGCCTGCAACGGCAGGCCCACCGCGGAGCGCTTGCGGTGCTGCCAACACGCGCCAGGGTTGCCCTCGAGCTACAGCCTTCGCAAGCGCTGCGCCCCAGAGTGCCAACCCACCCTCTCCGCGGTTGATTTCCTGTCCGGGCCCCACCAAGCAGACCAGACATGCCCAAGGAAGGCGGTTCAGGATATCGAGGAAAATTTCAGGCTCAGACTGTGGACGGCCCAACAACTTCTCGCCTACCTGCGCGTCCCAGGCTCGCTGTGCCTCGTCGAAGACAATCACGTGCTCAGGTGGCACTTCGCCTGTGGTGTACTGCTTGAGGTAGCCCAGTAAGTTTTGGATGGCGGCATCCGCCTGCTGCCTGGCCTTTTCCTTCGACATCTGGGTTCGTGCCGCCGAGTCGGTTGCAAGCGCCTCGGTGAGAACATGCACAAGCGGGCGATTGCCAGATAGCAACACGGCGGGAGCTGCGCCATGGGTACGTGTCAGCGCCAGGTCCAGTCCCAGAAGGGTTTTGCCTGCTCCTGGTGCACCGGTCACGAAGCAGACCGTCTTCTCTCGTCGGCTTTCGGCGTCTCGAACCGCTGCCTTTAGGGCCGAAGCGGTTCGCTGGAGAGCTTCATCAGATGCGTCGCCTCTGCCAATTTCTGCGATTTGATGACCGGCATAGATGGCGCGAGCCGCATCAATGATGGTGGGAGTTGGACGGTAAGGCGATTCGTCAAACTCTCTCCAATTTTGCACTTCATTCGAGCCATGCCCCAACTGGGCTGCAGCATCTAGCCCTACTGCCAGGGTGCGGGCGTTTGTCTCGATGAGATCCGCGATGCCTTCAAAGGTGCGTACTCGGATGGGACGGTCCGGTCCCTTCTCCGCGCAGAGAATGGGAACGATGACACGTGTTTGAGACGCCTGATGGAAGTCTCGAAGCGCGTGGGCATAGCTCTCAGTTTGGAGCCAAGCGGCTGAATCGTAGCGGGAGGCTCCTACCTTGAACTCCACCACGCTTACGACGCCGGGCGACAAGACGACAGCGTCGAGCCGCTTTCCCAGTCGGTGGAGGGATACCTCAAGCAGGATTGACCAGGTCGCACACTTTTCGCCTACGACCTGAAACGCTGTGCGAAGAATCTTCAGCTCGCGCTCCCAGGCACGAATCTGCTCGCCCTCTGCCGCCTCATGAAGCGCGACATGATGCCTGGAGAGCTTCCCGATGATTTGATCGTCGTCCGCCTCTAAAAACTCAGAGACAAAGGCTGCATAGAACGAGCGTGACGTGAGCGTAGGTTGAGTGGTCAAGGGCAAGGCTCGGGGAGTGCAGCCTCACCCTAACCCGCCCGGGTGAACTCCATCACCCAGTTGGTCTCCCAGGTCTCTCCGTCGAGGGAGAAGGCCTGTTCCCACCGGGCCCGGTCGCTGCCCTGGCGGGTCCAGTGGAACACGACCTGGACAGGGCGGCCTCCTTCGGTGTCCTCGCCGTAGAAGCGGCCGTGGTCGCCCGTGAAGCCTCCGTGCACGGGAGGCTGGAGCACCGCGTGGCGGCTGTCGATCCAGTGGATGGACCAGCGGCGCTCCCGCGCGTCGAACAGGCGCAGCGCCATGCCGGAGAAGCCCCGCTCGAAGACGGTCTCCTCGACGTTGGACAGGCCGCCCAGGTGGGGCTGGCAGCGCATCCTCGACGTGAACACGTCCCAGTCGTCACTGCCCGCCAGCCGTTGCTTGAGCTTCCGGTTCACGCACGTCCACTCGCCCATGAGGAAGTCGAAGTCGTGCACGTCGCCCGTGGGCAGGGGGGGAAGGGGTTTCATGGATCAGGTCCTTTCTGGGGACGGTCAGCGCAGCTCGGACCGTGCGGTGGGGGACAGCGTCAGGTGTTCGGGCGGCGCGTGCAGCCACGGCTGGAGCGGTTCCACCCAGGCCTTCGAAGCGGCCCTGCGTCGAAGGTGCTCGCGGTGCTGCCCGGCATCCGGGAACACGGTGAGCCAGGCGAAGACCTGCTCACCCCCGCGCACGGGCAGGGCAGGGAAGGTGTTCTCCGCGGACTCGGTCTGGAACAGGGCTCGGGGCGTGGCGCCCAGCTCCTCGAGCACGGGGCGCACGTGCTGCTCGAAGGAGGCCGTGAGGGCTTCATCGGCCGGGGCCTTCAGGTAGCAGAGCGTCACCTCGACCCGGGAGTCGGGCCGAGCCACCGCGCCGGGTGGTGGCCGAGGCGTGCCGGGATGCACGAGCCCTATGTCCGGCCGCACGGGTCGCAGGAGGAGGACGTTGTCGGAGTCCAGCATGGTCGCGTTCGCCGCGTCGCGGTGCTCCTTCCACACCGGGCCGCCGTAGAACGCGCTCAGGGCGTCGCGCCGTGACGCCATGTCGCGGAAGCCTCGCATCCACACGAACCGGTCCGGCCGGTCCTCGTCGCGGAACTGACCGATGAGGTGCATCCCGGTGGCTTCCTGCGACTCGACGAACGCCCGTTCAAAGAGCGAGAGGAGGACCTCGCGCTGACCGGGATGCAGCGTGTACTGGCGCAGCTCGAGGACCGAGCAGCAGGCGGACTGGGACGGCATGCGGCCTTCCGGGGTGCGGGGGCGGAGGCCATCCTTGGCAGGGAACTGGTAGGGTCATGAAGACCACTTTCGCCAGAATCGGCCATACCAGTTGAAGACCTCCACCGGCGTCGCGTCCTCGCTCCTCCTGCGGCTCGATTCACGCAGTCCCACGCCGCTCCACGAGCAGATTTTTGAAGGCATCCGCGCGCGGATCCTCGCGGGTGCGCTGGCGCCTGGCCTGCGGATTCCCTCCTCCCGCCAGTTCGCCTCCGAGCTGGACGTGGCCCGGAGCACCGTCCTCCAGGCCCTGGAGGCGCTGACGGCGGAGGGCTACCTCGTGACCCGTGCGGGCTCCTGCACGCGCGTCGCGCCCGAACTGCCCAACCTCCCCGAAGACCGGAGTCGGAGCGCCGCGCCCCGTTCATCTCGCGGACCCCGGCTTGGTGCCTCCGCACGCGCGCTGAAGCCTGCCCCCGTCGGCGCTCCGCGTCTGGGCTCGGCGCCTCGTGCCTTCCGGCCCGGTGTGCCCGCGCTCGACCTGTTCCCGACCGCGCTCTGGGCCCGCACGGTGGCTCGCGCCCATGCTCGCGCGAGCACGGGCCTGCTCGACGGCGGCGACCCTTCGGGCCATGCACCGCTACGCGACGCCATCGCCACCCATGTGTCCTCGTCGCGCGGCGTGCGCTGCGTTCCGGAACAGGTCTTCGTCACCGCGGGCACCCAGCAGGCCTTCGATGAAATCCTCCGGCTCGCGCTCGACCTGGGGGACTCCGTCTGGGTGGAGGACCCCGGCTATCCCGGTGCGCGTCGCGCCGTGCTCGCCGCGGGAGGCCGCCCCGTGCCCGTCCCCGTGGACGCGGAAGGGCTCGACGTGGGAGCGGGCATCGCTCGTGCTCCCAGGGCCCGTGTCGTGCTGGTGGCGCCTTCGCACCAGTATCCCCTGGGTGCCACGCTGAGCCTGGCGCGGCGGATGGCGCTGCTCCAGTGGGCCGAACGCACTCGCTCGCTGATCATCGAGGACGACTACGACAGCGAGTTCCGCCACCGGGGCCGTCCCCTCACCGCGCTCCAGGGACTCGATGACGCCGGCTGCGTGGTCTACGTGGGCACGTTCAGCAAGTCGATGTTCCCCGGCCTGCGCCTGGGCTTCTTCATCGCGCCGCCCTCGCTGGTGGACGTCATCTCCGCGGCCCGCGCCGCCGCGTCCGCACCGGCCTCCACGCTGGAGCAGGCCGCGCTCGCCGTGTTCCTCGCGGAGGGGCACTTCGCCCGCCACCTGCGCCGGATGCGCGCGGCCTACCGTGAGCGCGGCGAAGCCCTGCTCGAAGCCCTGCGCGCTGACTGCTCGGGCGTCCTCACGCCGCGGCCCTGTGACACCGGCATGCAGGTGTGCGCGTCGCTCGCGGCGCCGCTGTCCGACCTGCTCGTCCGCGACGAAGCAGCCAGGAAGGGCGTAGAGGTCGCCGCCCTGTCGGATTACTTCCTCGGCCGGCGCCGGGAGTCCGGCCTCGTCTTCGGCTTCGGCGGCGTACGCCCGGACGCCCTCCGCGCCGGAACGCGCACCCTGGCCCGGGTGCTCGACGCCGTGCACCGCCGCTGACCGCTCCAGGCCTTCGCCTTGAAAGCCCAAGGGCTCGGCTGGAACTGGCGCCCCTGGTTCCACTGACATCCCTTCCCGGGCGCGGGCCGTCTACGATGGCGCCATGACCTGGCGTTCCCTCCTCCTCCCGCTGGTGCTGCTGGGCGCCGCGTCCGCATGCGGGCCGCGGCGCAGCGACCCCGCACGCGTGGCGGAGGACCTGATGCGCCCCGCGCCCGTGGGCGCCTTCGCCGCGGGCACTCCGCCCGCCACCACCGACGACTGCACGGTGCGCACGGCGAAGACCTGCTTCGACCAGGCGCTCACCCTGCTGGCCGCGAACGCGCAAGGCCCGGAGCGGCTGCGCGCGCTGTCGCTGATGGGCAAGGCGTGTGACGGGCAGGTGAAGGACGCCTGCTCCTGGCTGTCCCAGCACGTGAAGGAGCCCCGGCGCGTGCGCGGCGGCCCGCCGGACGACCCGGTGTTCCAGGAGGCCTTCGAGCGCTGGCGCGAGGGCCGCAAGCACCACGTGCGCGTGACGTGCCGGCTGGTGGAGGGCGGCGTGCCCCAGCGCTGCGAGGTGCGGGAGGCGAACCTGCCCCCGGACCTGCTGGCGCAGGCGCTCACCCGCATCCAGGCTTCTCGCTACGTGCTGCCCACCCTCGACGGAGAGCCCTTCGAATGCGACTGGACCATCGTCATCAAGTGACGCGGCTGTGGCCCGCGCTGGCCCTGTCGCTGCTCACGGGCTGCTTCGCCGGCACCGTGCACCGGGGCCCGGTGACGGATCACTTCGACGGCGAGTCGTTCCAGAACCTGGGCAACGCGCCGAAGCTGTCCCCGCTCACGCTGGTGGCGGCCGTGATGGAGGAGACGCGCGGCCCGTGGCGCGACTACGTGGAGGAGCCCGCCGGCCCGAAGCCGCCGGAGCGCGTGGGCGCGGGTGAGCTGCGCGTGACGTTCATCAACCACGCCACGGTGCTGCTCCAGGCGGACGGCGTGAACGTGCTGACGGACCCCATCTATTCGGAGCGGGCGAGCCCCGTGTCCTTCTTGGGCCCCAGGCGCGTGCGGCCCCCGGGCATCCGCTTCGAGGACCTGCCGCCCATCGACGTCGTGGTGGTGAGCCACAACCACTACGACCACATGGACCTGCCCACGCTGCGGCGGCTGGAGGCCGCGCACCATCCGCTCTTCATCGTGGGCCTGGGCAACCGCGAGCTGCTCATGGACGAGGGCTTCCAGCGCGTGGAGGAGCTGGACTGGTGGCAGTCCGCGAAGGGCGGGCCGCCGGGGTTGAAGGTGTGGGCGGTGCCCGCGCAGCACCGCTCGAACCGGGGGCTGACGGACCAGGAGGAGACGCTGTGGGCGGGCTACGTGCTGGAGACGTCCGGCGGGCCGGTGCTCTTCGCGGGCGACACGGGGCTGGGGCCGCACTTCGACCGCATCGCGGAGCGCTTCGGGCCCATGCGCCTGTCGGTGCTGCCCATCGGCGCGTTCCGCCCGCGCGTCCTGCACCCGGTGCACATGGGGCCGGAGGACGCGCTCCAGGCGCACCGCGTGCTGCGCTCGGGCACGTCGGTGGCGATGCACTACGGCACCTTCCCCATGGCGTGGGACGGCCAGGACGAAGCGAAGTACCTGCTGCTGCGGCTCTTGCTGAAGGAGGAGGTGCGGCCGCGCTTCTGGGCGCTCGGCTTCGGCGAGGGCCGGGACGTGCCGCCGCTGACGCCGGGGAATGACGGGCGGACCGATGCCGGACGCTGAGGGGGCGGTGCCTCCGGAGGTGGAGGCGAAGGCGATGATGGACCGGGCGCGCTCGCACATGCGCGTGGGAGAGCTCGAGGAGGCGATCCCGCTCTGTGACGCCGTGTACCGGCGCTTCACGCTGTCGAAGTCGCCGGCGCTCCAGCTCCAGGTGGCGCGGGCGTTGAGCCAGCGGGGCGCGGCCATCGCGGAGCAGGGAATGTTCCAGGAGGCGCTCGTCCACTTCGACGAGGTGGAGCGCCGCTTCTGGAGTCCCCGCAAGCCCGAGCTGTGGGAGGGCGTCGCGTGGGGGATGTTGTACCGGGCCCGCGTGCTCCTGGAGATGAACCAGGAGCCCATGTGCAGCAACTGGCTGGAGCGGATGCTGAGCCGCTTCGGGGCGTCCGCGCAGCGGCCCGACCTGCGCGTCCCGGTGGAGATGGCGCGGACGGCGGTGCTCGCCGCCCACAACCAGGCGGAGCGGTTCGAGGAATCGCTGAGCCTGTCCGAGGCGCTCCTGAAGGAGTACGACGGAAAGGCGGATCCGTTCCTGGTGGAGCAGACGGCAGTGGCGCTGTTGCAGCGGGCCATCGCGCTCCAGGGACTGGGGCACGTGGATGAAGCGCTGGAAGCGTTCGACGAGGTGGACGTGCGCTACTGCGAGGACCCGGATCCGCGGCTGCGAGCCCTGGTCTCCACCGCGCTCATGGGCCGGGCCATCGTGCTGCTCCGGGAGGAGTTCCTGCCGGAAGCGCTCTCCGCGCTGGACGCCATCCTCGAACACGCCGGTCCGAACCCGGGCCGGCGTCTGCTGGAGCCCGTGAACTTCGCGAAGTTCCACCACGAGGTCGTCGCACGCCAGATGCAGGTGGAGCGCGAGCGGACGGCCCGCAGGCCGAAGCCCAGGGCCGTGTCCAAGCCGAAGCCGCGTTAGCCCGGAGGCGGAAGCGACTTCCAGAGCCAACCGAGCCGCAGGTCCCGCTCCTCGAAGGGCGGAGCGCGGATGAGGTCGTCTTCCTCGCCGTACACACCCATCTCCACCCAGCGCCCGTCGTGCAGCTCGCTCACGGTGAGCGTGCGCGCGTCCAGGTCCACGAACCACAGGTGCTTGATTCCGATGCGTGCGTAGAACGGCCGCTTGATGCGTGTGTCGTAGGCCCGCGTGGACGGTGACAGGATTTCACACGCCCAGTCGGGAACATCCGTCCACTGGCCCTGGGGCATCAGGGGCACCCGTTCGCGCCTCCAGCCCGCGAGGTCCGGGATGAACTCCGGAGAGCCACCCACCCGGATGCCGGGCTCGGTCATGAGCCACCAGCCGCCCGGTCCTTCCCCGCCCAATTGGAAAGGCTCATCCAACTCCCGGAAGAGCCTCAGTTCGAAATAGCCATGCGCGGCGCGCGGCCGTGCCTGCGTATACAGCGTCCCATCGATGATCTCGCCCACCACGCCCTCGGGCAGGGCCTCGATGTCAGCGAAGGTCGCCGGACCTTCGAGTGGTTTCGCGCCATAGGCCATGCCCGGAGTGTGGGGTTAGCAGCACCGTCTGACAAGCAGGCGGCACCGCGCCCGCTACTCCGGCTGCGCGATGATCAACGTCTGCAATGGCAGATGCCGGATGGGCCGCGTGCTCTGCACCCGGAAACCCGCGTCATCCAGGAAGCCCTCCACCTCCGCGGGCGTGTACGACGCCGCCCCGGACGTGAGGAAGTAGTGCAGCCCGATGAGTGGCGCGGACGTGCTCTGCGTCTCCCGCTCCTCGCGCAGGTACTCCAGCACCGCCAGCGTGCCCCGCGACGCCATGGCCCCTCGCACGCGCCTCAAGAGCGCCACGTTCTGCGCGGGCGTCAGGTGGTGCATCACCTGGAACAGCAGCACGCCGTCATACGGCCCGCCCAGCTCCGCGTGCAGCACGTCCCCTTCCTTGTGCGTCACCCGGTGCGACAGCCCCGCCTGGGCGATGATGTCCCGCCCCACGCGCACGCTGCCCTCCAGGTCCACCACCGTGGCCTTCAGCCCCCGGTGCGCCCGGCACAGCTCCGCCGCGTACCAGCCGTGCGCGCCGCCCAGGTCCAGCAGGTGCCGCGCTCCCCGGGGCAGGGGAATGGCCGCCGCCACCTCCGGCGAGGCCAGCCGCGCCAGCTGGTACATGGCCTGGATGTAGTCGCGCCAGCGCGGGTCGTCCGGAGCGAACTGGTGGATGTCCACCGACTGCCCGCTCTTCACCGCGTTCTCCAGCTGCCCCCACCAGTCCCACTGCGCGTAGTTGAACTCCAGGAACGCCGTGATGGCCTGCGGCGAGCGCGGGTCCAGCCACCGCCGCGCCCGCGGCGCCAGCCGGAAGCGGCCCCGGTGCAGTTCCACCACCTCGCAGGCGATGAGCGCTTCCAGCAGCGCCCGCATGCCTTCCGTGCTCGTCTTCAGCCGCGCCGCCAGCGCCTCCGCCGTCGCCGCGCCGTCCGCCAGCGCCGCGTAGACGCCCAGCCGCGCGCCGGCCATCAGCGTGCGCGACGCCATCATCCCGAAGAAGGCGTGCGCCAGCGGCTGCGGCGCCAGGTTGAGGAAGTCCGCCACCCGCTCCAGGAGGTTGTCCGCCTTGAGGCCCAGCCGCATCGCGCGTCGCTCCTTGGAATGGGGGGGTGCGCCTGATTGCTACCGGCGGCGCCGCGAGCCCGCCACGGCGGCCACGCCCAGGATCACCAGCGCCGCCTGCGGGCCCAGCAGGCAGCCCTGCGTCTCCGCCTGGCGGATGCCCGTGTACTTGCACTTGCCCGAGTTGCAGCTGAAGCGCGGCGCGCAGTCACTGGTGCTGCGGCAGTCGGTGGGCACACGCCCGGTGTTGTCGTCCCCTTCGGGGGAGTTGGGATCGTCCGGCTGGCCCGCGTCCTGCGGCTGGCCTTCCTGGCCCAGCGCCACCAAGGGGGAGAACAGGAGGAATCCGGCCAGGAGCCCTGCCGGGCGGATGCGGGAGAAGAGGGAGGACATGAGGCGGGCGCCACCCTAACGCCCCAGCGGGGCGCTTGCATCCATCCTCTGAAGGGGGCGGCCTCCCGGTGAAGGGGGGCGGCCTTCCGGTGTTCCCTGGAAACGCTGGCCGCCCAGGCGCCCGAATCTGCTACGGTCCCCCCGCGATGGCGCCTCGAATCCTCGTCGTGGACGACAACCAGGAGCTCCTCTCCCTCCTCACGCAGCTGTTCGAGGACGCCGGGTACGAGGTGGTGGGCGCCAGCCGTGGCAAGCAGGCCATCGAGGCCGCCCGCGCCCAGCCGCCCGGCTGTGCTGTCTTGGACATCCTGCTGCCGGACATGATGGGTTACCACCTGGCGGACACGCTCCGGAAGGACAACCCCCAGCTGCCGTTGCTCTTCATCACCGGCGTCTTCAAGGGCGGCAAGCACGCCACCGAAGCGCGCCAGAAGTACCAGGCCGCCGGCTACTTCGAGAAACCCTTCGAGGCCCAGAAGCTGCTGGAAGCGGTGGCCAAGGTGCTGCCCGCGGAGAAGAAGGTCCCCGCCACCTCCATGCAGGACGCCTTCGAGGTGGAGCTGGACATCGACGTGGAGGAGGAGGGCCCGCAGGACGCCATGGAGCTGACCGGCCGCATCAAGGTCACCGGCGGCGGCAACCTCACGGCCGAAATCCGCGGCGCCAACCTCACCGCCACGCCCATGCAGAAGGTGCCCTCCACCCAGGTGCGGGCCCCCACGCCGGGCCGTCCGCCGGATCCGCTGCCGGTGGGCGCGGGCTCGCCGGGCAGCCGCCGCGGAGAGCTGAAGGACAACCTGCCCTCGCTGCTCACCGCCTTCTACCTGTCGCGCGAGACGGGCGAACTGGGCGTGCAGCGCGGCAAGGTGAAGAAGGTCGTCTACTTCGAGAACGGCACCCCGGTGTTCGCGCTCTCCAACCTGCTGGCGGACCGCTTCGGGCAGTTCCTGGTGCGCGTGGGGAAGATCAAACCCGAGCAGCTCCAGGACGCGTCCGCCGTCGCCGCGCAGAGCCACCGCCGCACCGGCGACGTGCTGGTGGAGCGCGCCCTGCTCAAGGACACGGAGCGGCTGTACTACGTGGGCCAGCAGGTGAAGGCCATCATCTACTCGCTCTTCTCCTGGGAGGAGGGCACGTACGTGATGAGCTTCAAGGAGAAGGCCTCCGCGGAGTCCATCAAGCTGGACGTGCACCCGGCCAACCTCATCGTCCGGGGCATCAAGAAGCTCTACAAGCCGGAGCGCCTGCGCCGCCTGCTCCAGCCGGAGGACCGGCTCATCCCCGCCGTCGCCCCCGCCTACGGCCTCAACGAGGTGGAGCTGGAGCGCTGGGAGGCGGAGCTGCTACCGAAGATCGACGGCAACCGTGTGGTGGCGGAGCTGCTCGCGTTCGCCAACCGCCCGGAGCACGTCGTCTACGGCTTCCTGGTGTCGATGATGGCGTTGGGCATCCTGGACAAGCGCTCGTAGCGGTCCGGTGCGGCGGGAGTGGGCGCCCGGCCTCCGGGTGCCCCCCGCGTCACTTCAGCCCAGCCGCGAGCCAATCCAGAACAGGCCCAGCGCGCCGGAGCCCAGCGCCACGCCGCGCTGGATCCACAGGCTGATGCGCGCGTTGGCGCGCGACAGCCCTTCGGCGAACAGCAGCCCCACCGCGCCCATGCCGATGAGGATGCCCAGCGCGAAGCCGGGCAGGTACGTCCACGCGGACAGGCTCATGCTGCCGCCCACCAGCAGCGGGGGCAGCGCGATGAGCAGCGACCGCACGCCGCTCACGGCCATGAAGGCGCCCGCGGCGGTGCTCACGGTGTGCACGTGCTCGTGCGGCTCGCGGTCGTGGCCGGGCAGGTGCGGGTGGCCGTGGTCCAGGCTGTGCGGGAAGATGAGGGCGGTGACGGCCAGCGCCACCAGCACCGCGCCGCCGAACACCTCCGCCCACCGCTCGAAGGTCTCCGACAGGCCCACGCCCGCGAAGAGGCAGACCGCCGCGATGCCGCCCAGCATGGCCGCGTGGCCCAGGGCGAAGCGCAGCGCCGTCTTCAGCGCGACGCGGCGCCGGCCCCCGCCCAGGGTTCCGAGCGTGGCCATGGCCGCGCAATGGTCCGGCCCCAGGGCGTGGAGCAGACCTTGGGTCAGGCCGAGCAGGAAGGCGAGCAGGATGGGAGCCACGACGGCGCACCCTAGCCGTGGTTTAACCGGGTGGCCAGCAGGAGGAAGCCCCACACCATGCGCATTGCTCATCCCCGACATTCCGCCGCGCTGCTGTTGGCGGGTCTGCTCGCCCTGTCGGGCTGCTCCACCGACCCCGGTCCGGAGCAGCTGCAGAAGGCCGAGGGCCGCTACCAGGAGCTGATCAACCAGAACCTGTCCGCGCAGGACCCGGCCTGGACGGAGGTCGCCGCCCAGTTCGAGGCCGTCCCCAAGGACTCCAAGGCCCGCCCGGAGGCCGAGAAGCGGCTGGCCGCGCTGAAGGCCGCCCGCGAGAAGGTCCCGCCGCGCCCCCTGGCCCGCCCCGGTGCCACGGGCCAGGGCGCCAGCGACGTGGAGGCCAAGCGCGCCGCGTGTGAATCGCTCGCGAAGAAGATGGGCGAGGCCCACACGGACGCGACGCGCAACATGCTGCGCAAGGTGCTGGAGTCCTGCCAGGCGGAGCTGGTCCGGCTGGAGGCCAACGACCATCCGCCGGGCGAGGAAGTGCATCCGCCGGCCGAAGGCGCGCGCTGAGCCCGCTGAAGCGCGCGTGGAGTTGAGAAGCCTGCGGGGTCTGGGTATGGAGCCGACACATGCCCATGCCCCAAGCAGGTGACAAGGCCCCCGGCTTCTCGCTCCCCGACCAGAGCGGCGCCACCGTCTCCCTCTCGCAGTTCAAGGGGCGGCACGTCGTCCTCTACTTCTACCCGAAGGACGCGACCCCCGGCTGCACCACGGAGGCGTGCGACTTCCGCGACGAGCACTCCGCGCTGGTGAAGGCCGGCGCGGTGGTGCTGGGCGTGTCGCCGGACAGCGTCGCCTCCCACCAGAAGTTCGCCACGAAACAGGGGCTGCCGTTCTCGCTCCTGGCGGACCCGGACCACGCGCTGGCGGACGCGTACGGGGTGTGGGGGGAGAAGTCCCTCTACGGCCGCAAGTTCATGGGCCTCATCCGCGCGACCTTCCTCATTGGCCCGGATGGCAAGGTCGTCCGCGTGTGGCCCAAGGTGAAGGTGGCCGGCCACGTCGCGGAGGTCCTGTCCACGCTCCAGGGCGGAGCCTCCGATGCGGCTCCGGCCAGGGCTCCGGCGGACGCTCCGGCTCCGAAGGCCCGCGCGGCGAAGAAGGCTCCGTCGGCGGAGGCGAAGCCGGCGGCTGTCAAGAAACCGGCGGCGAAGAAGGCCCCGGCGGCGAAGGCCGCGGCCCGCAAGGGTGCTCGCGCCTGAGCGGGCGTGGGGTGGCGGGCGCCGGTGCACTCCTGGCGGGACAGGGAGGCCGGGACCGTGTATGCCTGCGCCCGTGGCTGGCTCCTCTCTCCCCGGGCGGGGCTGGCCGTTCACGATGAAGCCCCGTCGGCCTTGAGGGCCGGACAGCGGGCGGCCGGCAGGGCCAGCCCCCGGGTGGATGCCCGGTGGTTGGCGAGGACGGCATGACCATTCCTCGGGGATGGCGGAGACGATGAACATGCGCGAGCGAGGCATTCAGCGGTGGATGGGAGCGGCGGCGCTGACGGCGGGCGTGCTCCTGGGCACGGCCTGTGGCGGGCTGCCGGAGACCGGCGGCAAGCAGCCGGATGAGTCGCGGGGCAATGCCTTCGCGCAGCGTGGGGCGCAGCCGGAGGCCGTCTACAACGTGGCCGAGCAGCAGGGGCATGAGAACCCCGCTGACGCGCACCACGGCGACGCGGCCGCGAAGCTGCCCCGTCACGTGCTGACGGTGGACCGGGGCTACAACCAGACCATCGGGAAGATTGGCTCCAGCATCGACCCGCGCACGAAGGCCAACGAGGGCCAGTCCAACAACTCCAAGTGGGACGACGCGGGCGGCATGATGGCGCACCGCTACGGCGTGCAGGGCGGGGCGACCTACTCGCCCGCGGCCCAGGGGCTGGGCGGCTGGAATGTCTCCACCGCGAACGAGGGCACGCGCGGCTTCGAGGTGCCCTACAGCTACGTCAGCCCGCCCATCTACCTGCGCGACCGGTAGTTGTACGGCGGTCCAAGGGGCGCCCGCTGGCCAGCGTGCCGGCAGGCGTCCGTGCTCCGGCTCCGCCACTCCCGGTGGGGCGCCGGGGTGGCCACTCCTTCTGTCGAGGCCGTGACGGCTTCCGGAAGGAGCAGGCCATGCACTCAAAGAGACTTCATCACTGGACGCTGGTGGCCGTATGCGCCGCGACGGCCGCGCTGGTCGGCCCCGGCTGCAACCGCGACAATCCCCTGCCGCGTACGGGGAGCAGCTACGAAGGCGTCGCCAACGAGCAGCAGCCCGCGCCGCCGGGAACGGGGGGCTCCGGCGCGAGCACGCCCACGGACGCGAAGGGATCGCCGCTGAAACCGCAGCCCGCCGGGGCCCAAGGCCTGCAGAACCAGATTGGCGCGCCCGGCTTCACCACGCTCCAGGAGCCGGTTCCCGGAGACCGGGGCGGGGCGGACCGCTTCCAGGGACCCATGGGGCAGGGCTCGGAGCTGGGCTCCAGGCACTCCCCCGACTAGCGCGACGCGAGCATGACCTCCGTGGGGTCCTTGCCAGTGAAGGCACTGGCAAGGCCCTCTGCCAGCGAGCGGTGCTCCGCGTCGCCCAGCGTGGCGAGCCGGTCCTCGGCGGGGTGCGCGAAGCGGGCGGCGAGCGCGTCCAGGCGCCGGTGCGCTTCGGTGATGCGCTCGCGCGGGACGCGGCCGGACTCCACCGCCTTCACCAGCGCTTCGATGGCGGTGCGCTGCACGTCCGCCTTGTGGCACACGAGGAACAGGTCCACGCCCGCGAGCGTGCCCTGCACCGCGGCCTCCGCCACGGAGTAGTGGTCCGCGATGGCCTTCATCTCCAGGTCGTCGGAGACGACGACGCCGTCGAAGCCCAGCTCCTTGCGCAGCAGGTCGTGCAGCGCGCGGTGGCTCATGGTCGCCGGGACGCCCTGCTCCAGTGCGTCGAACAGCACGTGCGCCGTCATGAGGGACGCGAGCCCCGCCTTCGCGAAGGCCTGGAACGGCACCAGCTCCACGCGGCGCAGGCGCTCCAGGTCATGCGGCAGCCGGGGCAGGGTGAGGTGGCTGTCCGTCGTCGTGTCGCCGTGCCCGGGGAAGTGCTTCCCGCAGGACGCCACGCCGCCGGCCTCCAGCCCCCTGGCGAGCGCCACGCCCAGCCGGCCTACCTCCACCGGGTCGCGGCTGAAGCTGCGGTCGCCAATCACGGGGTTGGCCGGGTTGGTGTCCACGTCGAGCACGGGCGCGAAGTCCCAGTCGAACCCCAAGGCGCGCAGCTCGTGCGCGAGGAGTCGGCCCACGCGCTCGGCGAGGGCTTCATCGCCGCGCTGTCCCAGCTCGCGCATGGGCGGCAGGGACGTGAAGGGTTCGCCGCGAAGACGAGCCACCCGGCCGCCCTCCTGGTCCACGGAGAGGATGAAGGGGCGGCCCGCGCGTGTCTTCAGCTCACGGCACAGTGCCGCGGTCTCCGCGGCGGTGCCCACGTTGCGCTTGAAGAGGATGGCGCCATAGATGCCGTCATCCATCAGCGCCGCGAGGTCGGCGTCGATGCGGGTGCCAGGGAAGCCCACCATGAAGAGGCGGGCGCAGTCGCGGTAGAGGGCGGAAGCAGGGCTCACGGCCGCGCAGTGTGGCAGAGCCCGCCGCTCGTGGGGCACCTCGTGCGCACCCCGAACGTCGGCTGCTTGCCAGGGAGCCGCACGAACCTGTCCGACAGTCGGACAGGCCTTGAAGCCCGTGGCCAGGAGGGCCTTGGGTCCAGCTGGGCGGCACAAACCGGTCCGACAGTCGGACCAGTTTGGACAAGCGTGGTCGGGGAAGCCACAGCACCCTCCGGGCGGTGCGAACCGGTCGGACAGTCGGACAGGTCTGGAGAGCCGTCGTCGGGGAAGCCTCCGCACCCTCCGGGCGGTGCGAACCGGTCGGACGGTCGGACAGGTCTGGAGAGCCGTGGTCGGGGAGGCCTCCGTGCCCTCCGGGCGGTGCGAACCGGTCGGATAGTCGGACAGGTCTGGAGAGCCGTGGTCGGGGAGGCCTCCGTGCCCTCCGGGCGGCGCGAACCGGTCCGACAGTCGGACAGGTTTGGAGGGTTGCGGCCGGGGCCTCTGCTTCATCCTGGCCGCGGAAACCGGTCGGACAGGTTTGGAAGACCGCTGTTCGGGCAAGCCGAGCCATCGAGGCCGCGCGACCGGTCGGACAGTCGGACAGGTTTGAAGACCGTGGCCAGGGGCTGCTCCCGCCGAGCGGTGGAAACCGGTCCGACAGTCGGACCGGTTGGGACCGCGTCGGGCGGGAGGCGGCCGGGGCTACTTCCGGAGCAGCGTGCCCTCGAAGAAGAACGCCAGGCACGCGGCCAGGATGAGCCAGGTCCACAGCGGCACGGCGGGCTTGTCCGCGTCCCCCGTGGAGGCCTTCACCGTGTCCTCGCCAAAGTAGGCCGTCAGCGTGTCCTGCGGTACGCGGGTCAGGTCGCTCTCCGCTGGGTCCAGCGTGGCGGCGAAGTCCAGCGCGGCCACGGGCTTGCCCTCCGCGCCCAGCACCGAGTGCACGCCCGGCTCCACCGTGGGCCCTGCCACGAACGAGCCGTCCGGCTGCGCCTTCACCGGCACCTCACTGCCATCCGGCGCGCGCACGCCCGACACCTTCTGCGTGCCCTCCGGGCGCAACGTCACGGTCTCGCCCACGCGCACGCGCACCTCCTCGCGCTCCTCCAGCGAGCCCGTGAGGTACGCGGCGAAGCGCTGCATCAGCGGCAGGAAGCTCGTCCGGATGGCGAAGTCGCTCCAGTCGCGGTCCACCGTGCTGGTGAACAGCGCCACGCGTCCCTTGCCCCGACGCGCCACAGCCACCGCGGGCGCCCCGTCCTCGTACGTGGCCAGCACCTGGCTCGTGCCCGGCGCGGACGGGCTGTCCGCCTCCAGCAGCATGTACTTGTAGAAGCGCGCCCCGATGAGCCCCTCCTCCGCGCGGCCCGTGAAGGGCGCGAACAGCGGATGGTCCACCTTCACCTGCGCCAGCTTCGCCGTCTTCGTCTCCGCGTCGGGGTCCTCGCGCTCGGCGCTCGTGCGCACCAGGCGCAACGGGCGCGGCAAGAGCGTGCCCAGCCGCTGGTTGTACGCCTCCGGGTTCACGTGGTCGCCCACGCTCACGAAGAGGCCGCCTCCGTTCTCCACGAAGGCCGCCAGCTTCTGCGCCTCCTCCTCGGAGGGTGCCGTCGCGTTCAGCAGCAGCACCAGGTCATACGCGCTGAAGTCCTCGCGCAGCCCCACCTCCGCGTCGCGCACCGCCACGTCCACCGGAGAGCCCGGCGACGTGAGCGCCGCGTCCACGAAGAAGGCCTCGTCCCGGTAGCGCGTCGCATGCGGCGAGCCATTCACCACCAGCGCCTTCAGCCCGCGCGGCACCGGCAGCACGAAGGCCCGCCGGTCATCCTCCGCCAGCGAGTCCTGCGCGAGCGTCACCTGGCCCACCACCGTGCCACCCTGCGGGAAGCGCACCGTCAGCGTCTTCTGCGTCGTGCCACCCGCGGGCACGTCCACGAAGCCCTTGGCCAGCGTGGACTCACCCACGCGCACCGCGGCCTCCAGGTCCTTCGCCGGCTTCGTCCCGAAGTTCCGCACCGTGAACGTGAACTGGTACGCGCGCGGCCCGGCCTGCAGCGCGGGCTCCACCCGCAGGTCCACCAGCGCGTGGTTGTCCAGCGACTCGCGCCCGGACGCCACGTCGCGCAGCACGACCTCCGGTTTCACCATCGCGCCCGTGGGCCCCTTCACCGTGGGCGGCGGCGCTTCCAGCCGGAAGCCGGAGGCCGTCATGTCGGAGACCACCACCAGGCGCTTGCCCGGCATCGGGTTCTCCTCCAGCGCCCGAGCGGCCATGTCCAGGCAGCGCGACAGGTCCGCCGTGCCGTAGGTGGGCTTCGCCTCGTCCACCAGCCCGCGCAGCCGGGCCCGGTCGAAGCCCGGCGGTGGGGGGGCTTCCGGCGAACCCGTGCACACCATCACCGTCGCGGGCTCCTCCGGCAGCAGGTCCTTGAGCGCGTCGCGCGCTTCGTCGCGGCCCTTCTCGAAGTTCGACGTGCCGTCCGACCATCGCATGGACAGCGACGCATCCAGGATGACCGCCGTCGCGGCCGGCCCGCGCGTCACCGTGGCCGCCTGCGCGTCGCGGGTGAACTCCGGCCGCGCCAGCGCCAGGGGAATCGCCAGCAGGATGAGCGTGCGCAGCGTGTACAGCAGCAACCGCTTCAACTTGAGCCGGCTCGCGGTGCGCTTCTGGCTGCGCAGCACGAACGCGAGCGGCCCGAACGGATGCGCCCGCGGCCGGCGCCGGTCGAACAGGTGCACCAGCACGGGGATGAGCGCACCCAGCGCGCCCAGCAGGAACCACGGGTTGCCGAACGTCACCGGCGCCTCCCTCGGCGTCCCAGGAAGCGCAGCAACACCTCATCCAGCCGCTCGTCGGTGCGCACCAGCTCGTAGTCCACGTCGGCCTCGGCGCACTTCGCCTTCACGTCCGCGAGGAACGCGCCGAACTCCTCCAGGTAGCTCTGCTTGATTTCACGCGGGTTCACCTCGATGCGGCCCTCGCCTTCCATGTCCAGGAAGAGCGTGGGGTCGTCGAAGGGGAACGTCAGCTCCGCGGGGTCCACCAGGTGGAACACCGCCACGTCGTTCTTGCGCTGCCGCAGGGCCAGCACCCGCTTGAGCGCCTCCTGCCGTTCATCCAGCAGGTCCGACAGCACGATGACGGTGGAGCGCCGGGGCAGCACCTCCGCGAGGTGATCCGCCGCGCTGCCCAGGTCCGTGGGGCCCTTGGCTTCCGTGTGCTCCAGCGCGTCCAGCAGCACGTTGAGGTGTCCGGCCGACGCGCGGGGCGGCACGTCCTTGAACGCGCCACCCACCATGACGGCCAGGCCCGCCGCGTCCTGCTGGCGCACGAGCAGGTAGCTGAGCGCGCCCGCGAGCGTCTTGGCCACCTCCAGCTTGGACATCGCGCCGCTCTGGTAGCCCATGGACGCGGACGCATCCACGACCATCACCGAGCGCAGGTTCGTCTCGTGCTCGAAGCGCTTGACGTAGTACTTGTCGAACTTGCCGTAGGCCTTCCAGTCCAGGTGGCGCAGCTCGTCGCCGGGGGCGTACTCCTTGTGTTCGGCGAACTCCACGCTCTGGCCCTGATGGGGGCTCTTGTGGAGGCCGGACAGCACGCCCTCCATCACGGCGCGGGCGCGCAGCTTCACGCCCTGGAGGCGGGACAACGTCTGGGCGTCGAGCAGCGCCATGGGGTGGAAGCGCCTAGCCCTTCACCACCGTGAGGAGCTGGTCGATGAGCTTCACGGACGTGATGCCTTCGCTCTCCGCGGTGAAGTTGGGCAGCACGCGGTGGCGCAGCACGGGCCGCGCCAGCGCGCGCACGTCCTCCACCGTGGCCACGAAGCGGCCGTTGAGGATGGCGCGCGCCTTGGACGCGAGCACCAGGTACTGGCTGGCGCGAGGACCCGCGCCCCAGGACACGTTCTTCGCCACGAAGTCCGGCACGCCCGCTTCCTTGGGGCGCGTGTGGCGCACCAGCTCCACCGCGAAGCGCACCACGTGGTCCGGCACCGGCACGCGGCGCACCAGCTCCTGGAGGGCGAGGATGCGCTCGGGAGACAGAATCTTCTCCAGCTTCGGCGGCGCGCCGGCGGTGGTGCTCTTGACGATCTGCACCTCCTCCTCGGCGGTGGGGTAGCCCACGTCCACCAGGAACATGAAACGGTCCAGCTGCGCCTCGGGGAGGGGATAGGTGCCCTCCTGCTCGATGGGGTTCTGCGTCGCGAAGACGAGGAAGGGCAGCTCCAGCGGGTACGTGCGGCCGCCGGCGGTGATGCGGTACTCCTGCATCGCCTGGAGCAGCGCGGCCTGCGTCTTGGGCGGCGTGCGGTTCACCTCGTCCGCGAGGATGATGTTCGCGAACAGCGGCCCCTGCATGAAGCGGAAGGAGCGGCGGCCCGTCGTCTTGTCCTCCTCCAGGATGTCCGTGCCCGTGATGTCCGACGGCATCAGGTCCGGCGTGAACTGGATGCGGTTGAAGGACAGGTTGAGCACGTCCGCCAGCGTGGAGATGAGCAGCGTCTTCGCCAGGCCGGGCACGCCCACGAAGAGGCAGTGGCCGCGGCTGAAGAGCGAGATGAGCAGGTGCTCCACCACGTCCCGCTGGCCGACGACGCGCTTCTCAATCTGTTCGACGATGGCGTTGCGGGCCTGGGCAAGCTCCTCGACGGCGCGCAGGTCCTCGGGGG
>NZ_RAVW01000122.1 GCF_003611585.1 Corallococcus exercitus | reverse complement strand
CCATCCCCCTGCGTCCCCGCTTCCGAGGAGCATCACTTCGCGGGCGGCGGTGAGATGGGCGAACTGGTGCGCTCGATGGACTGGTCCCGCACGCCGCTGGGTCCGTCCCGCGACTGGCCCGTCAGCCTGAAGACGATGGTGGGCGTCGTGCTCCACAACCGCTTCCCCATGCTCATGTGGTGGGGCCCGGAGATGATCCAGGTCTACAACGACGCGTACCGCCCGGTGCTCGGCCTCAAGCATCCCGGCTCCCTGGGCGCTCCGGGCGAACAGGTGTGGCGGGAGATCTGGGACGTCGTCGGCCCCATGGCGCGGGGCGTGCTGGACGGCGGCCCCGCAACCTGGAGCGAGAACCTGGAGCTGTTCATCAACAGCCGCGGGTTCCTCGAGGAGACGTTCCACACGTTCTCGTACAGCCCCATCCCCGACGAAAAGGGCGGCGTGGGCGGCGTGCTCGTCACGGTGCGAGAGACGACGCAGGAGGTGCAGCACGACCGGCAGCTGCGAATGCTGCGCGACCTGGCGGCCCGCTCCGCCGACGCGAAGTCCCCGGAGCAGGCGTGCAGCACCAGCCTGGACGTGCTGGCGGACAACGACCTGGACCTGCCCTTCGCCCTGCTCTACCTGCTGGACGTGACCGGCGACACCGCCCGGCTCGCGGGCAGCACCCGGTTGCCCGCCGCCGTCCTGGCCACGCTGCCCGCGCAACAGTCCGTCTCCGCGGAGTCCGGCACCGACTGGCCCTTCGCCGAGGCCACCCGGACGGGCGATGCCGTCGTCGTGAAGGACCTGGGCCAGCGCATCCGCGACCTGCCCGGAGGCCGCTGGAACACACCGCCCTCGCTCGCCGTGGTGCGAGCCCTGACGCGGCCGGGCCAGTCGCGGCCGTACGGCTTCCTCGTGGGCGGCGTCAGCCCCCGGCGGCTGCTCGACGCGTCCTACCGCGACTTCTTCCAGGGCACCGGCGAGCAGGTCGCCGCCGCGCTCGCCAACGCGCGCGCCTATCAGGAGGAGCGGCAGCGCGCGGAGGCGCTCGCGGCGCTGGACCGCGCGAAGACGGCCTTCTTCAGCAACATCAGCCATGAGCTGCGCACGCCGCTCACGCTGCTGCTGGGTCCCACCGAGGACGCGCTCGCCAGCCCCGAGCGCACGCTCCAGGGTGACGCGCTGGAGACGGTGCACCGCAACGGCGTGCGCCTGCGCAAGCTGGTCAACACGCTGCTGGACTTCGCGCGCATCGAGGCCGGACGCGTGCGCGCCACCTATGAGCCCACCGACCTGGCCGCGCTCACCGCCGGGCTCGCCAGCGCCTTCCGCTCCGCCATCGAGCGCGCGGGGCTGATGCTCGACGTGGACTGCCCGCCCCTGCCGGAGCCGGCCTGGGTGGACCACGAGATGTGGGAGAAGATCGTCCTCAACCTCATCTCCAACGCGCTGAAGTTCACCTTCACCGGCGCCATCACCGTGGCGCAGGCGCCGCGGGACGGGCACATCGAGCTGCGCGTCACCGACACCGGCACGGGCATCCCCGCCAACGAGCTGCCCCGCCTCTTCGAGCGCTTCCACCGCGTGCACGGCGCCCGCGCGCGCTCCCACGAAGGCTCCGGCATCGGCCTGGCGCTGGTGCACGAGCTGGTGCGGCTGCACGGCGGCACCCTCACCGTCCAGAGCGAGCTGGACCGCGGCACCACGTTCACCGTGCGCATCCCCATGGGCTTCGCGCACCTGCCGCCGGAGCACGTGACGTCCGCCCGGAGCCAGCGTCCGCTGCCCGCGGGAGCGGACCCCTATGTGCGCGACGCCCTGGGCTGGCTGACGCACCTGCCCGCCGCGCCCGGCGAGGACAGCGCCCCTCCGGAGTCCATCACCCCCGCTGTGCTCGGGGAGGAGCGGGGGCGCGTGCTGCTCGCGGACGACAACGCGGACATGCGCGAGTACGTGGCCCGGCTCCTGGGCGCGCACTGGACGGTGGAGGCGGTGGCGGACGGCGAGGCCGCGCTCCAGGCCGCGCGCGCCCGGCCCCCGGACCTCATCCTGTCCGACGTGATGATGCCCCGGCTGGACGGCTTCGGGCTGCTCCAGGCCCTGCGCGCGGACGAGCACACCCGGACGGTGCCCGTCATCCTCCTGTCCGCCCGCGCGGGCGAGGAGGCCCAGGAGGAGGGCCTCCACGCGGGCGCGGATGACTACCTGGTGAAGCCGTTCTCCACGAGGGATCTGCTGGCGCGCGTCACCGCGCAGGTCACCCGCTCCCGGCTGCGCAAGCTGGAGGCCGCGCACAGCGAGCGGCTGGCGCGCATCTTCCAGCACGCGCCCGTGGGCATCGCCATCCTGCGCGGTCCGGAGCACGTCTTCGAGTTCGCCAACCAGAACTACCTCCAGCTCATCGCGAACCGGAACGTGATGGGCAAGGGCATCCGCGAGGCCCTGCCGGACCTGGCCGACCAGGGCATCTACGAGCTGCTGGACGGCGTCTACACCACGGGCGAGCCGTACATCGGCCGCTCCCTGCGCGTCCTCTTCAACGACGGCCCCAACCCGTCCGCGCGCGAGGTGTTCTTCGACTTCGTCTACCAGCCCATGAGCGACGCGAAGGGCCAGGTGGAGGCCATCATCGTCGTGGTCTTCGACGTGACGGAGCTGGCCACCGCGCGGCGGGAGGCGGAGTCCGCCAACCGCGCCAAGGACGAGTTCCTCGCGATGCTGGGCCACGAGCTGCGCAACCCCCTGGCCCCCATCCTCACCGCGCTCCAGCTCATGCGCCTGAGGGGCGACACCGCCGCGGAGCGCGAGCGCACGCTGATTGAACGGCAGGTGACGCACCTGGTGCGCATGGTGGACGACCTGCTGGACGTCAGCCGCGTCACCCGGGGCAAGGTCACGCTCAAGCGCGAGCGCATCACCCTCACGGACGTGCTGGCGAAGGCCATCGAGCAAATCAGCCCGCTCATCGAGCAGCGCCACCACACGCTGGAGGTGGACCTGCCCGACCAGGACACGGACCTCCACGGCGACCCCACGCGGCTGGCGCAGGTGTTCGCCAACCTGCTCACCAACGCCGCCAAGTACACGGAGCCGGGCGGCTTCCTGGCCGTGACGGGCACGCGCGAGGGCCAGGAGCTGGTCGTCAGCGTGCGCGACACGGGCGTGGGCATCCCGCCGGAAATCCTGCCGCGCGTGTTCGACCTCTTCGTGCAGGAGCACCAGGCCCTGGACCGCTCCCAGGGCGGCCTGGGGCTGGGGCTCGCCATCGCGCGCAGCCTGGTGACGCTGCATGACGGCACCATCACCGCGCAGAGCCCGGGCCGGGGCCGGGGCAGCACCTTCACGGTGCGCCTGCCAGCGTTGGAGGCGGAAGTCGCCCCCGCGCTGCCCACGCCGCAGCCGGGCGCGCTCGTCCCGCAGGAGCCCACGTCCGTGAGCGCGCGCGTGCTCATCGTGGACGACAACCGGGACGCGGCGGACGTGCTCTCCGAGTCCCTGGAGTTCCTGGGCTGCACGACGCGCGTGGCCTACGACGGTCCCACGGGCCTGGAGGCGGCGAAGGCGTTCCGCCCCGAAATCGCGCTCCTGGACATCGGCCTGCCGGTGATGGACGGCTACGAGCTGGCCCGGCTGCTCCGCCAGCAGGAGGAGCCCCGCCCCATGAAGCTGGTGGCGGTGACGGGGTACGGCCAGGAGTCCGACCGCCAGCGCTCCAAGGCCGCCGGCTTCGACGCCCACCTCGTGAAGCCGCTGCACTTCGAGACGCTGGAGACGCTGCTCAAGGACCTGACGGGCGCCTGAGGAGCAGGCCGCCCGTCGTCCAGGGGACGTCCGGCCCCACGAAGCCGGGCCGGGCGGCCGCGAAGGCCCTATGCTCCGGCCCGACATGCCGACGCCTTCCGCGCCCTCCGCTCCCTCCTCGCCCTCGGTCACCGGGGCGGACGGTGGACTCTTCTGCGAGCTGTACTGGGGCACCTCCCTGGCGGAGGCCTGGAGCTATGGCCCCGAGCTGGGTCAGGTCCACGCCGCGCCCGACGAGACGGCCCCCCTGCCCCTCTACGGCTTCACGCTGCCGGAGGAGCCCTTCCTCCTCGCCGAGCGCACGCCGCGGGGCTGGCGCATCCACGTGCCGCCCTCCGCGCGCGTGGAGAAGCGCGTCAAGGGCGACGCCTTCCACCCGGTGGGCCCGGAGGAGCTGACGGGCGCGCCGGGCCGCGCGGCGGTGGAGCTGCGCGAGGGCATGACCCTGCGCCTCATGGAGGGCGAGCTGCGCCTCCTGGTGCAGCCGTCGGTGGTGAAGGAGCGCGCGGGCCGCTTCCGCGTGCGCGACGTGGCGTGGCTCATCACCGTGGCCATCCTCTTCCTGAGCGCGCCCGTCGCCTTCCTCGTCATGGGGCCGGACCCGGCGCGCATGGCCGCGAACAACGCGCGCGCGCTGCAGGTCGCCCACGACAAGGAGGAGGCGCGGCGCAAGGCCATGGGCCTGGACCAGCCGCTCAAGCCGCTGACGGAAGCCGAGCGCGCCACGCAGAAGCAGGACGGCGGCGCGCGCGTCACCGTGCCCGCCAGCTTCGGCGTGCGCTAGGGCGCGGGTTCAGGGCCCCAGGCCCACCCAGACGTCGCCATCCTCGAAGAACTCCTTCTTCCAGATGGGCACGTCCTGCTTGAGCCGCTCGATGGCGTGCTCACAGCCCCGGAAGGCCTCCTTGCGGTGCGCGGAGGCCGCGGCGATGACGACGGCCAGCTCGCCCGGCAGCAGCGTGCCCACACGGTGCATGATGGCCAGCCGCGTCCCCGGCCACGCGCGGGCCACCTCGTCGCCAATCTCCGCGAGCTTCGCCTCCGCCATGAGCGCGTAGGCCTCGTACTCCAGCCGCAGCACGCGCCGGCCCTTCGTCTGGTTGCGCACGGCGCCGGAGAACGTCACCAGCCCGCCCGCCCCTTCGGAGGCCACCGCGTCCACGACCTCCGACAGCTGGAGGGGCCGGCCCACCACGCGGAAGAGGCCCGGCGCCCCGCCGGCCACGGGCGGAATCAGCGCCAGCTCCGCGTCCGGCGACACCGGCGCGTCCAGCGCCACGAACTGCTGCTGCACCGCTACGCGCAGGTGCGGCAGCAGCGGCGCCAGCGGCGGGTGCTTCGCGGCGAGCAGCGCGAGCACGTCCGCCACGCGCGCCCCGGGTGGTACCTCCAGCGACTCACGCGACAGGCCCGCGCGCTCGCGGGCCGCGGCGAAGTACAGCACCGTGACGGTCATGGCCTTGGCGCCTCCTGGCGTGTGGCTACCGCTCGCGCAGCACGACGCGGCCCTGGAGCCGGCCGCCGCCTTCCGCGGGGGAGAAGTCGAGGAACCCGTACTCGAACGGGGTGAGCCGCTCCAGGAGCGCCGTCACGAAGACCTGGCTCGCCAGGAGCTGCCCCGTGCCGACGCCCGGCACCGAGCGCACCTCGGCGAGGTCCGCCCGGAGCCGCCCCATGTCCACCATCAGCGACAGATGGCCCGGGCCGAACGCGTCCGCGCCGAAGCGCGTGCGCAGCGTCGCGCCCACGTCGCCCGTCTCGCGGCCGGTGAGCACCTCCCCCGCCTCCAGCGTGGCGCGCTCCGGGGTGAGCGTGAGCGACACCGGCTGCTCCAGGAGCCGCGTGCGGAAGCGCGTGGTGCGGCCCTGCGCCTCCTTCTGGAAGACGAGCGCGTTGTCCTGCAGCTGCTTCTGGATGAGCTGGAGCACCGGCTCCACGGACGTGAGGCCCGCCTCCATCACCACCGTGCCCTTGGGCGACGGGCGCTTGTCCTGGATGAAGCCGCGGAAGAAGGCCGCCGCGTCGAAGTAGACGAGCATCGCCACGTCGCCGCGCAGCGCCTTCAAGAGCGGCTCCGCGTCCAGCCCCTGCTTGCGCCAGCGCTCCAGCGTCCGCTGCCGCCGGGGCGACTCCGGCGAGCCGAACACCAGCCGCGCCAGCTCCTCCGGGGGCACCGACAGCTGCGCCGCCGCCACCGGCCCCACCGCCGCGCGCCCGAGCAGCGCGGAGGCCGGGCCCCGCGTGCCGCCCAAGAGCGGCCGGGACGACGACAGGAAGCCGTCCAGCTCCGCCTGATCCGCCTGCACCGCGAGCGCGCCGAAGAAGCCGCGCACCGGCATGTCCTCCTTCTCCGCCTCCGGCACCGGCGGCGCGGAGAAGAGGAACACGCTGCCGTCGCGCACCTTGCCGCGCAATTCGCCCAGGAGCGCGTTCTCGGAGAGGCCCGGCCCGGACAGCGCCTCCACCCGCCGGCGCACGAGCTCCACGTCCGGGGACTCCTCCACCGCCAGCGCCTTCACCGTCTCCCCGGGCTCCGGGGCGTCCGGCGAGTCCGGCACCGCGAGGTACACGTAGCCCCGGTCCGCGAACAGCAGCATGGCCCGGCCGCCGTCCACCGGCTCCACGCGCGCGCTGCCGTCCTCGCGCGGGAGCACCTGGTGGCCGGCGCTCCGCAGCTCGCGCGACACGGCCGCGAGCGCCGCCCGCGAATCCGTCACGCCCAGCAGCGCCACCACGCCGTCGAAGTCCGGCAGGAGGAAGAAGCCGAAGCCCTCCTCCGGGTCCACCTCCGAGGGGCCCCCCACGAGGCTGCGCAGGAGCAGCGGCATCAGCGGCGTGTCCGCCAGGGTGGCGCGCGCGTTGCCGGCGCCCACCAGCCGCTCGTAGAAGTCCACCAGCCCTTCCACGTTGCCGCGCAGCCGGGGCACCCACAGCACCGTCTGCGCGTCCTGGGGCACCGCGCGGAGCACCGGACGCGGCACCACGGTGAGCACCACCCGGGCCAGCTCCTTGTCCCCGTCCAGCGCCCGCACCGTGTAGCGGCCCGCGGTGGCCCAGGCGTGCTTCACGCCCGGCGCCGTCTGGGCCGGCGTGCCGTCCCCGAAGTCCCAGGTGACGGCGGGCGCCTTCGGGGCGGTGGAGCCGAAGGCCTCCGGCACCCCCGCCTCCAGCGTGCGCTCCGGCCCCAGGTCCGGCCTCAGGCCCCGGCAGCCGGAGGCCCCCAGCCCCACGGCGGCCAGCAGGAGGAAAAGCGGAAGCGGAGACCGGAGTGCGCGGGGTCGGGAGGCCATGGGCCTTTCGGTTAGTAGTCCAACGCCAGCCCGAACATCCAGCGCCGGCTGCTCAGGTTCAGGCCCTTGCCGCCGAAGTTGTTCACATCCGCATGCGTGTACTCGGCGAAGAGGTACGAGTGGTTCACGCCCAGGTCCGAGTCGAAGTCGCGCGCGAAGCGCGGCTCCAGCACGTCCAGGAGGAACGACACGCCGGCGGTGCCCGCCCAGCCCCACTTGCCGCCGCTGGCCTTATCGCCCTCCACCAGCTCCGTCTCGCTGCCCTTGGTCATCCACCACGGGGAGTAGACGAGCCCCAGCTTGGCGTACGGCACCAGCGGGATGCCCCAGCGGAAGGCCGCGTAGTCGAACTTGTAGAAGGCGTTGAGCTGGATGGGCAGCACCTTCAGCGCCGCCTTGTCCGCCGCCGCCGAGCCGTCATCGAGCTTCGCGTCCGCGTACTTCTCCCCGTAGCCCACGCCCAGGCCCAGGCCCGCCGTGCCGATGCCCTGGTAGAAGAAGCGCTGGATCTCCGCCTCGATGAGCAGCAGCGACGCGTCACCGAAGGTGTCCTTGTACGGCGTCGCGCCGTTGAGGGCCTTCTCGGTGTCGATGCGCGGCTTGTAGCCGCCCCCGCGGAAGATGACCGCGCCAGTGCGCGGGGAGCGCGTGGGGATGGTCACCTCCTGCGCCACCGCCGGTACCGCCAAGAGAAGCGCCGCGACTCCCAGGCCCACAGCCCTGCTGCTCATGACACCTTCCTCCGAGACGACAGCCAGATGCCCAGGGCGGCCAGCACCGCGCCACCCGCGATGCCACCACCGGTCGCGGCACACCCGCCGCTCTCCTCGCCGCCGGCATCCTTGTAGGCGTCGAACAGACCATTGCTCTTCACGGGCGTCGCATCCACCTGGCTGGACCCATCGCTCACGTTGCCCGCGGCGTCGATGATGGTCGCCTGGAGCCGATACGTCACGCCATTCGTGAGGCCGGTGACGACGACGTTGCCCTCGCCGGACGCCTTGGTGACGCGCGTCACCGGCCCCGTCGTGCCCTCCAGCGCCAGCGCGCCCACCAGGCCCAGCCCTCCGCCATCCGTGCCGGCGTCCAGGTCCGTACCGGCGTCCAGGTCCGTGCCCGCGTCGTCCGTGCCCGCGTCGTCCGTGCCAGCGTCATCCGTGCCCGCGTCGTCCGTCCCCGCATCCGTGGTCGCGGACGCCACCATCGCCGCCTCCACCACGACGGTGGAGTCCGTTTCCGCGCCGTCCACCTGCACCGACAGCGCCGAGTCCCGGACGATGACCTTGGCGATGGTGGGCGCCTTGGGCTTCACCGGGTCGAACTTCATGACGTAGGCGGGCGCCCCCACGTTGGCGTAGGCCGTCTGGCAGTCGGTGCCGTAGAGCCCGCCCAGCTGCCGCGCGGACGCGCACAGGTTGAAGGAGATCTCCGTCTGCTGGGTGTCGCACGTCGCCGCGGGGCCCCCGTCCGCGCTGGTGCCGCGCGCCGCGAGCAACTCCGCCACGCTGAAGTTCACGGTGCCGGTGGTCGCGCTGGTCGCGGTGAGGGTCTCCAGCTTCAGGTCCGTCGCGGTGGGCTCCGTGCCGCAGGCGTTCGTGGTCGCGTAGATGAAGAGCGAGCCGCCGCAGATGTTGCCGGTGCGCGTCCAGGTGAAACGGCGCGCGTTGCCGCACTCACTCTTGGGCACGGTGATCGTCAGGTTCGTCGAGCCGGTCGCCGCGGTCGCGAACTGCACCGTGGGCCCCACCTGGGCCACGGCGGTGGACGCGAAGAGCAGGAGTCCAATGAATGGAAGGCGCATGGATGGGCAGGAGGCTAGCAAGGGCGGGGCCACCCACAACCCCCGTCCGGACGGCCTGTTTCCCAAGGAAAACCCCGGGTTCGCGCGCCAAACAGGCAAGGTGCCCCCGGGGGCTTTGCCAAATTGTCAGGCGGGGCGTTCCGCCAGCTTGAGGCCCGCGTCCACCAGGTGGGCGGCGGCCCGGCCGGCGTTGTCCACGGACGCGAAGAGCGTCACCCACTCCGGAGCCTGGGGGAAGGCGCGCACCCGGCCCACGTGGACGGCCGGGTCGCTCATCACCAGCATGGGCATGGGGTAGATGCGCTCGCCGGGGGCGTCCAGCACCTTGAGGGACGGGGACGTCTTCAGGGCGGCGCGCACCTGCTCCACCGGGCCCGGCTTCTTCAGCTGCACGTTCACCGTGAGGCCGTGGCCGTGGAAGGTGGGCACCTGCACGGCGGTGCCGGCCAGCACGGGCGTCTCGCCCAGGGCGGAGAACAGGCGCGCGGCCTCCAGCGTCCAGCCGCCCTCCTCCTCCGTCCACGGGCTGTTCACCATGAAGCCGCCCACCTGGGGCACCAGGTTGAAGCCCACGCGGTGCGGAAACACCTGCGGCTCCGGCTCGCGGCCGGACAGCAGGTCCGCGGTCTGCTTCTCCAATTCGGAGATGCCGCGCACGCCCGCGCTGGAGGCGCCCATCAGCGCCGTCACCTGCGCGCGCACCACGCCGAACGCGCGGCGCAGCGGCTCCACCAGGTGCACGGTGGCGCTGGTGACGATTCCCGGCAGGCTCACCACCCGGCCCTTGAAGCTGAAGCCCGGCCCCAGGGCCTCCGTGTTGAAGCCCGGCAGGATGAGCGGCACGTTGCCGTCGCTCCGGAAGGCGGAGCTTGCGTCCACCACCCACGCGCCCGCGGCCTGCGCGGCGGGGGCCAGCGTGCGGGAGGCCTCCGCGGGCGTGGCCAGCAGCACGATGTGGATGCCCCGGAAGGCGTCCGCCGAGGCCCGCTCCACCTCCAGCGTGTCCTCGCCGTACTCCACCTCCAGGCCCTTGGAGCGCTCCGAGCCGAAGGCCTGCACCTGCTCCATCGGCACGTCGCGCGCGTACAGGTTGGCCAGCACCTCGCGACCCACCACGCCCGTGGCGCCCACCACGGCAATCCGAAGGTTCTCTCTCATGACGGGCTCCTTTACGTCAGCGCCTCCGCCCGCGCGAGCACGACGAAGCGTGCTCGAGGCCTCGGCTTCAGTCTTCCTTGAGCCGCGCCGTGGGCACGGGGCCCGGCAGCGGCGGGAACTTCGGATTGCGCTCCGGTTCGGACGCGCGGACGTAGTGCGGCTCCAGGGCGAACAGCGCCTGCTGGGAATACGCCTCCGGCAGCTTCGCCAGCCGCCCCACCTCCACCGCGGACGGGAAGGCCGGGCCGGACAGCAGCCGGTGCGGCGCGACGCCGTGCTTCTCCAGCGCCTGCCGGTAGTCCGCGAGCGCCGGGCCCAGCGCCACCGCCTCCGGTTCGGCGGCCATGCGCCGCGCCACCTCTTCCGGCGACATGGCCGTCTCAGGCGCCAGCGCCTCCACGGCGTGGCCCACGCGGCGGTAGGCGCCCAGGTACAGGTCGTCCTTGCGCGCGACGGCGAGGCAGAACAGCGGCACGCCCTCCGGCCCCTCCAGCGCCACCGCCGCCAGCGACGAAGCGCCGGCCACCTTGAGCCCCGTGGCGTACGCCAGCGCCTTCACCGTGGCCAGGCCGATGCGCAGGCCCGTGAAGGACCCCGGTCCCAGGCCCACCGCCAGCCCCTCCAGGTCCTTCAGCTTCAGGCCGTGACGCTGGAGCAGGTCCCCGACGACGCCGGGCAGCGCCTCGCTCTGCTTGTCCGGCGGCGGCACCACCACGTGCTCCACCGCGCGCACGTCCGTCCCCTGGCGTTCCACCAGGGCGAGCGACAGCGTCAGCGTGGAGGTGTCCAGCGCGAGCAACACAGGCGACATCCCTTCTCTTGCGTTCGAATCGCTTCAGGCCGGAACGGCCCAGAACTCCACCGGCACCTGCGACACGCGGTCGCCGCCGCACCGGTACAGCCGCACGCGCGCCAGGCCCTTGTCCAGCATTCCCAGCGCCTTCGCCGCGGCCTTCGACACGTCGATGATGCGGCCGTCCACGAAGGGGCCGCGGTCGTTGACGCGCACCTCCACCTGACGGCCGTTCTCCATGTTCATCACCTTCACGCAGGAGCCGAAGCGCTCCGTGCGGTGCGCGGCGGTGAGGGCGTTCTGGTTGAACTTCTCCCCGCTGGCGGTGGGCCGGCCATGGAGGCCCGGGCCGTAGAAGGACGCCAGGCCCTCCCCCAGGTAGTTGCGCGGCATCTTCTCCCGGCGCGTCACCTTCGTGCCGTCGTCACCGGAAGCAGCGGTCTCCGGCGGCTGGGGCTTCGCCGCGCGCGACGCGCAGCCAGCAAGCAGTCCCATCCCCATGAGCAGGAGCGCGGTCCGTCCGTGCATCATCACCTCGCTAGCGGGTCACGTCGTTGGTCACGGCCAGCAGCATCAGCAGGATGAGCAGCGCCAGGCCCACCATGTTCGCCACCTCGCGCACGCGCACGGGGATGGGGCGGCGGCGGATGCCCTCCCACGCCGCGGACAGCAGGTGGAAGCCGTCCAGCACCGGGATGGGCAACAGGTTCATCACGCCCAGGTTGATGGAGATGATCGCCATCAGGTTGAGGAAGCTGTCCAGGCCCTGCTCGGCGCTCTTCGCGGCCAGCTGGTACATCATGATGGGGCCGCCAATCGTGCTGGGCGACACCTTGCCCACGAACAGCCCGCCCAGCACCTGCACCATCTGCCCGACAATCTTCGGGACGATGAGCGCGGCCTCCTTGAAGGCGGCGGCCGGGCCCAGGTCGATGGTCACCTTCTCCACCGGCGGCAGGTCCGCGCTGCTGAAGCTCCACGGGCGCGCGCCGAACACCAGCGGGGCGCTGGTCTGGCCGTAGTCGTCGCGCGTCTTGAGCGGCGCCTGCGTCAGCTTCTCCGTGCGCTCGCCCTTCTCTCCGCGCCACGTGAGCGTGAAGGGCTGGGCCTGCAGGCCGTTGAGCACCGTCGCCAGCTTGTTGAAGGACTTCAGCGGCGTGCCGTTGATGGCCACGATGCGGTCGCCCGGCACGATGCCCGCCCCTTCCGCCACGCTGCCGGAGGCCACGCTCGCCACGTAGAGGTCCACGGCCTCCGCGCCCAGCGCCGCCGCGCCCTCGCCGGCCTGACGCGGCAGGGTCACCTCCACCACTTCCGGAACGCGGCCGGTGACGGCGCCCACGGCCACCGAGGCCAGGCGCGCCACGCTCAGCTTCAGGGGGGTGCCTTCCGGCACCTTGGCCACCTCGCGGTAGAGGGCCGCCTCGTCCTGCACGTGCACGCCGTTGACGGACAGCACGCGGTCGAAGCTCTTCAGGCCCGCGGCGGCCGCGGGGGACGTCGCCGGCACGCCCACCACCGGCGGCTGCGGGTAGGGGCTCACGCCAATCATCCCGCGCTCGACGGTGTCCACCGGGGACACCTCCGAGCTCTTCTCCGGCGTCACCTCCACCACGAGCTGCTGCCCCTCGCGCTCCAGGGTGACGGGCACGGGGCGGTTGAACTTGCCGACGAACGCGTCGCGCATGTCGTCGAAGGTGCGGACCGGCTCACCCTCCACGGAGAGGATGCGGTCTCCGGGGCGGATGCCCGCGGCGGCGGCGGCCATGTCCGGCGACACCATGCCCACGCGCGTGGACAGCGTCTCCTGGGGGCCCAGGAAGACGAAGAAGTAGACGAAGATGGGGAACAGCAGGTTGAAGGCCGGGCCCGCGAGGACAATCAGGCCGCGCTTCCAGGGCGGCTGCGCCAGGAAGCCGCGCGACGCCTCTTCCGGCGGGAGTTCCTCGTGGGGCAGGTCGCCGGCCATCTTCACGAAGCCGCCCAGGGGCAGCAGGGCCACCTGGTACTCCGTCTCGCCCTTGGTGAAGCCGATGATCTTCGGCCCGAACCCGATGGAGAACTTGAGGACCTTCACCCCGCAGGCCTTGGCCACGAGGAAGTGGCCAAGCTCATGCACCGTCACGAGCACGCCCAGCAGGAGGATGAAGAACCCGAGGTTCTGGAGCATGGCCGGAAGAGTAATCGCGCCCCCTGGGACGGACAACGCACAACGCACGCAGCAAGGCGGGCGGGCAGGCGCGAAATCAGGCACTTACGGCAGCAGGTGCCTCACGAACTGCACATAGACGAACACCAGCGGCGCGTTGAAGATGAGCGCGTCGATGCGATCGAGCACGCCGCCGTGTCCGGGAATGAGCTTTCCGGAGTCCTTCACGCCGTAGGCGCGCTTGAGCATGGACTCGCAGAGGTCGCCCACGGGGCCCAGAAGGCCGCCCAGGATGCCCAGCACCACACAGTCCCACACGGTGAAGATGGGGAAGAAGCCGAGCTTGGCGACGAACATGCCCAGCACCGAGCCGACCATGCCGCCGAAGAAGCCCTCCCACGTCTTGTTCGGGCTGACCGCCGGGTAGAGCTTGTGCTTCCCCAGGAAGCGGCCCGCGAAGTACGCCAGCGTGTCGTTGGCCCAGGTGATGGTCAGCGCGCAGATGACCCACGCGTGCCCTTCGCCGGGGAGCAGGCGCAGCGCGGACAGCGCGGTGAGGCCGATGGAGCCGTAGAGGAAGCCCGTGACGAGGTGCGCGGCCCGGGTGGGGGCCTCCGCGAGCGCGCCCCGGAACAGGTTGTAGATCCACGCGAAGAAGAAGAAGACGGACGTCACCCAGAAGGCCGTCTCGCCCGTGCGCGCGGCGTCCCGCAGGGGGAGCAGCGGCATGACGAAGGCCGCGGCCATGCCCACCCATGCGGCGGCGCCCAGGCGCTTCTGCGTGATGAGGTAGTACTCCCCGGCGCACACGGCCGCGGCGGCGGCCAGCAGCACGGCGCTGTAGTACCCGCCCAGGAACAGCAGCAGGAGCACCAGCGGCAGCAGGGTGATGCCGGTGACAATCCGGATGAGGAGGTTCTTGTTCTTCTCGTTCACGCCTTGGCCCGCTGGGGGGTGTCGTCCCGGTTGACCTGGGCGGACGTCAGACCGAAGCGCCTCTCGCGGCCCTGGAACTGCGACAGGCAGCGAAGGAACTCCTCGGTGCGGAAGTCGGGCCACAGGGCGTCGGTGAAGCACAGCTCGGCGTACGCCAATTGCCAGAGCAGGAAGTTGGAGATGCGCTGCTCACCGCTGGTGCGCACGATGAGGTCCACCGGAGGCAGCCCGGCGGTCCACAGCCGCGACTCCAGGTCGTCGGCGTCCAGGTGCGCGGGGTCCAGCTCGCCGCGCGCGGCGGCCTGGGCCAGGTCGCGAGCGGCGCGCAGCAGCTCCTCGCGGCCGCCGTAGGACAGCGCCAGGGTGAGCACCATGCCCGTGTTGTGGGCGGAGTCGGCCCGCAGGCGCTCCAGGGGCTCGCGCACGTAGCGGGGAAGCTTGTCCACCTCGCCAATGGCGTTGAGGCGGATGCCGTTGTCGAGGATCTCGGCGCGCTCGGACTCGAGGTACTCGCGCAGCAGTTCCATCAGCCCGGCGACCTCTTCCGGCGGGCGGGCCCAGTTCTGGGAGGAGAAGGCGTAGAGGGTGAGGGCCTGGACGCCCAGCCGGCGCGCGGTGCGCGTGACTTCCCGGACGCTGACGCTGCCCTCGCGGTGGCCCTCCAGCCGGGGCTGGCCGCGAAGCTCCGCCCAACGGCCGTTGCCGTCCATGATGATGCCCACGTGGCGCGGGAGCGGCCGGGCCTTGACCTGGGCCTCGAGGGCGGTGGGCAACACGGTAAGAGGGCGATCCATGAAGCCGCGCACCCTAGCGGCGGCGCCGCGTCGCGTCCACGGGCGCGTGGCCCCTCGGTCCCTCTCCCCAGGTAGGCGGTCGTCCAGAGGGGTTGAACGGTTCATGAGGGGACATGAGAGCGGTTAAAGTGGGCTTCCATGAAAACTCTTCATGCCCTGCCCTCCTTCCGGCTGCTCGGTGGGCTGCTCGGGTTCTGGGTGTTCGGGGCGGGTCCAGCCTTCGGGCAGACGGCGGGGACCGCGGCGTCCCGGCCCGCGGGCACGTACTTCGATGCGGCCATGGCGGAAGCGGCCCGGCTCTATGAGGACCTGGAGTCCGAGCAGGCGCTGGCGGCGGTGACGCGGGCGCGGCGGCTGGCGCGGACGGAAGCGGAGCGCAGCGCGGCGGCCATCTACGAGGGCGTCATCCTGGCGGACATGGGACGGCGCGACGAGGCGCTGGCGTCGTTCCGGGCGGGGTTGATGCTGGCGCCGGAGGCGAAGCTGCCGGCGAAGGTGTCGCCCAAGGTGGAGGGGGATTTCGAGTCGGTGCGGAGCGCGGTGCGGCAGGAGCGCGCGGCGCTGGCGAAGCCGGCGGATGCGCCGGTGCGGCCTCCAGTGGTGGAAACGCCTGCCCCGTTGAGCCCGCCCCAGGTCGCGAGGGCGTCTGCTCCGGCTCCGGGCGTGAACCTGAAGGTGGATGCCCATGAGCGCGGGATGCGCCGGGTGCCGACGGTGTCGTGGGCGCTGCTGGGGACGGGCGTGGTGGCGGGCGGCGTGGGGTCCATCTTCGGGCTCCAGTCGCGCGGCAACGTGAACTCGGCGCGCGAGGCGGAGCTGTCCTCCAGCGTGAGCGGGCACCTGGACGATGCGCGGGGACAAGCGGTCGTGGCGAACGTCCTTTTCGGGACGGCGCTGGCGGCGGCGGCTGGAGCGGTCACCACGTACTTCCTGATGGGTGAGTCCACCTCCATGGAGGGTGGCCGGTGAGGTATGGGCTCGTGGCGGCCGTCGCATGGGGGACTCTGGGAATGGGATGCACGGTTCCGGAGACGGACCAGGTCATCCTGGAGCGGCTCTGTGAAGGGCGCGGGTCTCAGGCGTTGGACGGTGTCCTGCGGGCGGATCCCAATGCCTGTGACCGTGGACTGGAGTTGACCGTCCAGCCCGTCGGTTTCAATCCCGGCTGCATCCGCGTGACTCTCGGGACGAAGGAGGGCAATCGGACCGTGTCCACCCAGGTGCTCGAGCGCCAGGACGCGCGGCCCGGGGATGCGCTCCGGGTGGCGGTCCTATTGTCCGACACCTGGAAAGGCGACGTCCTCTTCCACGTGGATGCGTTCGAGCAGACCTGCGACGCGGCACCCGTCGCGAGCCAGGTGCTCCAAGCCTCTCCGACGGACAAGGGTGAGGTGACCCAGACGCGGCTCGAACTGGCCGCCGAGGACATGGACCAGGATGGCTTTGTCTCGGCGGCCCGTGGCGGCACGGACTGCAATGATGCGAACGCGAACATCCATCCCGGCGCCCTGGAACGGTGCAATGGGGTGGATGACAACTGCGTCGACGGGGAAAGCGACGCCGTGGATGCCCCGACCTGGTACGCGGACATGGACCTGGACGGCCATGGTGGAACACCCGTCCGGGTGTGCGTCGCCCCCGCCGGTACGTATGTCACGCGCGAGGACTGCGACGATCGCAACCGCCTCGTCCATCCCGGCCAGAGCGAAGTCCTTTGCGATGGCAGGGACGACAACTGCGACGGCGACGCCGATGAAGGCTTCAACGTTGGCGCCGCCTGCACCACGGCACAGAATCTCCCCGGACGGCTGGCCTGTGACGCCGCGGTCCCCTCGCGCACCGTCTGCACCGCCCTCCCTTCGGCCATGGGTTCCGGTTCCTCCGACCCCATGAGCCTGGCTTCCGAGGCCCTGGAATGACGCGCCAGTCTTCACACCTGAATCCGCGTCCCGTGCTCGCGGTACGAGCATGGATGGCGCTGGCCATCATGCTCCCACTGCTCGCCGTCTGCTCCGACACTCCGGACCGGAACTGTCCTTCGGGGCTGCTCTGTCCGGAGGGACGCAGGTGCGCCGCGAAGCAGGACATCTGCATCCCCTCGGATTGCGGCGATGGAGTCATCCAGGACGACGAAGCCTGTGACGACGGCAACGTCATCGACGGTGACGGTTGCAACCACACCTGCACCTCCACGGAGGTGTGCGGCAACGGCGTCGTGGACTTCGCCCGGGGCGAGAAGTGCGATGATGGCAACACGCTCGACGGGGATGCCTGTAGCGAGGACTGCCGCTCCAGCGAGGTTTGTGGCAACGGCGTGCGAGACACCGCCGTGGGCGAGACGTGCGACGACGGCAACAACGTGAGCGGCGACGGGTGCAGTGCCGACTGCTTGTCCAAGGAGATCTGCGGCAACGGTTATACCGACGCGGTCATGGAAGAGCGCTGTGACGACGGCAACACCGAGGACAGCGACGGGTGCAGCGCGGATTGCCGTACGGTCGAGGCGTGCGGAGATGGCCTTCGCCAGGGCCGCGAGCAGTGCGACACCCAAGGCGAGTCGAGCACCTGCAACATCAACTGCACCCTGCCGACCTGCGGCGACACCCTCTTGAATGCCGCTGCTGGCGAGCAGTGCGAAGACGGCAACACCGTCACCGAAACGACCTGTCCCTACGGCACCGCCAGGTGCCTCGGGTGCAGCGCGGACTGCCGGTCCATCCTCAACCTCACCGGCAACGTCTGCGGCGACGGCATCAAGTCCGCGGACCATGAGGCATGCGACGACGGCAATACGACGACGGAGCCTTCCTGCCCGTATGGCGCGAAAAGTTGCACGGTTTGCAGTGGGGACTGCCAGTCAGTCGTCACCGTGAGCGGCAATGTCTGTGGCGACAACGTCCGGGCCCCAGTCCATGAAGCATGCGACGACGGCAATAACGTCACCGAAACGACCTGTCCCTACGGCACCACGAGTTGCCAGCGATGCAGTTCGGACTGCCAGACCGCCCTCAGCCTCACAGGCAATGTCTGTGGTGACAACGTCGTGGACCTCGTCAACGAAGCCTGTGACGACGGCAACACGACCACGGAAACAGCCTGCCCCTACGGCACCACGAGTTGCCAGCGATGCAGTGGCGACTGCAAGACGGTCCTGACGCTTCAGGGCAATGTCTGCGGTGACGGCGTGCAGGACCCCAATCCCTCGAACGAGGTCTGTGACGATGGGAATACCAGCGTCTGCGGCTCGTGCAGCGTCGACTGCAAGTCGAAGACGCTCCAGGCGGCGACGGGCACCATCACGGCCTCCTCCAGCACGAACATGAATGACGGGGAGACATTCACCATCGCTGACGGCATCAACGTACCCGTCACCTTTGAAATTGACCGCGATGGAAAGATCCGGAACGCCGAGAACCAGCGGGTGGCCGTGGAGATCAGCACGACCTCGGTACAGATCGCCCTCATCATCCGGGACGCCATCAACGCCGTGCCAGAGCCGTTCGAAATCAAGGCGTCGGTCGCGACCAACAGCTCCACCGTGAACGTGACCCACACGCTGATGGGTTCCTTTGGCAACCAGGCGATGACCGAGACGATCACCGCTAGCGCCTTCAAGGTGATTGGCCTGAGCGGCGGCAGTGGCTACGACTGCCCGGAAGGGACGAACTGTGTGGGCGACGTGGACTGCGCCCCCGGCCTCATCTGCGGGCCTTCCCGGGTCTGTACCCTCCCCTGATCAGGGCTGGGACCTGGAAGCCCACCTCACTCCGTCGCGAGGTTGAGCTTGAAGACGTTGTCCTGCCCCGCCTTCACCTCGAAGGCGCGTGACACGTCCTTGCCCAGGTCCTTGTTCACGACGCGGACCTGATGCGAGCCCTCCGTCGCGTCCACGGCGGCGAAGGGCGTCTGCCCCAGGTTCTTGCCGTCCAGGTACACCGTGCCGAACGGACGGACGCGGAACTCCACCTTGCCCTTGGGGAGTTCGCGACGGACCGGCGTCACCGGACGCCGAGGCGTCGAGGTGCTGGCGACGACAGGCTTGTCCTGGGCCTTCGTGCCCGTCGCGGGGACGGCCACGCGCACGGGAAGCGGCACTCCCGCGTCTGGCTCGGACCGGACGGACTCCGCGGGAGGCGGTGCGACGGCCATGACCTGTGCCCCCGCGTCCTGCACCTCGGACGTGGCCACCACCGGTGCCTTGGGGGACTCGGGAGCCACCATCTCGGCCGCTGGCTTCGCGGGTGAGCGTTGGCTCAACGGCACCGGAGGACCCGGAGGTCCGGTCACGGCCTTCTCAGCGCCTTCCTTCTGCCCTCCCAGGAGCGTCAGGCCGCCCATGAGCCCCAGCATGCTCACGAACATCACCGCGCCCGCGATTCTCCGAAGCCGGGCACGCTCCTCCTTCGCGGAGGAACCAGGCACCTCGATGGAATCGGGCGGCGGAAGAGGCCGCCTTGAAGTCTGCGTCTCCCCGGCGCGATTCCGCGGCGCGGAGGCCTCCGCCAGCAGGCTCCCCGCCGAAGGCGTCGCGGGATCCGTCGCCGCGTCGAACCGGCTCGACGGCACGTCGTTCCCCGATGCCGTGACCGAGGGAGCCGCCATCGACCCTCGTGAGGCCAACGGCTCCCACGCCGTGCCCACCCGGCCGGGCATGGGCGTCTTCGCTGCCTCCGGCGCACGGGCCGCGGGCGCCGCCTCCCGCCCCTTCGCGGGCGTGGCCGCGACAGGCGTGGCCTCCACCCCTTCCATCACCTGCGCCACCAGCCGGGCAATCTGGTACGCGCCCACCGGCTCGCCCAGCGACAGCACGAAGCGCTCCAGGTCCGCCTGGAACGCGCGGCAGTCCGGATAGCGCTGCTCGCGGTCCTTCGCGAGCGCCCTCTCCAGGATGCGCTGCATCGCCTCCGGCAGGTCCGGCCGGCGCTCCACCGCGGGCACGAAGGGCTCGAAGAGGATGGCCTGCATCATGCTCACGTCCGTCGTCGCGTCGAAGGGACGCTTCCCGGTAAGCAGCTCGTAGAGCACGATGCCCAGCGCGTACACGTCCACGCGCCCGTCCATGGCCTTCGCCTGGAGCTGCTCCGGCGGCATGTACGCGACCTTCCCCTTCACCACCCCCGTCGCCGTGCGGTGGCTCTGCCCCGCCACCTTCGCGATGCCGAAGTCCACCACCTTCACCGCGCCCTGCCGCGAGACGAGCACGTTCTCCGGAGAGATGTCCCGGTGCACCAGCCCCAGCGGCGCGCCCGTCTCCGCGTCCGTCAGCTCGTGCGCGAACGCCAGCCCCTCCGCCGCGGCGGCCACCAGCTTCGCGCACACCCCCGCGGGCAGCGGCTGCTTCAGCTCCATGGAGCGCTTGATGAGCCGGCGCAGCGTGGGCCCGTCGATGTACTCCATCGCCAGGAAGTAGCTGCCGTCCACCTCGCCGAAGTCGAAGATCTGCACCACGTTCGGGTGGTCCAGCCGGGCGGCCAGCTGCGCCTCGCCCAGGAACATCTCCACGAACGCCTCGTCCTCCGCCAGGTGCGGGAGGATGCGCTTGAGCACCAGGGTCTTCTCGAAGCCCCGGGGTCCCGCCGCCTTCGCGAGGAACACCTCGGCCATCCCCCCCGAGGCGAGCTTCCGCACCAGCTGGTACTTCCCCAATTGCATGGACGGTGAGCTTTCCCACGGTTCACTGGAAAAGTGAAACGCCCAGGGGGACAGGCGTCCGCTGTCTCTCAAGACACGTCTGCGTGTTTGACCGTGACGTGACGTGCTCCGTAGGATCCGCCCTCCCATGCCTCCCAAGGCCATTGGTCCCTACCGCGTGCTGGAGACGCTCGGCAGTGGCGGGGCCGGGACCGTCTATCGGGCCCTGGACCGCCGCAGCAACGACGAGGTCGCGCTGAAGCTCCTGTCGACGGGTGGCCCGTCGCTGGACGACCGCGCGGCCCGGAGACTCGTGCGCGAATTCGAGACCCTCGCGGACCTGGCCCACCCCAACGTGGTGAAGGTCTTCGAGGCCGGCGTCCACGAGGGCCAGCTGTACCTGGCTATGGAGCTCATCGAGGGGCTCACGCTGCGCCACTACCTGGACGTGAGCTTCAACGACATGCACACGCCCACGCCCTCCTCGCGCGGCCCGCTCGCCATCCGCCGCACCGCGGACGACGACTTCGGCAGCGTCGACAGCCCGGACGAGGACGAGGACGACGCCGTGGACGACGGCACCTTCGACCTGAACGCCTTCGCGGAAGAAGCGCCCAGCGAGGACCTGGCCAGCTTCCACGGCGCCGAGGACGACTCGGACTCGGACTCGGACGGGATGCTGGTGGTGGACCCGCGCCGCGCGGCCCCTCGTGCGCAGCCACCCTCGCGGCCCGCCACGCCGAAGATGGCGGACCTCAACCGTCCGGAGCGCATGGGCAAGCTGAAGGACGCCATGCTCCAGGTGTGCGAGGCGCTGGCGTACATCCACGGCCACGGGCTGGTGCACCGCGACCTGAAGCCGTCCAACATCATGGTGGACGACGACCGGCAGGTGCGGCTGATGGACTTCGGCCTGGCCAAGTTCCTCGCCGACGACGCGGGCATCACCGCGGACGGCAAGCTCGTGGGCACCTACCGGTACATGGCCCCGGAGCAGATTCTCGGAGAGCCGCTGGATGGGCGCTCGGACCTGTACAGCCTGGGCGTCATCCTGTACGAGCTGCTGAGCGGGCGTCCGCCGTTCGACGCGAAAACGCCGCACGAGCTGTGGCGTCAGGTGCTGGAGACGGAACCCCCGCCGCTGCTCGCGCTCAACCTGCATGGCGACCCGCAGCTGGCGCGGGTGGCCCATCGCCTCATCCGCAAGGAGCCGGACGACCGGTTCCAGACGGCCGAGGAAGTGTACGAGGCCCTCTCCGAGTGACCACGACGACGACGCACACCCTCACCATGGACGCCGCCAAGGCGGGCCAGCGGGTGGACCTGTTCGTGGGCGAGGCCCTGGGCCTGTCCCGCGCCCGCCTCAAGCGCCTCTTCGAGGAGGGCCAGGTGCGCGTGGACGGCCGCCCCGCCAAGAAGGGGCTCACCATCACCGCCGGCCAGACGGTCACCGTGACGGTGGAGGAGGCCCCGCGCGAGGCCGTGCCCGACACGGACTTCCCGCTCGTCGTCCTGCACGAGGACGCGGCCCTGCTCTTCGTGGACAAGCCCGCCGGCCGTCCGTCGCACCCCCTGCACCCGGGTGAGACGGGCACCGTCGCCAACGCCCTGGTGGCGCGCTACCCGGAGGTCGCGCAGGCGTCCCAGGACCCGCGCGAGGGCGGCCTGTGCCACCGGCTGGACGTGGAGACGTCCGGGGTGCTCGCCGTCGCCCGCACGCGCGAGGCGTGGACCGCCGTGCGCGAGTCCTTCAGCAACCGCACGGTGGACAAGCGCTACCTCGCCCTGGTGACGGGCCCGCTGGCGGACGAGGGCGAGGTGGAGGTGCCGCTGCGCCACCACCCCCGCCACCCGGACCGCGTGGAGCCCGCCCCCTACGGCGCCGAGGACGCGCGCGAGGCGCTGTCCCACTTCCAGGTGCTGGCCCGCTCCGGGGACTACAGCCTCGTGGAGGTGCGCATCCTCACCGGCGTGCTGCACCAGGTGCGCGCGCACCTGGCGGGCGTGGGCGCTCCGCTCGTGGGGGACGCGCTCTACGGGGGCCGCGAGGCGCCGGAGCTGGGGCGGTTCTTCCTGCACGCCCGCTCGCTCACCGTGCCGCACCCGGTGACGAAGGCGCCCGTGAAGGTGGAGAGCCCGCTGCCACCGGACCTGGTGGCGGAGCTTTCGCGGCACGGGCTGTCGTGGCCGGTGGCCGGCTAGGGCGTGTCCGCAAATTAGAGCCAGAGGCGGATGGAGGCGATATGGACCATCGCCAGGTAGTTGGCGGCGCGCTTCTCATAGCGCGTCGCCACCCGCCGGTTCTGCTTCAAGCGATTGAAGAGACACTCCACCCGGCAGCGCTTGCGGTAGGCCGCGCGCCGGAAGGCGCGCTGCCGGGGCTGGTCCGAGCGAGTGGGGATGATGGCGTGCACCCCATGTTCGCG
>NZ_RAVW01000121.1 GCF_003611585.1 Corallococcus exercitus | reverse complement strand
CTCGGCGGGCCTTATCGTCGGCAGCGTCAGATGTGTATAAGGGACAGCCTCCAAGCCGAATGGGGCCAGCGCCCCGGCCGCGGCGTCGTGTTCGGCGAGCCGGCTGAGCCCCGTTCCCAAGCCCACCGCGACGCCCCTGCCCCCAGCCGTGGCCTCCATGCGCGAGCGCATCATCAAGGCCGCCGTGGCGTGTGACTACGCGGGCCTCCAGAAGCTGGGCGACGAGAAGGGCAAGAGCGTGCGCTTCTCCTACGACCCCGACCAGGACATGGCCACCACCTGGCGCATCCAGGAGGAGTGGAAGGACAGCCCGCAGCCCGTGCTGGCGCGGCTGGTCCACGTGCTCAACCTCCCCTTCTACCAGGAGGGCAACCTCTACTGGTGGCCCACCGCCTTCCGCGAGGGCGCCACCGACGCGGACTTCGCCCTGCTCAAGGGCATCTACCCGGACGAGATGATCACCGACATGCGCAAGGAGAAGAGCTACATCGGCATGCGCGTCGGCATCTCCGCGGACGGCGACTGGCAGGCCGCCATCCAGGGCGATTGAGCCTTCGCCGCGGTGCGCTTCAGTCCCCCGTGACGAAGCGCGCGACGGCCTCCATGACCTCCTCGTCGCCCACCATCGCGACGTGGTCCGCCTTCGTCTCCAGCCGGTCCACGTGGAGCGGCGCCGGAGGCAGCGCGCGCGTCGTGAGCACGGAGCCGTCACCGTCCGCGAGCACGGGGTCCTCGAACGTGGGCTTCCCGTCGATGACCCGGAAGGACTTGATCAACGGATGCCCCACGCCCACCACCGCCAGCGTGCGGAAGGGCGGAGGCGGTCCCCCGCGCTCGGACAGCGCCCGCGCCAGCCCCGAGCGCGCCTCCAGCATGCGCTCCAGCCACTGGCGATACGCGGGCAGTTCGCGCACGGCCGCGTCCTGGAACACGCCCCACCCGCCGTCCACCCACGCGTCCGGCCGGTACGCGTCGAACGCCACCGGCTGGCCGCTCGCGTCCACGAAGAAGTCGCTCTCCGCGGGCAGCAGCTGGAAGGCGGACGCGAAGGTGAAGAGCGCCTCCGGGGACAGGAGCGCCCGGTTGCGCCCCATCGGGGTGCCCAGGGTGAAGTCGTCGAACATGCCCGGCGCGCCCCGGAACGGCGTGCCCAGGAACACCACGCGCTTCACGTGCCGCGCGCCCGCCCACGTGGGCTCGCCCGTGTCGTCGCCGGTGCCGTAGCGCAGGCAGTGCAGCGTGACGAGCCCGCCCATGCTGTGCGCCACCAGGTTCACCTTCACCCGGCCACCCCGTGCCGCCGCGAGCTCCTCCAGCAGCGCGCACAGCCGCTTCGCCGTCACGCGGTTGTCCTGACGCCAGTCGTAGTCGAAGACCATGAAGCCGGGCAGGCGCTCACGCGCGAACTCCAGGAAGCCCTTGTAGATGTCGTAGCGCGCCACCCACGGCAGCACCGTGAAGCGCGTCATCGGCCCGTCCACCTCCAGCGCTCCGAAGGTCGGCGTCGCGCGCTGCCCGGGAAACGGCAGCGCCAGCGAACGCTCCCCACGCGTCAGCAGGTCGCCCACGGACACCCACGCCCGCTCGTGCTCCGCGTCCGCCGTGGCGAGGAACGACCCCCGGTAGCCGTGGATGAAGACCGTCACCTCGTCGCCCGTGGGCGGAGGCAGCGCGACGCGGGAGGCCGTGCAGGCGCTCAGCAGCATCAGGAACGGGACCGGGAGCAGACGCATGCGGCGCAACGTCTCCCCCGGCGCCCTTCCACGCAAGCACCCGCCGCATCAAGGGCGCTGACGCGTCAGCCCCTCCCCCCGGCGCGTCAGGCCCCGGACTGACGGGTCAGGACTGCCCTCCCGGACAGCTGTGGCTTCACGGGAGGTCGGCTTGCATCCCGTGGCCTGTCCCGTGCAAAAGGCACGGGGCACGCCCGGCCCGGGTCAAGGGAGTTCGAGTCATGGATGAAATTGTCGTTCAGTTGAAGTCACTTGCGCTGACCGAAGCGCTTCCGCTGCTGCTCAAGGTCATTGGCGCGCTGTTCATCTGGTTCATCGGGCGGGCGGTGATTGGCGGCTTCCGCAAGGTGCTGGACATGGGCCTGCAGCGGCGGCAGCTGGACGCCACGCTCATCCGCTACGTCGGCTCGCTCTTCACCGGCACGCTCACCCTGATGCTCATCGTCGGCATCCTGGGGGTGATGGGCGTGGAGACGACGTCCTTCGCCGCGTTGATCGCCGCCGCGGGCATCGCCATCGGCGCCGCGTGGTCCGGGCTGCTCGCCAACTTCGCGGCGGGCGTCTTCCTGCTGGTGCTGCGGCCCTTCCGCGTGGGCGAGGAGATTGAAGCCGGCGGCGTCGTGGGCATCGTCCAGGAGATCGGCCTGTTCGTCACCACGCTCGACACGTCGGACAACGTGCGGATCTCCGTGGGCAACAACCAGATGTTCAGCGACAACATCGTCAACTTCAGCCACCACCCGCACCGCAAGATGACGATCAAGGTGCCGCTGATGCACGGCGTGGACGTGCGCGTGCTCCAGCACGCGCTGCTGGACCGCATGCCGTCGGTGACGGGCGTCCAGGCGAAGCCCGTGCCCCAGGTGGAGATCGCGGAGTTCACGCTCCAGGGGCCGGTCCTGGCGGTGTGCATCTTCTGCAAGCCCACCGAGTACAACGACACGCAGGCCAACGTCGGCGAGGCGATCGCGGAGACCCTCTTCGTCGCGGGCTACACCGTGCCCACGCCCGCCACCCTGGCCTCGCCGCTGGCGCTCGCGAAGGCGGGCTGAAGGCGGACCGGCGCTTCAGCGGGAGGCGCCCAGGCCTCCCGTCAGCGCGTCCAGCAGGAAGTCGGCATCGAAGGGGCCATCGTGCCGGTGGCCGTTGGCGAAGAAGGTCGGTGTGCCGTTCACGCCGCTGCGCACGCCGTCCATGAAGTCCCGGTGCACGCGCGCCTCGAACCGGTGCGAGTCCAGGTCCGCACGGAAGCGGTCCAGGTCCAGCGTCAGCATCTCCGCGAGCTCCAGCAGGCCGGGCCGCTCCAGCATGTCCTGGTGCTCGAAGAGCAGGTCGTGCATCTCCCAGAAGCGGCCCTGCGCGTCCGCGGCGGAGGCGGCCTCCGCGGCCTGGAGTGACTGCGGATGCGACTGCGTCAGCGGGAAGTCGCGGAACACCAACCCCATCCGCGAGCCCAGGAGCTCCTGCAGCTGCTTCACCTCCCCGTAGGCCTCACCGCGGTAGGGGCACTGGTAATCGCCGTACTCCACCAGGATGACGGGCGCGTCGCGCGGTCCCTGGAAGCGGTCGTCCGGGCCCGGCGGCCTGCGCAGCCGGCTCATGGGCGCGTCTCCCGCGACGCCGCCTTCGCGGACAGGTCCTCCAGCGCCGGCAGCGGGCGCGACAGGGCAGGCGTGGAAGGGGCCATGGACGGGGTCCTCGCTGGCCAGAATCTGGGCGGACCCCACCCCGCTCGCACCAGACGACCGGCTGCCCCTGCTCCCCCTCCAGACGGAGGGACGACCCCGTGCGCAGGTCCCTCTCTGGAGGGCGCCGGAAGTTCTTCCCGCAACGACTTCAGGAAACCCGTCTCTTCCCGCAAATACACGGATTCATTCGGGCTTCCGTCAGGTCGCCCCCATGACAGGTCGCTCGCCCAAGAATAATATGGCGAGTGTGGATTTGACCCCCCCCGCGCTTTTCCCGGGAGAGCGGCGCAGGGCGTCAATCCGGAATCAACAGCAGGCCTGAGTCCCCGCGAACGTCACCGCCCCGGGTGACGCTCGCGATGGCGTCCCCGAGCGCGGAGTCCATCGAGATGAGCAACGAGCTGTCGAAGCGGATCGCCAACCTGTCACCGGAGAAGCGTGCCGAGCTGCTCAAGAAGATGGCCGCGCAGAAGGCCGCCACGGGCAACGTCGTGCAAGGCATCCCGGTGCAGGACCGCTCGCACCCGCTGCCGCTGTCGTTCGCCCAGCAGCGCCTGTGGTTCATGGATCAGCTGCAACCCGGCAGCCCCCTCTACAACGTGCCCATGGCGGTGCGGCTGGAGGGCGCGCTGGACGTGGCCCTGCTGGAGCGCGCGCTGCGCGAGGTGGTGCGCCGCCACGAGGTGCTCCGCACCACCTTCCGCGAGGACGCCTCGGGGCAGCCCGTGCAGGTCGTGTCGCCGGAGCCGGTGCTCACGCTGGAGCACCACGACCGGGTGGGTTCACCGGAGGCGGCGTGGCGGCTGGCGCGTGAAGCCGCGGCCCGGCCCTTCGACCTCGCGAACGGTCCGCTGCTGCGTGCGCAGCTGATGACGTGGGCGCCGGGAGAGCACCTGCTCGCGGTGGTGGTGCACCACATCGTCTCCGACGGCTGGTCCATGACGCTGCTGGTGCGCGAGGTGGCGCTGCTCTACGGCGCCTTCGCGCGAGGCCAGCCCGCGCCCCTGCCGCCCCTGGGCGTGCAGTACGCGGACTTCGGCGTCTGGCAGCGCGAGTGGCTGCAGGGCCCGCGACTGGAGAAGCAGCTCCGTTACTGGAAGCAGCAGCTGGCCGGGGTTCCCTCAGCGCTGGAGCTGCCCACGGACCTGCCCCGTCCCGCGGCTCGCAGCGGCCGGGGTGCCCGTCACGACCTGCAGCTGTCGCGGGAGCTGACGGAAGCATTGAAGACGCTGGCGCAGCAGGAGGGCGCCTCGCTCTTCATGGTGCTGCTGACGGGCTGGCAGGTGCTGCTGTCGCGCTACGCGGGGCAGGAGGACGTGACGGTGGGCTCGCCGGTGGCGGGCCGGGATCGCGGCGAGGTGCAGGGCCTCATCGGCTTGTTCGTCAACACGGTGGTGCTGCGCACGCAGGTGGAGGCCTCCGCGTCATTCCGCGCGCTGCTGCGCCAGGTGCGAGAGACGGTGCTCGCGGCCCATGAGCACCAGGAGCTCCCCTTCGAGCGACTGGTGGAGGAGCTGCGTCCGGAGCGCACCCAGGGGCGCACGCCGTTCTTCCAGGTGATGCTCACGCTCCAGGCGTCCCTGCGCGGCGCGACCTCCGTGGAGGGCGTGAGGCTGGAGGCGCTGGAGCTGGACACGCACACGTCGAAGTTCGACCTGCTGCTCCAGGTGCTGGAGACGGAGAGCGGCCTCAAGGGCTTCCTGGAATACGACGCCGACCTCTTCACCGCGCCCACGATGGCGCGCATGGCGGAGCACCTGCGCGTGCTGCTGGAGGGCATCGTCCGCCGCCCGCACGAGGCCGTGGCCCGGCTGCCGCTGCTCACCGACGCCGAGCACCACGAGGTGCTGCGCGCCTGGCAGCCGCCCCGCCCCGCCCCGCTGCCGTGGAGCTCGCAGCACGGCGCCTTCGAGGCGCAGGCGGACCTCACGCCGGACGCGGTCGCCGCCACCTTCGGCGACGCGTCGCTCACGTACGCGGAATTGGAGGCCCGGGCGTCGCGGCTGGCGCGTCACCTGCGCCGGCTGGGCGTGGGCACCGAGGTGCGCGTGGGCCTGTGCGTGGAGCGCTCGCTCGACATGCTGGTGGCGGTGCTCGCCGTGCTGAAGGCCGGGGGCACCTACGTGCCGCTGGATCCGGCGTTCCCCACGGACCGACTGGCGTACATGGTGGAAGCGAGCGGAATGCCGGTGCTGGTGTCCCAGCGCTCGCTGGAGTCCATCCTGCCGCCGCATTCGGCGCGCGTGGTGCTGCTGGACGGGGACGCGGAGGCCATCGCGGCGGAGGACGGGTCGCCGCTGCGCGACGCGGTGCCGCCAGAGGCCGTGGCCTACGTGCTCTTCACCTCCGGCAGCACCGGCCGTCCCAAGGGCGTGCAGGTGCCGCACGGCGCGGTGGCGCGCTTCCTCGCGGCGCTGCGCGAGACGACGGGCATGTCCGCCCGGGACGTGCTGGTGGCCGTCACCACGCTGTCGTTCGACATCGCGGTGCTGGAGCTGTTCCTGCCGCTGTCGGTGGGTGGGCAGGTGGTCATCGCGTCGCGTGACATCGCCGTGGACGGCTCGCGGCTCGCGGGCCTGCTCCGCAAGCGCGGGGCGACGGTGCTCCAGGCCACCCCCAGCACCTGGCGGCTGCTGCTGGAGACGGACTGGCGGGACCCGGGGCTGACGGCGCTCACCGGCGGCGAGGCGCTGCCGCGCGAGCTGGCCGAGGCGCTGCTCCAGCGCTGCCGCGCGCTGTGGAACGTGTACGGCCCCACGGAGACGACGGTGTGGTCCACCGCGCACGCGGTGACGTCGGGCACGGGCAGCGTCCCCATCGGGCGGCCCATCTCCGGCACGCAGGTGTACGTGCTGGACAGCGGGCTGAACCCGGTGCCGCGCGGCGTGCCGGGCGAGCTGTTCATCGGTGGCGAGGGCGTCACCCGGGGCTACCTCCACCGGCCGGATCAGACAGCGGAGCGCTTCATCCCGGACGCGCACGGCGGCGTGCCGGGCCAGCGCGTGTACCGCACGGGCGACCGCGTGCGGTGGGCGGCGGACGGCGTGCTGGAGTACCTCAACCGCGTCGACAACCAGGTGAAGCTGCGCGGCTACCGCATCGAGCTGGGAGAGATTGAAGCGGTGCTGAGCCAGGCCCCCGGCGTGCGCGACGCCGCCGTGGTGGTGCGCGGCAGCGCGGCCGACGCGCGCCTCGTGGGCTACGTGGTGGCGCGTCCCGGCCAGACGCTGGAGTCCCCGGCCCTGCGGGCGCTCCTGAAGGAGCGGCTGCCCGAGTACATGGTGCCGTCCGCGCTGGTCGTGCTGGACGCCATGCCCCTGACGCCCAACGGGAAGGTGGACCGCAAGGCCCTGCCCGCGCCGGACGTGTCCACCGAGGCCGCGCGCGAGTTCGTCGCGCCCCGCACGCCGATGGAGGCGCAGGTCGCGGAGCTCTACGCATCGCTCCTGAACGTGCAGCGGGTGGGTGCGACGGACAGCTTCTTCGAGCTGGGAGGCCACTCGCTGCTCGCCACGCGGCTGACGTCGCGGTTGCGCACGGCGTACCAGGTGGACCTGCCCCTGCAGGCGTTGTTCGAGTCCCCCACGGTGGCGGACCTGGCGGCGCGCATCGCGGCCTCGGCGAAGGATCCGCGCTTCGTCGGCCCTCCGCCGGTGGTGCCGGTGCCGCGCACGCAGAAGCTGCCCGCGTCCTTCGCGCAGCAGCGCCTCTGGGTGCTGGAGCAGTTCGATCCAGGCTCGGCCGCGTACAACATGCCGTTCTCGCTGCGGCTGACGGGGGCGCTGAACCTGGGGGCCCTGCGCCGCGCCCTGGAGCTGGTGGTGCACCGGCACGAGTCGCTGCGCACCACCTTGCAGCCGGGCACGGAAGCGCCCGTGCAGGTCATCGCGCCGCCGGAGCCGCTGGTGCTGCCGGTGGTGGACCTGCGCGCCCTTTCGCCGGAGCAGCGCGACGCGGAGGTGAAGCGCCGCACGGAGCTGGAGGTGCGGCTCCCGTTCAACCTGGAGGTGGGGCCGCTGCTGCGCGTGTCGGCGCTGGTGCTGGATGCGCAGGAGCACTTGGTGCTGCTGACCCTCCACCACGCCGTCTTCGACGGCTGGTCCATGAGCGTCCTGATGCGGGAGCTGTCGGAGGCCTACCGGGCCCTGGTGGCGGGGACGCAGCCCGTCCTGCCCGCGCTGCCCTTCCAGTACGCGGACTTCGCGGTGTGGCAGCGCCAGTGGCTGTCGGGCGCGGAGAAGGAGCGGCAGCTCGACTGGTGGCGCCAGCAGCTTGAAGGAATGCCGTCCGTGCTGGAGTTGCCCACGGACCGCCCGCGAGGCCTGCGCGAGGCGCACCCCGGCGCCCTGATGCCGGTCGCGTTCCCCCTGGAGCTGACGCGGGCCGTGGAGGCCCTCTGCGTGCGCGAGGGCATCACGCCCTTCATGTTCCTGCTCGGCGCGCTGCAGGTGTTGATTGGCCGTTACTCCGGCCAGGACGACGTGAGCATCGGTTCGTCCGTGGCGGGCCGCAACGACGCGCAGCTGGAGGGACTGCTCGGGTTCTTCATCAACACGCTCGTGCTGCGCACCCGGATGGGCGGCGAGCCCACGGTGCGGGAGCTGCTGGGCCGCGTGCGCACCACCACGCTGGGGGTGCTCGCGAACCAGTACGTGCCGTTCGAAGAGCTCCAGCCGATGCGCAGCCTGCGCGAGTCGCCGTTGTTCAACGTGCTGTTCCTCATGCAGAACATCCCGGAGGTGGACCTCTCGCTCGCGGGCGTGAAGGTGCAGGTCGAGGAGCGCACGGGCGCGTCCGCGAAGTTCGACCTCACGCTCTCGCTGTCGCGGACCGAGAAGGGCTTCACGGGCGAGCTGGAGTACGACACCGACCTGTTCGACAGGTCCACCGTCACGCGGATGATGCGGCACCTGCGGCTGGTGGTGGAGGGCTTCGTCGCGCGGCCGGAGCAGCGGCTGTCGTCGCTGCAGCTGCTCACGGGTGAGGAGCGCCAGCAGGTGCTGGTGGATTGGAACGCCACGCGGGCGCCGTTCCCGGAAGCGTGCGTGCACTCGCTCTTCGAGGCGCAGGTGCGCAATGCGCCCGAGGCACTGGCCGCGGTGTTCGAGGGGACGGAGTTGACGTACGCGCAGCTGGATGCGCGCGCCAATCAGCTCGCGCATGCCCTTCGTCAGCGTGGTGTGGGCCCGGAAGTCCGCGTCGCCCTCAGCGTCGAGCGTTCGCTCGATATCGTCATCGGCCTGCTCGGCATCCTGAAGGCCGGTGGCGCCTGGGTGCCCGTGGATCCGCTGCTGCCCCGTGAGCGTCTGGCCTTCATGCTGGAGGACAGCGCCGCGCAGGTGCTCGTCACGCAGCAGGCGCTGGTGGACCGTTTCCCGGAGGCGCTGCGTGACCGTGCGCTCTGCCTGGACACCGAGCGGGGTGCTCTCGCCGAAGAGCCGACGCATGCGCCCAGGACGGGCGTGACGCCCGCGAACATGGCGTACCTGCTCTACACGTCGGGCAGCACGGGGACACCGAAGGGCACGGCAGTGGAGCACCGCAGCGTCGCCAACCTCGTCACCCACGAGGCGGTGGCCTACGGCATCGGGCCCGGCAGTCGCGTGCTCCAGTTCGCGAGCCTCAGCTTCGACCTGTCGGTGGAAGAAGTCTTCACCACGCTCTGCAACGGCGCCACGCTGGTGCTCGCGCCGCTGGAGAAGTTGATGCCGGGCGCCCCCCTGCCCGTGCTGCTGCGTGAGCAGGAGTTGAGTGTCGTCAGTCTCACCCCGGCGGCACTGGCGGCCACGTCGTCCGAAGGGCTGCCCAAGGTGCGCACCGTCATCTCCGGCGGTGAGGCACTGCCTGCCGACGTCGTCGCGCGCTGGGCTCCGGGACGAAGGTTGATCAACACCTACGGCCCCACGGAAGCCACCGTCATCGCCACACTGGGCGATGTCGTGGCGGGCAACGGCGTGCCGTCCATCGGCAAGGCGCTGGCGAACGTGCGCGTCTACGTGCTGGACCGGCAGGGGCAGCCGGTGCCCGTGGGCGTGCGCGGTGAGCTCTACATCGGTGGCGTAGGCGTCGCGCGTGGTTACGCGGGACGGCCGGGCCTCACCGCTGAGCGCTTCGTGCCGGATGCCTTCTCCGGTGAGGAGGGGGCTCGCCTCTACCGCACGGGCGACGTGGTGCGCTGGCGCGCGGACGGACAGCTGGACTTCGTCGGACGCATTGACGCCCAGGTGAAGGTGCGTGGCTTCCGCATCGAACTGGGCGAAGTCGAGAACGCCTTGCGTGCCGCCCCTGCCGTGAAGGACGCAGTCGTGCTCGCCCGCGAGGACGCTCCGGGCGACAAGCGGCTCGTCGCCTACGTCGTGGGTGAAGCGCTCGATGTCACGGTGCTCCGCGCTCACCTCAAGCAGCACCTGCCCGAGTACATGGTGCCCGCGGCCTTCGTCTCCATGGAGGCACTGCCGCTGACGTCCAACGGCAAGGTGGACCGCAAGGCGCTGCCGGCCCCGGAGGCGAGCCTGCTTCGGGCCTCGCACGCCTACGAAGCGCCCGTGACGCCGCTGGAGGAGAAGCTCGCGGCGCTCTGGAGCGAAGTGCTGCGCGTCCCCACCGTGGGCCGCACGGACAACTTCTTCGAATTGGGCGGCCACTCGCTGCTCGCCACCCAGTTGGTGGCCCGTGTGCGCGCCACGCTCGGTGTGGAGTTGCCTCTTCGCGCCCTCTTCGAGGCCCCCACCATCGCGTCCCTTGCGGAGAGGTTGCAGCGCACGGCGACGGGCACTCGCCTGCCACCGCTGACGCGCACGCGCACCGAAGGCCCCCAGCCGCTCTCCTTCGCTCAGCAGCGTCTCTGGTTCCTTGATCAGCTGGCGCCGGACGATGCGTCCTACAACCTCCCCGTCGCGCTGCGCCTGCTCGGGCACCTGGACGTGGAGGCCTTGCGCCGCTCCTTCGAGGCGCTCGTGGCGCGTCACGAAGCCCTGCGCACCACCTTCTTCGAGCACGAGGGCCAGCCCTTCCAGCGCATCCATGCCCCGGCTGCGTGGGCCCTCCCCGTGGAGGACCTCTCCGGGTTGGAAGAGGCCGCGCGCGAAGCGGAGACGGTGCGGCTTGCCACCCGGGAAGCCCGTCAGCCCTTCCACCTCGTCCACGGTCCGCTGCTGCGCACCGCCCTGCTACGGCTGGCCGAGGACACGCACGTCCTCCTCGTGACGATGCACCACATCGTCTCCGACGGCTGGTCCATGGGCGTCCTCGTGAAGGAGTTGGCAACGAGCTACGCCGCCTTCACCGCCGGCCGTGAGCCTTCACTCGCACCGCTGCCGGTGCAGTACGCGGACTTCGCTCTCTGGCAGCGCCAGTGGCTGCAGGGCGAAACGCTGGACGCGCAGCTTGGCTACTGGAAGCGGCAGCTGGCGGGCGCCCCCGCCGCGCTGGAGCTGCCCACGGACCGCCCGCGTCCGCCCGTCCAGTCCAGGCGTGGTGCCACGGTGCCCGTGCACTTCCCTTCGGAGCTGACCGACGCGCTGCGAGGCCTTGCTCAGCGTGAGGGCGCCACGCCCTTCATGCTGCTGCTCTCCGCCTTCCAGCTGCTGCTGTCTCGCTACTCCGGCCAGGACGACATCAGCGTCGGCTCCCCCATCGCCGGCCGCACCCACGCCGAGGCCGAGGGCCTCATCGGCTTCTTCGTCAACACGTTGGTGTTGCGCGCCCACGTGCGCCCGGAGGACTCGTTCCGCCAGCTGCTCTCCCAGGTGAAGGCCACCACCCTCGCGGCCTATGAGCACCAGCACGTGCCCTTCGAGAAGCTGGTGGAAGTCCTCCAGCCCTCGCGCGACTTGAGCCGCAGCCCTCTCTTCCAGGTGATGCTCGTTCTGCAGAATGCCCCCGCCGAGGCACTGCGCGTCCCGGGCATGGCCTTCCAGCCCATCCCCCTGGAGGGCAACTCCTCCCGCTTCGATTTGGCCCTCACCCTCTTCGAGGTGCCCCAGGGCCTCACCGGCTTCCTCGAGTACAGCACCGACCTCTTCGACGCTTCTTCCGTCCAGCGTCTGATGGGCCACTTCGCTGTCCTCCTCGCCTCCCTCGCGGCCAGGCCTGACGCCCGCGCCTCCTCGTTGGAGATGCTGACCGCCTCCGAGCGCCAGCAACTCCTCGTCGAGTGGAACGAGACGGACGTCGCCTTCCCGCGCGACACATGCATCCACCACGTCGTCGCCGAGCAGGCCCGGAGTGCACCGGACTCCATTGCGGTGCGCATGGGCGAGCGAAGCGTCACCTACGCGGGCCTCGACGCCTGGGCCCACGGCCTTGCCGTCCAGTTGCACGCGGCGGGCGTCTCCCGTGGCGACCGTGTCGCCGTCCTCGCCGAGCGCTCCCCGGAGTTGGTGGCGGGCCTCTTGGCCGTCCTCAAGGTGGGCGCCGCCTACGTCCCCGTCTCTCCCGGCGTCCCGCCGGAGCGTTTGGTTTTCATGCTGGAGGACTCCACTGCGTCCGTCCTCCTCACCCAGCAGCACCTGCGGCCGTCCCTTCCCGCCCTCGCCGCGCGCGTCCTCTCGCTGGAAGCAGAGGCCGTGACAACGCGGCAACCGCTGCTGGTGGCGTCCGTGGGCCCGGAGGACCTGGCCTACGTCATCTACACCTCCGGCAGCACCGGCAAGCCCAAGGGCGTCGCCGTCCACCACCGCGCGTTGATGAATCTCGTCTCCTGGCACCAGCGCACCTATTCGCTGACGCCTGACGACTCCACCGCCCTCACTGCCGGCGTCGCCTTCGACGCTTCCACCTGGGAGGTGTGGCCCTCCCTGGCCTCCGGCGCGAGCCTCGTCGTCCCGCCGGACGCCGTGCGTGCGGAGCCCTCTCAATTGCTGCAGTGGATGGCCCGCGAAGCCATCACCACCTGCTTCATGCCCACGCCGCTGGCAGAAGCCGTCCTGCGTGAAGAGTGGCCTCGTCCCATGGCCCTCCGTGCGCTGCTGACGGGCGGAGACGCCCTGCACCACGGCCCGCCTCCTTCGCTGCCCGCCACCCTCTTCAACCACTACGGGCCCACCGAGAGCACCGTCGTCGCCACCTTCACTCCCGTCACTGCTTCCACGCGCGACGACGGCACGCGGCCTCCCATTGGCCGCCCCATCGCAAACACCCGCACCTACGTCCTCGACGCCCACCTGCAGCCGGTGCCCATTGGTGTCCCCGGCGAGCTCTTCCTCGCCAGCGAAGGCCTCGCCTGGGGCTACCTCGGCCAGCCCGCCCTGAGTGCCGAGCGCTTCATCCCTCACCCCTTCTCCTCCATCCCGGGCGCCCGCCTCTACCGCACCGGCGACGTCGTGCGCTGGCGCGCAGACGGCCAGCTGGACTACCTGCAGCGGCTCGACTTCCAGGTGAAGGTGCGTGGCTTCCGCATCGAGTTGGGCGAAATCGAAGCCTCCCTCCTCGCCCATGCCTCCGTGCATGAGGCCGTCGTCCTCGCTCGTGAGGACGTGCCCGGCGACAAGCGTCTTGTCGCCTACCTCGTGCCCACTTCGGGCCAGCAGTTGGACACCGGCGCGGTGCGCACCTTCCTCAAGGAGCGGCTGCCCGAGTACATGGTGCCCTCCGCCTTCCTCGTCCTGGAGGCGCTCCCCCTCAACGCCAACGGCAAGGTGGACAGGAAGGCCCTGCCTGTCCCTGACCCTTCGCCCCTCGCGGACTTCGTTGCCCCGCGCGACTCCACCGAAGAGAAGCTGGCCGATGTCTTCGCCCAGGTCCTGCGCGTGGAGCGCGTGGGCATCCACTCCGACTTCTTCTCCCTCGGTGGCCACTCGCTGCTGGCCACCCAGCTCGTCTCCCGCGTCCGCGCCGCCTTCGGCGCGGAGCTGCCCCTGCGTGCGCTCTTCGAGGCCCCCACCGTCGCCGCCCTCGCAGAGCGTCTGCACGCCGCGACCTCCGGCCCGCGACTGCCTCCACTCACGCGCGCTGCCCACGAAGGCCCGCCGCCTCTCTCCTTCGCCCAGCAGCGGCTGTGGCTTCTGGACCAACTCCAGCCGGGCAGCGCCGCGTACAACATCCCCGCAGCCCTTCGGCTGAAGGGCCAGGTGGACGTTGAAGCCCTGCGCCGTGCCTTCGAGGCCCTCGTCGCCCGGCACGAGACGCTGCGCACCACCCTCACCCAGCACCAGGGCCAGCCTGCTCAGCGCATCCACGCGCCCGCGGAGTGGACGCTGCCCCTGCTCGACGTCTCCTCGCTGCCCGAAGCGCAGCGGGACGAAGAGGCACGGCGCCTCGCGAACCTGGAGGCCCGCCGGTCCTTCGATCTGGAAGCCGGTCCGCTCCTGCGCACGTCCCTGGTGCGCCTGGCCGACGCGGAGCACCTGCTGCTGGTGACGATGCACCACATCGTCTCCGACGGTTGGTCCATGGGCGTCCTCGTCCGTGAACTCACCGCGCTCTATGCGGCGTTCCACGCGGGGCAGGTGCCCGCCCTCGCGCCGCTGCCCGTGCAGTACGCGGACTTCGCGGCTTGGCAGCAGGAATGGCTCCAGGGCGAAACGCTGGAGACCCAGCTCTCCTACTGGAAGGAGAAGCTCGCGGGTGCGCCGGCCGCGCTGGACCTGCCTACGGACCGCCCGCGTCCGCCCGTGCAGTCGCACCGCGGCGCCACGGTGGACGTGCGCCTCCCTCCGGAGGTCTCGCAGGCGCTCAAGGCCCTGGCCCAGCGCGAGGGCGCCACGCCCTTCATGCTGCTGCTCGCGGCCTGGCAGCTGCTCCTGTCCCGCTACTCTGGACAGGACGACATCAGCGTCGGTTCGCCCATTGCCGGCCGCACCCAGGCGGAGACCGAAGGCCTCATCGGCTTCTTCATCAACACCCTGGTCCTGCGTGCTCGCATGGAGCCCCGGGCGACGTTCCGCGAATTGCTCGCGCAGGTGCGCGGCACGACGCTCGCGGCCTACGAGCACCAGCACGTCCCCTTCGAGAAGCTGGTGGAAGTCCTCCAGCCCGTGCGCGACCTGAGCCGCAGCGCGCTCTTCCAGGCGATGTTCTCCCTGCAGAACACGCCCATCGAAGCACTGCGTGTGCCGGGCTTGTCCTTCGAGCAACTTCCACTCGAATCGAACTCCGCGAAGTTCGACCTGACGCTGACGCTGCAGGACTCTCCTCAGGGTTTCATCGGCGTCCTGGAGTACAGCAGCGATCTCTTCGATGCCTCGACAGTGCAGCGAATGGTGGGCCACCTGGGCGTGCTGCTGGAGGCCATTGCCGCGAAGCCGGACTCGACGCTCGCGAGCCTGCCGCTGCTCACCGCTCCGGAGCGCCAGCAGTTGCTCGTCGATTGGAATGGCCCCAGCGCTGAGTTCCCTCGCGACCTCTGCCTCCATGACGCCTTCGCCGCCCAGGCCCTTCGCACGCCCGAAGCCCTGGCCGTCCTCTGCCGTGATGAGCAGCTCACCTTCCGTGAGTTGGACACGCGCGCCAATCAGCTTGCCCACCGGCTGGTGAAGCTGGGCGTCGGCCCTGACGTGCGCGTGGTGCTCTGCGTAGAGCGCTCCGTCGAAGCCCTCGTCGGCATCCTCGGCACTCTCAAGGCCGGTGGCGCCTACGTCCCCATCGACCCCAGCTACCCGCGTGAGTGGCTCTCACATGTCCTCATCGACACGGGCGCTCCCGTCGTCCTCACCCAGCAGCGCCTGCGCGATTCGCTGCCTCCGCACGCCGCGCACGACATCTGCCTGGACTCCGACGCCGCGGACCTCTCCCGCAAGCCCTCGCACGCCCCGGTGACGTCAGTCACGCCGGAGCATCTGGCGTACATCATCTACACCTCCGGCAGCACCGGCCGCCCCAAGGGCGTGATGATTCAGCACCGCTCCGTGCTGAACCTGCGCGTCGCCCTTGCCGCCACCGTGCACGCTGGTGCCCAGTCGGCAGAGCGCGTCAGCGTCAACGCGCCTCTCTCCTTCGACGCCTCCGTCAAGCAGCTCATCCAGGTGCTCGACGGCCACACCCTCTGCATCGTCCCCGACGAGGCCCGCTCCGACGTGCGCGAGCTTGTCCACCGCATTGGCCAGGACGCGCTGGACGTCCTCGACTGCTCTCCCGCCCACCTGCGCCTGCTGGTGGATGAAGGCCTGCTGCAAAGCCAGTCCATTCCCCGCCGCGTCCTCGTGGGTGGTGAAGCCGTGGACCCGGCTACGTGGCGTCACCTGGCGCAAGTCCCGCGTCCGCGCGTCTTCAACGTCTACGGCCCCACCGAGTGCACCGTCGACGCCACTGCTTGCGCCTTCGACGCTTCGCCCACGCCCACCATCGGCCGGCCCCTGCCCAACGTGCGCGTGTACGTGCTGGACCGCACGCTGCGGCCCGTGCCCGTCGGCGTCGCGGGTGAGTTGTTCATCGGCGGCGAAGGCGTCGCGCGCGGCTACCTCAATCGTCCCGAGCTGACAGCGGACCGCTTCATCCCCGACGCCTTCTCCTCCACCCCGGGTGCCCGTCTCTACCGCACCGGCGACGTGGTGCGCTGGCGCGCAGATGGAATGCTCGACTACCTGGGCCGTGCGGACTTCCAGGTGAAGGTGCGTGGCTTCCGCATCGAGTTGGGCGAAATCGAAGCGGCCCTCCTCAAGCATCCTCAGGTGCACGCCGCCGTGGTGCTGGCACGCGAGGACGTGCCCGGTGACAAGCGGCTCGTCGCCTACGTGGTGCCTCCGGAAGGAACGGACCCCGCCCCCACGCCCGAGGCCCTCAAGGACTGGCTCAAGCAGTTCCTTCCCGAGCACATGCGGCCCTCCGCCTTCCTCGTGCTGGAGGCCTTGCCTCTCAACACCAACGGCAAGGTGGACCGCAAAGCCCTGCCCGCGCCGATGGGTTCGGAGCTCGCGGCCCGCTACGTCGCGCCGCAAACCCCCACCGAGGAACGACTCGCCCCGCTCTTCGAGCAGGTGCTGCACGTGGAGCGCGTGGGCATCCACGACGACTTCTTCGCCCTGGGCGGTCACTCCCTGCTGGCCACCCAGCTTGTCTCGCGCGTGCGCTCCGCCTTCCGCAGGGAGTTGCCCCTGCGTGCGCTGTTCGAGGCCCCCACCGTCGCCGCCCTCGCCCGGCGCATCGACGCCGAGGGCACCACCGCGCCCTCGGTTCCCCTGCGCAGGGCCGCGACCCGCGGCGCATCGGAGCCGCTGTCCTTCGCGCAGCAGCGGCTGTGGCTGTTGGATCAGCTCCAGCCCGGAGACGCGTCCTACAACCTCCCCACCGCGCTTCAGCTCTCCGGCCACCTGGACATCGAAGCGCTGCGTCGCGCTTTCGAGTCACTCGTCCAACGCCACGAAGCCCTGCGCACCACCTTCCACGAGCATCAGGGTCAGCCCACCCAGACTGTCCATGCTCCGGCGGGCTGGACGCTGCCTCTCGTGGACCTCTCCTCCCTGCCGGATGCCCGGCGGAAGGAAGAGTCCCGGCGGCTGGCTGACGAGGAAGCGCGGCGGCCGTTCGACCTCGCCAGGGGTCCGCTCCTGCGCAGCACGCTGGTGCGCCTGGAGGAGAATGAACACCTGCTGCTGGTGACGATGCACCACATCGTCTCCGACGGCTGGTCCATGGGCGTCCTCGTGCGCGAGATGGTGGCCTTCTACGAGGCCTTCACCACGGGAGGCACGCCGGCCCTCTCGCCGTTGCCCGTGCAGTACGCGGACTTCGCGACCTGGCAGCGCAACTGGCTCCAGGGTGAGGTGCTCGACGCGCAGTTGGGTTACTGGAAGAAGCAGCTGTCTGGAGCACCTTCCGCACTCGAGTTGCCGACGGACCACCCGCGTCCGCCCGTTCAGTCCCACCGGGGCGCCATGCTGGAGGTGCGCATCCCCGCGCAGGTCTCTGATGCGCTCAAGGCCCTGGCCCAGCGTGAAGGCGCCACGCCCTTCATGACGCTGCTGGCGGCCTTCCAGGTGCTGCTGTCGCGCTACTCCGCACAGGACGACGTCAGCGTCGGTTCCCCCATCGCGGGCCGCACCCAGGCGGAGACTGAAGGCCTCATCGGCTTCTTCATCAACACCCTGGTCCTGCGCGCTCACCTGAACCCGCGCGCGACGTTCCGTGAGCTGCTGGCCCAGGTGCGAGGCACGACGCTCGCGGCGTACGACCACCAGCACCTGCCCTTCGAGAAGCTCGTCGAAGCCGTGCAGCCCGCGCGCGACCTGAGCCGCAGCCCGCTCTTCCAGGCCATGTTCGTCCTGCAGAACACCCCCACCCGCGCACTGCACCTGCCGGGCCTGTCGTTCCAGGCGCTGCCGCTGGAAGCCCACTCCGCGATGTTCGACCTCTCCCTCTCGCTGCAAGAGGTCCAGGGAGGGCTGGCCGGTTCACTGGAGTACGCAACGGACCTGTTCGACGTCGCGACCATCCAGCGGATGGCCGGACACTTCGGTGTGTTGTTGGAGGCCATTGCCACGAAGCCGGACACGAGGCTGGGCGACCTGCCCCTGCTCACCGCCTCCGAGCGCCAGCAACTCCTCGTCGAGTGGAATCCGTCGGTCACTGAAACCGAGCGTGCGCCCAGCATCCCCGCGATGGTCGAGGCCCAGGTGCGCCGCACGCCGGACGCGCTGGCTGTCATCACGCCGGAGCGTCAGTTGACGTACCGGGAAGTGGACGCGAAGGCCAATCAACTCGCCCACCGCCTGCGCGGCCTGGGCGTCGGCCCCGAAGTCCGCGTCGGCCTCTGCGTTGAGCGCACCGAGGACCTCCTCATCGGTGCTCTCGGCATTCTCAAGGCCGGTGGCGCCTACGTGCCGCTGGACCCCAGCTATCCGCGTGAGCGCCTGGGCTGGTTGCTGGAGGACGCCCAGGGCCCTGCTCTCGTCGCCCACTCGCATCTGCTCGCTGCGCTGCCCGAAACCTCTGCCACAGCGGTGTGCCTCGACTCGGACGCGGAGCTGGCGAAGCAGCCCACCACGGCGCCTGTTGTGGACATCCACGCCGGGCACCTCGCCTACCTCATCTACACCTCCGGCAGCACCGGCCGTCCCAAGGGTGTTGCCATCTCCCACGGCAACGCCGTGGCGTTCCTCCACTGGGCACTCGCGACGTTCTCTCCGGAGGAGTTGAAGGGCACCCTCGCCGCGACGAGTCTCAACTTCGACCTTTCCGTCTTCGAGCTCTTCGCGCCTCTCTCCAGTGGCGGCGCGGTGGTGGTGGCACGCAACGCGCTGCACCTGGCGGAATTGCCTACCGCTTCCCACGTCACCCTCGTCAACACGGTGCCCTCCGCCATGGCGCAACTGCTGCGCCTGAATGCGGTGCCCCCCACCGTGCGCGTCGTCAACCTCGCGGGCGAAGCGCTGCCGGAGACGTTGGCCAGACAGGTCTACGCCGTCCCGACGGTGCAGAAACTCTTCAACCTCTACGGCCCCTCCGAAGACACCACCTACTCCACGGCCTCCCTCGTCGGCCGTGACGAGGTGCCTCTCATCGGCAGGCCTCTTCCCGCGACGCGTGCTTACGTGCTGGACGCTTCGTTGCAGCCGGTACCCGTGGGCGTCGCAGGCGAGCTGTACCTCGCGGGCGAAGGCCAGGCGCGTGGCTACCTGCTGCGCCCGGAACTCACCGCGGAGCGTTTCGTGCCCGAGCTGTACGGCCCTCCGGGCGGCCGCATGTACCGCACGGGCGACCTCGTCCGTTACCGCATGGACGGGCGCCTGGAGTACCTGGGCCGCATCGACTTCCAGGTGAAGGTGCGCGGCTTCCGCATCGAACTGGGTGAAATCGAAGCGGCGCTTCGCCGTGCACCGGGCATCAAGGACGCCGTCGTCGTCGCGAAGGGCGAAGCCGCTGACAAGCGACTGGTCGCCTACGTCGCGCCCAAGGCGGAGGCCTCCCTGGAGGTGGAAGCCCTCAGGGCGCATCTGCGCCAGGGGCTCCCTGAGTACATGGTGCCCTCCACCTTCGTGGTGCTGGGCGCCCTGCCCCTCAACTCCAACGGCAAGGTGGACCGCAAGGCCCTGCCGGAGCCGGAGGCACCGCAGTCAGGCAACACCTACGAGGCACCTCGCACGCAAGCCGAAGCGAAGCTCGCCTCCATCTGGGCGGAGGTGCTCCGCCTGCCCCAGGTGGGCGTGAAGGACTCCTTCTTTGAGTTGGGTGGTCACTCCCTGCTGGCCACGCAGGTGGTGTCGCGCGTGCGCGCTGAGTTCAGCGTGGAACTGCCCCTGCGCGCCCTCTTCGAGTCCCCCACGGTGGAGGCCCTTGCCACGCGCATCGCGGGCCTCACCCGCACCAGCAGCCCACACCTCACCCACGTCTCGCATGAAGGCACGCGGCGGCTGTCCTTCGCCCAGCAGCGGCTGTGGCTGATGGATCAACTGGAGCCGGGCAGCGCCCTCTACAACGTTCCCGTCGCCGTCCGGCTGGAGGGCCACCTGCGCGCCGAGGTGTTGGAGCGCGCCCTGCAGGAAGTCGTGCACCGCCACGAGGCCCTGCGCACCACCTTCGCCCAGGTGGAGGGGACGCCTGTCCAGGTCATCCATCCCGACAGCCACCAGCCCCTGGCCCTCGTGGACCTCACGAACGTGCCCGAAGCACAGCGCGAGTCCGAGACGCGAGCCCGTGTGGAAGCGGAGATGCGGCAGCCCTTCGATCTGCACACGGGCCCCCTCCTCCGCACGCGCCTCTTCAAGCTTTCCGAGCGCGAGCATGTGCTTGTCGTCACGATGCACCACATCGTCTCCGACGGCTGGTCGCTGGGCGTGCTGGTGCGGGAAATCACCGCCCTCTACGCGGCCTTCTCCGCCGGGCAATCGTCTCCCCTGCCCGCGCTGGCGGTGCAGTACGCGGACTACGCCGACTGGCAGCGCCGCACGCTTTCAGGCGAAACGCTTCAGCAGGAGATGGCTTACTGGGAGGCGAAGCTCTCCGGTGTTCCCGCAGTGCTGGAGTTGCCCACCGACTTCCCCCGTCCTGCCGCCCGGAGCACCGCGGGAGCAACCCTCAGCTTCTCTCTGTCTCGCGAGCTGACGGAATCGCTCCGGAGTCTGGGTCACCAGGAGGGTGGCTCGCTCTTCATGGTGCTGCTGGCCGCCTGGCAGGGCCTGCTTGCGCGCTACACGGGGCAGCAGGACCTCAACGTGGGCTCGCCCATCGCCGGCCGCACTCGTGCGGAGACGGAGGGCCTCATCGGCTTCTTCGTCAACACGCTCGTCCTGCGCGCCAAGGTGGACGAGGAGCAGTCCTTCCGGACGCTGCTGCGGCAGGTGCGCGCCACGGTGCTGGAGGCCTACGAGCACCAGGAAGTGCCCTTCGAGAAGCTGGTGGAGGCCCTGCAACCCACGCGCAGCCTCAGCCACACGCCTCTCTTCCAGACGCTGCTGGCGCTCCAGAACGTGCCCACGGAGGACGTGCGGCTGCCGGACCTGCGGCTGCGAGGCCTGGAAGCCACTCACTCGACGTCGAAGTTCGACGTGAGTGTCTTCTTCACCGAAGGCAGCGAAGGCCTGCACGGCACGCTGGAGTACAGCACCGCCCTCTTCAAGCAGAGCACCATCGAGCGGATGGCAGGCCACCTGCGCACGCTGCTGGAGGCCGTGGCCACGAAGCCTGAGCAGTCCCTGGCCGAGGTGCAGTTGCTGACGGGAGTGGAACGTCAGCGCATCCTCGTGGAGTGGAACAACACGGCCGTCGCCAGTCCGACGGACGTCCCCGTCCACGTTCACTTCGCCCAGCAGGCACAGCGCACGCCTCACGCCGTCGCCCTCGTGCTGGGGGATGACTCGCTGACGTATGCCCAACTGGACGCACGCGCGAACCAGTTGGCGCACCACCTGCGGGCCCTGGGCATCGTCCCGGGTGCACGCGTCGGCCTCGCTGTCGAACGTTCCTTCGAAATGGTGACGGCGCTGCTCGCCATCCTCAAGGTGGGCGCGGCCTTCGTTCCCGTGGATCGCAACGCCCCCATGGAGCGCATCGCCTCACTGCTGGAGGACGCCGACGTCCACGTCATCGTCACCCACCAGCCCCTCGCTTCACTGCTGCCTGCATCAGGCACCCGCGTCTGGCTGGATGCGCAGCGAGACGTCATCGCGGCGATGCCCACGCATGCGCCGGATGTTTGCGTGGACGGCGAGGCTCTGGCCTACGTCATGTTCACCTCGGGCTCCACGGGCCGCCCCAAGGGCGTCTGCGTGCCTCACCGGGGCATCACCCGCCTGGTGCTCGGCAATTCCTTCATGCGCTTCGGGCCTGACGAGGTCTGGCTCCAGGCAGCCCCGGTCGCCTTCGACGCCTCCACGCTCGAAATCTGGGGCGCCCTGCTGCACGGCGCGAAGCTCGTCCTCGCTCCGCCTCACTCCCTCTCGCTTGAGGAGTTGGCGACCCAGTTGCGTCACCACCGCGTGACGTCCCTGTGGCTCACCGCAGCCCTCTTCGAGCAGATGGCCCTGCACCAGGGTGAAGCCCTCGCGGGCGTGCGTCAGGTGCTCGCCGGTGGCGACGTGCTGCCCGCCGCGCGCGTGCGCGAGCACCTCGCCCGCATCTCCGAAGGCACCACCCTCCTCAACGGCTACGGCCCCACGGAGAACACCACCTTCTCCGCGACGTTCACCCTGCGTCGCGACACGGTGGTGAACGGTGCAGTGCCCATCGGCCGCCCGCTCTCCAACTCCACGGCCTACGTGCTCGACGCCCACCTGCGTCCGGTGCCCGTGGGCGTAGCCGGAGAGGTGTACGTCGGTGGCCAGGGCCTTGCCTGGGGTTACCTCAATCGTCCGGACCTGAGCGCGGAGCGATTCGTCCCCCACCCCTTCGCCTCCACTCCCGGCGAGCGCCTCTACCGCACGGGCGACAAGGCCCGCTGGCGGGAAGACGGCACGCTCGACTTCCTCGGCCGAGTCGACTTCCAGGTGAAGGTGCGTGGCTTCCGCATCGAACTGGGTGAAGTCGAAGCGGCTCTGCGCTCCGTCACCGGCGTCAACGAGGCCGTCGTCGTGGCCCGGGGCACGGACTCGGACAAGCGCCTCGTCGGCTATGTCACCGCGCGCGAAGGCCAGGTGCTGGACTCCGAAGCCCTCAAGGCGAGCCTCAAGCAGCGGCTGCCCGAGTACATGGTGCCCTCCGCGCTCCTCGTCCTGGAGGCCCTGCCCCTCAACGCCAACGGCAAGGTGGACCGCAAGGTCCTTCCGGAACCCGTGGACATGCCTCGCGCCTTCGTTGCGCCTCGCACGCCCACCGAGGAGCAGCTCGCGGCCCTCTTCGCCGAAGTCCTCCGCGTGGAGCGAATCGGATTGCAGGACGACTTCTTCGCGCTCGGCGGCCATTCGCTGCTGGCCACCCAGCTCGTCTCGCGCGTGCGCGCCACGTTCGCGGTAGAGCTGCCGCTGCGGGCCCTCTTCGAATCCCCCACCGT
>NZ_RAVW01000120.1 GCF_003611585.1 Corallococcus exercitus | reverse complement strand
CCCGACGCGCCTCCGCCCGACGAGGAGCCCCCGCCCGACCCGACGGCGGAGGAGCCGCCACCGGAGGAGGAGTCCCCGGTGCTGACGGCCTGCGCGCCGGAGCCCGCGGCGGACGCCTCCCTCTCCGAAGCCGAGCGCACCGCCCGGCATGACTACGCCTGCACCGGCATCGCGCTGGAGGGCACGCTGGTGTCCACGGCGGGCACGCCGGTCGTGGACGTCGTGGTGAAGGTGGGGGACGCGCAGGCGCGCACGGACAAGTCCGGCCACTTCCGCTTCCCCGTGCTGCCCCGCCACAACCGGTTGCTCACGGTGGACGCGGAGGGCTTCCGCCCGGCGGTGGTCGCGGTGGAGCTGCGCCGGAGCCTGACGGAGACGCGCGTGACGCTGCCTCCGGTGCGCCTGTCTCCGAAGGACGGCGTGCGGATGCTCTTCGCGGGCGACGTGTCCCTGGGCCGGCGCTTCCTGGATCCGGACGACACCACGCCGCGCAACCAGATGCCGAAGGACGACCCGGCGGCGCTCATCCGCGTGTCGGATCCGCTGCCGGGCACGAAGGCCGTCTTCACGCACGTGCGGCCCTACTTCCAGGCGGCGGACTTCCGCGCCGTGAACCTGGAGACGCCCGTCACCGACCATCCGTCCACGCCCCACGACCAGAAGGCCTACGCCTTCTTCACGCTGCCCGGCTCGCTGCCCGCGCTGCCGTGGCTGGGTGTGGACTACGTGAGCCTGGGCAACAACCACGTCTACGACTACCTGGCACCGGGCCTGAACGACACGCTCACGCACGTGGCCGCGACGGGCATGGCCTTCAGCGGCGCGGGCCAGAACGAGGACGCGGCCTTCGTCCCGGCGCGCGTGCCGCTGGCGGGCGCGAACTACAGCCTCGTCTCCATGTGCTCCATCACCGGCAGCGCGCATGAACAGCAGTACGTCGCGGGCCCCAACCAGGGCGGCGCGGCGGACGCGCGGAACATGACGCGGGTGTCCGCGCTGCTGGGCGCGGAGCGGGCGCAGGGGCGCGTGCCGGTGGCCGTGCTGCACACCGGCGTCGAGTACAGCGTCCGGCCCTCCACCCCGACGGCGCAGCGGATGCGCGACCTGGTGGACGCGGGCGCGGGGCTGGTCATCGCGCACCACCCGCACATCCCGCAGGGCTTCGCGCGCCATGAGGGCGTGCTGATGGCGCAGTCGCTGGGCAACTTCGCCTTCGACCAGGACCGCCTGGAGACGATGGTGGGCCTCATGGCGGAGGTGGAGGCCACGGGCGCGCACGTGGACCGCGCCCGCGCGGTGCCCGTCTACATCGAGGACTACCGCCCCCGGCCCGTCGCGGGCGACCTGGCGGAGAGCTTCCTGCGCAACCTGGCGGAGCTGTCCCGCGAAGGCGGCGTGGAGCTGGTGCCGCAGTCGTCCTGGGGCGAGCTGCTCCCGGAGGACCGGCACGCGGCGGTGCGCGAGCGCACGGTGGACGTACCGGTGACGGTGGACGCCAACGGCCGCGCCACGGTGGACCTCAGGCCCCTGCGCCACGCGGGCGAGTCCGTGGCGGTGGCCCAGCTCACGGGCGCGTCGGAAGGCACGGGCGTGAAGCTCAAGGCCGGGCGCGACGTGCTGCTGCACGGCGACTTCGAGGACCACGACGTGGACGACGACGCCAACGAGGCTCCGCGCTGGAGCGTGGGCCCGGGCGCGGGCTACGTGTGCCAGGACGGTCCGCACCGGGGCGCCGCGGCGCTCTGCCAGGGACGCGCGGCCAGCGACTCGCGCGGCGCGGCGGTGAGGCTGGTCAACCGCTTCCGTCCGCCGGGCTTCGCGGAAGGCCCGCCCAACCGCGACCTCACGGCGGTGGCGTGGCTGAAGGGGCAGGGCGGCGGCGCCTTCTCCGCGAAGGTGCAGTACGTGCCCGTGGAGTCCTACACCCTCTTCGGCGAGCAGACGCTGCTGCGCCACGACGGCGGCACCTACGACTGGACGCTGGTGGCGGAGGACCTGCACTTCCCCGCCGACCCGCCGAAGCCGGACCTGTGGAACGCGCCCTGGGCGTTGGACCTGACGCTCAACACCGCGCCCCCCAAGTCCGGCCAGGGCGTGACGGCGGTGGACGACCTGGCGCTGGTGGCCTGGGAGAAGCAGGCCACGGGCGGCACGCTGACCCAGGCGACGCCGCACGCGCGGGACTTCGTGCGGGTGGAGGCCCCGGCGGGCACGTACACGCTGCGCGTCACCTTCCGCGAGCACCGCGTGCCCTGAGCGTCATCCGAGCTTAAGGCCGAGCTTCAGGGGAACAGCAGCCGCGTCTTCCAGCCCGCGCCGTCACGCAGGTACAGGTTGCGCTCGTGCAGCCGGCTGGGGCGGCTGTGCCAGAACTCGATGCGGTCCGGCACCACGCGGAAGCCGCTCCAGTGCGGCGGCCGCTCCACCGGGCGGCCCTGGAAGCGCGCCTCCACCTCCGCCACGCGCTGCTCCAACAGCTCGCGCGAGGGCAGTTCCTCGCTCTGGAGGCTGGCCCACGCGCCAATCTGGCTGCCGCGCGCGCGGCTCTGGAAGTACGCGTCCGCCTCCGCGTCCGTCACCTGCTCCACCCGGCCCTCGATGCGCACCTGCTGCTCCAGGGGCTGCCAGTGGAAGCACAGCGCCGCGTACGGGTGCGCGGTGAGCTGACGCCCCTTGCGGCTGTGGAAGTTGGTGAAGAAGACGAAGCCCCGCGCATCGAAGTCCTTGAGCAGCACCACGCGTGAGCTGGGGCGGCCCTGGTCGTCCACGGTCGCCACGACCATGGCGTTGGGGTCCACGGGAATTGCGGCCTTCGCCTGGGCGAAGAGGTCCGCGAAGCGCTGGATGGGGTCGGGAGGAATGGTCGTCACGCGGCGCACCATAGGAAACACGGCTCCGGCGCGCACGTTCGCGGTTGACTCCCTGTCGGGACTCGCACGCAATGGCGGGACTCATGAAGATCCTCTTCATCGCCTCGGAGGTCACCCCCTTCTCGAAGACGGGGGGACTGGGCGACGTGGCCGGGGCCCTGCCCACGGCGCTCGCCGGCCTGGGGCACGACGTGAAGATCGTCACGCCCCGCTACCAGGACGTGCGCAACGCCGGACAGCTGTCGCCCACCGGGCAGTCCCTGGTGCTGCGCTTCCCCTTCGGTGAGACGGGCGGCCCCATCCTGTCCGCGCGCCTCTCCGAACGCCTGGAGGTCCTCTTCCTGGAGAACGAGGCCTTCTACGGAGGCCGCAAGGGCTTCTACGGCGACGTGAACGGCGAGTTCCAGGACAACCCCCGCCGCTTCGCCTACCTGTGCGTGGGCGCGCTCCAGGCCGCGCAGCGCCTGCGCTTCTTCCCGGACATCATCCACCTGCACGACTGGCAGACGGGGCTGGTCCCCGTGGCGCTGCGCCGCGGCTTCCAGGGCACGCCGCTCGCGAAGGCGAAGTGCGTCTTCACCATCCACAACCTGGCCTACCAGGGGCACTTCCCCAAGCGGACCATGGATGACCTGGGGCTGCCGTGGGACCTGTTCACCCCGGAGGGCGTGGAGTTCTACGACCAGGTCAACTTCCTCAAGGCGGGGCTCGTCTACTCCGAGGCGCTCACCACCGTGTCGCCCACCTACGCCCGCGAAATCCAGACGGCGGAGCAAGGCTACGGGCTGGATGGCCTGCTGCGCCGCCGCTCGCACGCGCTCACCGGCATCCTCAACGGCATCGACGCGCACGAGTGGAACCCCCGGACGGACTCCTTCCTGCCGGCGCGCTACGGCCCGGATAACATGACGGGCAAGGCCGTGTGCAAGCGCGCCCTGCTGGAGCGCTTCGGCCTGCCCACGGAGGGCAACGCGCCGGTGTTCGGCATCGTCAGCCGGCTGGCGTGGCAGAAGGGCGTGGACCTGCTCCTGGAGACGCTGCCCGCGGCGCTGCAGGCGGACCTCAAGTTCGTGGCGGTGGGCAACGGCGAGCCCGGCCTGGAGGACGGCCTGAGGGCGCTGCAGGCCCGCTTCCCGAAGCAGGTGGGCGTGCGCATCGGGTTCGACCCGGAGTTGTCACACCTGGTGGAGGCGGGGGCGGACTTCTTCCTCATGCCCAGCCGCTATGAGCCGTGCGGCCTGAACCAGATGTATTCACTGCGCTACGGCACGGTGCCCATCGTCCGGGCCACGGGCGGGCTGGTGGACACGGTGGAGGGGGGACTGGACGGCAACGGCATCCTCTTCGAGTCCTTCCACCGCTCGGCGCTCCTGGCCGCCATCCGCCGGGCGCTCTCCCTGTACGCGGACCCCGCACGGCTGGGGGACTTCCAGGTGCGGGGGATGGGGAAGGACTTCTCCTGGGCCGCGTCCGCCCGGAAGTACGAGGCCCTCTTCTCCTCCCTGGTAGCGGAATAGTGGGGCCCCTTCCGGATCCGCGCTAAACTTGCCGCGTGGCGGAAGCTCCGGACCTGGGTGGCTATGAAGTGGTCGGCCGGCTGGCGGTCGGCGGCATGGCCGAGGTGTATCAGGCGCGTGCCCGTGAGACGACCCAGCGCTCCCCCGGGGAGCCCGAGGAAGTCGTCATCAAGCGGCTGCACCCGTCCTTCCGCAACGACCCCGCGTATGTGAAGGCCTTCGTCGACGAGGCGAAGCTGACGGTGCGCCTGCGCAACGCGCACATCGTGCGGACGTTCCGGCTGTTCCGCGCCGGGCCGGACTACCTCATGGTGCAGGAGCTCGTGAGTGGCCGGACGCTGGGCTACATGCAGGAGCTGCTGATCAAGGCGGGCGCCGCGATGCCGCCGGAGTCCGCCTGCTACATCGCGTGGTGCATCCTCAAGGCGCTGGACTACATCCACCGCGCCAAGGTGGGGGAGAACGGCGCCACCATCGTCCACCGCGACGTGAACCCCGCCAACGTGCTGCTGGGCATCCAGGGCGACGTGAAGCTCACCGACTTCGGCGTGGCGGAGGTGGAGGGGATGATGCGCGGCGACTCCGGCGCGCTGCGCGGCACGCTGCCGTACATGAGCCCGGAGCAGGTGCTGGGGCAGGCGGTGGACGCCCGCACGGACCTGTACGCCGTGGGCGTCATCCTCTGGGAGCTGTGGGGCGGCCGCCGCCTCTTCACCGGGGAGAACGAAGCGCAGCTCATGCACCAGGTGCGTGACGCGCGCGTGCCGCTGTTGTCCTCGCTGGCGCCGGACCTGCCGGACTACGCGGCGCGGGTGGCGCGCAAGGCGCTGTTCGCGGACCGGGCCCGCCGCTTCCAGTCCGCGGCGGAGTTCATCAAGGCGCTGGAGGTGCTGGCGCGCCGCGCGGGCTGGCCCCTGACGGTGGAGGCGCTGCAGCCTCTGTTGGGCGGCTGATGCGCTCGCGCCGGGCGGTGCTCGGGCTGGGCGGTGCCCTCTGTCTGTCCGGCTGCCTGGGCGTGGTGCCCTTCCGCCCGCGCGCCTACGACGAGGCGGTGCGGGTGGAGGCGGTGGACGTGACCTTCACGCGGGACGGCTCCGGGGCGCTCACGCTGAAGCTCCAGGTGCGAAACCCGTCCTCGGACGCGGCCACGCTCACCCGCGTGGACTTCGACCTGCGCGTGGACGGACGGCGCGTGGCCACCGGCGAGCAGGTGCTGGGCGTGCCCCTGGATGGCCAGGGTGAGGTCCCCCTGGAGGTCCGCTTCCCGCTGGCCGTGGCGCGCGGTGGAAACCGTCCGGAGACGGGCTCGCACGCGGTGCGGCTGGAGGGGGGCGTGGTGCTGCGCTTCGGAGGCTCCGAGCGGCGCGCGCCCTTCCGGGACGCGCGCGCGCTGGACATCGCGTGGATGCCGGGCGGGGAGTCCAGCCCGGCGCCGTGAGGCGTCTCGAGGCGCCTTTTCAGCCCTTGGCGTCCGGAGCCGTGCCGGAGTCGGCTGGCGGGCGCGGCGGGCCCTGGCCGTCGTCCTTCGGCGCGGGGACGCCGTCGCGGGGCGCGCCGTCCGCGGTGCCGGGGGCGGCGCTCTTGAGGCGGGTCATCCGCACGCGGTCGATGCGGGCGCCCTCCTTGGTGGCCACGACGAACTGCCAGCCGTTGTAGGTGAAGCGCTCGCCCACGTCGGGCAGGTGGCCCGCGAGCGAGGACAGGTAGCCGCCCAGCGTGTCGAAGTCGCCCTCCGGCAGCGGGAAGCCGAAGAGCTTGGTGAACTGATCCACCTCCATGGCGGCGTCCACCAGCGAGCTGCCGTCGGCCATCTTCTCGACGAGCTTCTCCTCCACCTCGAACTCGTCGCCGATGTCGCCCACGATTTCGCGGAGGATGTCCTCCAGCGTGACGACGCCCATGAAGCCGCCGTACTCGTCGACGACCATGGCCATGTGGATCTTCCGCTTCTGCATGTCGCGCAGCAGGTCGCCCACGGGCTTCATCCACGGCACGAAGTGGGCGGGGCGGATGACGTCCTGCAGGACGATGAGCTCCGGGTGCTGGAGCAGCGGGATGAGGTCGCGCGCGTGCAGCACGCCGACGATGTGGTCCACGTCGTCCTTGTAGACGGGGATGCGCGAGTGGTTCTCCTCCGCCAGGATGCGCAGCACCTCCTCCGGCGGCGTGGTGACGTCCACGGAGATGACGTCCGTGCGGTTGACCATCACGTCGCGGCAGCGCTTGTCGGACAGCTCGAAGATGGAGCGGATGAGCTGCGGGGCGCTCTTGTCCACCTCGTTGCGCGCGGCCTGGGCGGCGAGCAGCTTCTCCAGCTCCTCCAGGGGCGGGGGCGGGGGCTCGAAGCGCAGGGTGCGCCCCATGGTGCGGGCGCCCAGGTTGAGCAGCCCCAGCATCAGGCGCATGGGCGGGTAGAGCACCGCCACCAGCAGGGACACCAGGCCGGACAGGCGCAGGGCCCAGCGCTCCGGGTTGCCGTTGGCCAGGCCGCGCAACGTCACCTCCATGAGGCTCGCCAGCACGCCCACGAAGAGGGCGCCCGCGCACACCGTGGCGACGGGCACCCAGGTGGCCTCGGCGTAGCGGCTGAAGTCCAGCATGCGCGGCGGGACGAAGGCGCCAATGGCGGCGGCGAGGAAGCCGGACAGCACCATGCCCAGGCGCAGGGCGGTGGCGGCGGGTTCGCGCTCGGTCTTGTGGCGGAGCACCCGGCGGGCGGCGGTGGTCTTGCCCTCCTCCGCGAGCTCCTGGGCGCGCAGGTCGGACGTCCCGTAGAGCGCGGACTCCGCGGCGGCGACCAGGGACCTCGTGAAACAGAGGGCCAGGCAGGCGACCCAGAGGGTCCAGGTAGGCATAGGGGGAGGTTCTTATCCCGTGCTAGAGGGTCGTACCACCCTGGCGGGAGGCACCATGCGGGGACGTCGGATGTACGTCATTGGCGGTCTGCTGGGCGTGTTGGCGGCGCCCTCGGCGGTCCTGGCCTGGCCGGTGGACCAGGCCCTGACGCTGGAGCCCGGCAAGGAGCGGTTCCAGAAGCTCACCGCGGTGGACTGGGCGGAGTCCGACGCCCCCTCCGTGGCGACGGCGGAGGCGCTCCCCCAGAGCGGCGAGCTGCTGCTGACGCCCCACGACGCCGGCATCGCGCGGGTGCTGCTGTACGCGGAGGGGCGCTTCGCGGTGTGGCGGGTGATGGTGGGGTCCATCGAGCTGCAGAACACCACCGCCGAGCTCGCGGCGGCGAAGAAGGCGTGCCCGGACCTGAAGGCGACCGAAGGTGTGGAGGCGAGCCTGACGGCGACGGTGAACGACACCGCGTGCCGTCTGGCGCTGCGCACGTTCCTCAAGACGCACGCGTACCTGGCGCCGCAGCTGGAGCTGACGTTCGCGGTGCCGCAGCTCCAGGCGCAGCTGGAGGACTTCGCGGCGGGGATGCCGCCGGGGCTGACGGTGCGCTACAGCGGCGCGGGGCTGGTGCTGTCGGGGAAGACGGACCGGGCCGGGCACCGCAAGGCGCTGTGGGAGCTGTTCAATCGCGCGGTGGGCCGCGTGCCGCTGGAGGACCGCACGGAGGTGGAGGCACCGCCGAAGCCGGAGGACTCCGCGACGCAGGAGGCTGTGGACGCGACGGTGTCGGACGTGCCGAGGGATGCCGGAGTGGCGCCGGCTCCGCCGCCAGTGAAGCGCAAGGCGCCGCCGAAGAAGCCGCGCTGAGCGTGGGCCGTGCCGGAGGGCTTCCGCTTGCGGTATGACCGTGGGTGGAGGTCCGACGGAATGACGAACGGAGTGATGCGCGCGGGGTTCGCGCTGGTGCTGGCGCTGACGGTGGGGCCAGGTGCCGCGTGGGCGCAGGACGATGACGGCTCGGCGGTGGTGGTGGACATGCCGGAGCCGGACCGGGGCTGCCCGGTGAAGCCGGAGTTCCTGCCGATGACGCCCATGGGGCAGGTGGGCATCGACCGGCTGGGCTGGCTGGTGCACCAGGCCATCATCCCGGCCTCGAAGGACAAGTTCTTCCAGGCGGGAGCGCGCAGCCGCTCCGGCGTGAAGCCGGTGCCCATGGACCAGGCGAAGAAGCTGGGCGCGCTGGACACCACGAAGGCGCCCATCTGGGTGTTCGGCAAGGAGAAGTCGAAGGCGTGCAAGGGGACGCCCATCGCGTACTGGGCGGTGCGGATGGGGACGGACGACGACCGCCAGACGTACCTGATGGCGGAGCTGGCGACGGAGTGCGAGGTGCTGCCGCCCGGGCGGCTTCCGGGCACGCCCATCGCGCTTCGTCAGAAGGACGAGCCCACGGGGTGCGTGCTGCGCCGGCCCAACCGGAGCCTGACGGGCAAGGAGATGGATGGCATTCCGCCGGACTACGCGGAGCACATCCCGCCGCAGGACTGCGCGGCGCCGGAGTGCGCGCGGCTGTGGGAGTACTTCGGCGTGACGGGCGACGAGGGCGAGGGCGCGTTCGACCTGACGGTGTCCTATCTGCACCGGAACGGCAGCAACCCGTGCAACTGGGCGACGGACGACCTGTCCATGTTGTTCGTGCGGACGCGGGAGAGCACGTCGCTGACGCCGCTGAAGCCGGGAGGCCAGCTCTTCGGAGGCCTCTGGGACTTCAACGGTCCGCGCTTCATCCTGAGCCGCGAGATGGGCGTGCTCTACGCGTACGACTACCAGAAGCTGAAGGCCGCGCCGAAGGCCGTGCGCTACGGAAGCCCCACGGAAGAGGACCTCATCCACGCGAAGCGCACGCTGTCGCCGTGCAAGAAGTAGCCGCGCTCCGATTTGCTTTTCTGGGCGAAATACTCCAGAGGCTACACAGTCGTCGGTAGAACCTTGTCCGCCTGAAGTCTGTGCTCCCCCAGGTGGATTCACGAACGCACTTGAAGTGCTTCGAGCAGCCCTTCTCAGGGCTGTGCCAGCCCGTGGGCTGTCGAGGGGAGCGTATTCATGCAGTGGCTTGGGTTGTTCCGCGTGCGCGCAAGAACCGCGCGCGCTTTGTCCGTGTTGTTCCTCATGGCCGTCATGGCTGGAGCGACGTCCGCCTCCGCCGCCCCATGCAGCGCGAACGACACGTCACCCCATACGTGCTCACAGGGGCTCTGTAAGGGCGTCGCGTACTGTGAAGGGACCCAGCTGGGCGAGTGCTTCCCCACGGGCGAATCGAGCGTGAGCTGCAGCGTCTGTGGCCGCACGGGCTACAAGACCTGCTCGGACTTCTCGGTGAACGCCGAGTCCTGCTCGGCCTACCGGAGCGAGCTCTGCAACGGCTGTGATGATGACGGTAACGGCCAGGTAGATGAGGGGCTGGCTCACCGGAGCGCCCTGCACGATGCCCAATGGCTGTTCGGGCGTCATCGCCTGTTCCGCCGCCGGTTCCATCTGTGTCCTGGCACCTGACAGCCGGAAGGCTTGCGGTACCTGTGGCACCGGAGGAAGCCAGGCCTGTCGGATGGACGGGTCGTTTGGCTCCTGCCAGCCCGCGACGGCGTCGCGGGAGCTGCCCTGCAATGACTGTGATGACGACCGCGATGGCGTTGGGGATGGGAGCGCCAGCACTCCGGAGACCTGTAACGGCCTGGATGACGACTGCGATGGTCGCATCGACGAGGGCTCCCAAGGCTGGGAAGGCGAGGTGTGCGGGCTGAGCTCGAACGCCTGTTGCGCCGCGACCTGTGCGTCGCTGGGGAAGAACTGCGGAAGCGTTTCAGACGGGTGCGGGGGAACGCTGAATTGCGGCTCCTGCCAGGGGGGGCAGGTCTGCGGCGGGGGAGGCGTGGCCAACGTCTGCGCGACCTGCTCCTCCGTTTCGAAGGAAACCGCCTGCGCGGGGAAGAACTGCGGAACAGTCGCGGATGGCTGCGGCGGCACGTACACCTGCGGGACCGGAACCTGTACCAGCCCCCAGACCTGTGGCGGCGGTGGTACTGCAAACGTGTGTGGCTGCAATCCCATCCCCCTGGCCACGGCGTGCGCGGGAAAGAACTGCGGCACGGTGCCCAATGGCTGTGGTGGCACGTACGCCTGCGGCACCTGCACCTCGCCGCAGACCTGCGGCGGTAGCGGAACCACCAACGTCTGCGGATGCACCCCCATCTCCCAGGCCACGGCTTGCGCGGGGAAGAACTGCGGCACGGTCAGCAATGGATGCGGAGGCACATACACCTGCGGCAGTGCCTGCTCGGGTTTCCTGAGTTGCGGAGGCGGCGGCACGCCCAACGTGTGTGGCTGCACGCCACGCCCGGCCTCCCAGGTCTGCGGTGAGCGCGAGTGCGGCAGTGTCGCCAATGGCTGTGGCGGACTGGTGACCTGCGGGACCTGTGTCTCGGGTTCGACCTGCAAGGCCGGTGTCTGCGAGACGAACGGTGGTGGCTTCAGCTCGATGGAGGGGGACAAGTAATGGACACGCAGCTCAGGAATGCACCACCGAACCGCTTCAAGCAGCTCCTCTCCACGTCGGTCCTGTCCCTCTATGTCGTGCAGTTGCTGGGAAGCTGCGGTCCTGTCCCGGCGCAGGACGACGCGCGCGCGTTGGCGAAAGCGTCAGCCCAGCTGAATGGGGCGACGAGCCTGACGTTGCCCGCGTCGACGGTCCTGCCCACCGAGACCGTGAATGGTGTCGCCACGGGGCTGACCGTGGGCCGCCTGGATGTCTCCCTGGACGGTGCGGCGACCTACGCCCTGCCCCTGTGGGTTCCTCCAGGGCGGGCTGGCATCCAGCCGTCGCTGACGCTGTCCTACAACAGCAGGGGCGGCAATGGCCTGCTGGGCATGGGCTGGGCGGTAAGCGGCTTCTCCCGCATCACCCGTTGCAATCCCTCGCTGGACGGTGCGGGGAAGCGACTGCCCATCCAGTTCACCCAGGCGGATGATCTCTGTCTGGACGGCGCGCGGCTGGTGCTCATCACCGGAACGGCGGGCGCCATCGGCGCGACGTACCGCACGGAGATCGACACCTTCTCGCAAGTGAAGGTCACCGACGCGGACGCGAACGGCCCGAAGCAGTTCGAGGTCCGCGCCCGCGACGGGCAGGTCCTCACTTACGGAGGTTACGGTGGGGCCGCGGAAGGCTCCGTGCTGGAGGGCTCGCGGGTGATTGTCACGCCCGTTCCCCCGTCAGAGGTCTCCGCGACGTACGACGGAGCCCCTCGCGTCCGGTATGCTTGGTCCGTCTCGAAGGTCGAGGACCGCAGCGGCAACTTCATGCGGGTGCTCTACACTCGCGCGGAGACGAATGCTGCCGTTGAGCAGATTCCCGCCGCCATTGAATACACAGGCTCAAGCAATGTTCCCCAACTCCAGCCACTCCGGCGTGTCACCTTCCATTACGAAGGGCGGCCGGACGCGGATGTCCATTATGTCTCGGGCCTGAAGCTGAGGTCGTCACAGCGGTTGCTCAGGATCTCCATGTCGGCCCCGGTGGATTCCCAGGGCCGTGGTGGGGGACTCGCTGGATGAGTTGATCACCGTCGACATGGACATGGATGGAAAGACCGACATCATCGGTTTGAACCGGACTCATTCCGGCCATTACACGGCGCCCTGTGACGGGCACTATCAACTCTACCTTTTCACGGGATCTGGCTTCGAAACGAAGTGGAATAACTACGAGGAACTGTACGACATCTGCAATGACTCGGTTCAGGACGTGCCAGTTCCCGTCATGCACGTCGCGGACCTGGACGGTGATGGTCGGCCAGACTTGCTGCGCTCGCGCCAGTCCGCCCCCTTGGCGAGCGTCGCGAACTGGAGCTATCGCCTCAACACCACCACCACTGGTGGGGTGACCTTCTCTGAGTCCACCCGCATCGGTGGAGACTTCGCGCGGACCTCTTTGGTCGGCGGCTATGCGACGGACATGGACGGCGATGGGGCCGTCGATGTGCTGTTGCGGCAGCCTGCTTCCATCTGGACGGTGGACAGCTTCGAGCAGTTCTATTCGGCGGTGGAGGTCTCTCCGACGCAGTGTCCCGGTGGGCCTGCAGGGACGTCGTGTCCGACGCCGACGACCGCGACCCTCGCGGCTCTGCCCTGGGACTACACCAGCACTGAGCGTCCCCAGGGCCCCTACCACCACCTGCAGCGGTGGTTCCTGGACGTCAACGGTGATGGCCTTCAGGATGTCGTGAGCATGGTGAAAGAGGCGAAGGTCGGCGGGGTGCGTACGCCTCGGGACCTCCTGCTCTCGCTGAACACGGGCGTGGGCTACCTGCCGCCCGAGCACCTCGATATCCCCTTGGGCGCAATGCCCAGTCCTGTCCAAGTCAACGAGGGGCGCTACATCGACAACGGGGTCCGCATCGTCGACTTCAACATGGATGGCAAGCAGGACCTCTTGTTGATGGACTCCTTCGTTGACGGGGACTATCCCAACTCCGTGGGCCGTTCAAATGTGACGGTCCTTGAGTCGACGGGCAGTGGCTTCGTGCCGCGGACGCTGACCAACGTCCCTGCGGGAATCACCACGGGCCGCGGCGGCCCTCCTGATCCCCTGTTCCATCCGGGATCGGGCTTTGGCTACCACCTGTCCCGCCTGCTGGATATCGACGGTGATGGGCTGACGGACCTGGTGCAAGCCGAGCCCACTGAGATTTCCAATGAATACCGTCTCCAAATTTATCGCCGCCAGGGAGGCCGACCTGACCTGATGAAGGCGGTAGTGGACGCCAATGGCAACCGGACGACGGTGATCTACAGGACGTTGACGGACTTCCGCTTCGGCACTGGACTCTATACGCCAGGGACGTGCACCTATCCCCAGTACTGTGTCACGTCGGCGCTGCCGGTGGTTGGAGTACTGCAGGCCCCGAATGGGCGGGGCGGGATCCGCTCCGTGCAGTTCAGCTACAAGGACAGCCGCTATTCGCTCCGAGAGCAGGGATGGCTGGGTTTCGCCTCCAGGACCACCTACGACTGGGACACCCTGCAGACGTCAACGGTGCTAATGGACAACGCGAGGCAGGCCGGCTCGCTCTATCCCTGGGCGCGCTTGCCATACCTGGAGACGTCTTCGATTCCCGCGTCCACCAGTGTGACCCTCTCGAGGCAGACCGCCCGGAGATGGGAGCTGCGGAACGCGCCGGAGAACCGGACGAAGTTCTTGTGTCCGACCCTCGGCTTCTCTGGCGAGTCCGACAACCAGCAGGGGCAGTTCCGGGACGTCGTCACAAACCGGGACTGTGATGCCTACGGCAACATCGTGAGCGAAGAGACCTTCATCTCGAACGATGCCCAGGACATGAACATGAACCCCCACCGCCACAAGGTGGCGGTGAGCTACTCGAACTACACGCCCACCTGGACGCTGGGCATGCCGCTATCCAGGACGGAAACGGACAGCATTGCTGCGGATGCGCGACACCCTTCGGGAGGCTTTGCCTCTCGCACCACGCGCTACAGTTACTGCACGCAGTACGACTACCAGGAGGAGGAGACGGAGCAATGCCCGTGGTCCAACCTACTGTACAAGGTTGTCGTCGAGCCGGATGCGACGGGACAGGCGGGCGCGGACGTCTGGCTGGCGACGACGGTGAGCCGGGATACGACAGGGCAGGTGACGTCCCAGACGCAGCGAGCTCGTCAGGGCGTCACCAAATCGTTCTCGACTCGCGAGTACGACCCGGTGGAACGCATCTTCCCGGTCGTGGACCAGGCCTTCTTGGGTGAAGACATTTCGACTCTGTCACATCGCACGGAGCGGCTGTATCACCCGGGCCTGGGGTTGCTGGCCATCCAGGAGGACGCCAATGGCGTGCGCGAGGAGTGGCGCTACGACGGGCTGGGCCGTCTGAGAAGGCGGAGCGCCCCTTACCGGGCGGGAAGCCAGGCGACCCCGTCCTCGGCGCACACGACCGTGAGCTATGGAAAGGAGCAGTCGCGAACGACCGTCACCGTGAAGCAGGACGGCGGTGGGGAACACGTCAGCCTCCTGGATGGCTTCGAGCGCCTCGTCGAGGAGCGCGAGCGGGCCTCGGACGGGAGCTGGAGTCACGCGACCCGCGAGTACGACGCGCTGGGGCGCCTGTGGAAGCAGTCCTTCCCCTATTCCGACCGGGAGACGCCCGCGGTCAATGTCTTCATCTATGACAAGGCGGGACGGCTGTCCCAACACGAGGTCGGCGGCACCATCAAGGAGGTGCGCACGTACGAAGGGCGCAATATCCGGCAGCGGAGCGGCGGGACGGAGCGGCGGCTCGTGGTGAATGCCCGCGGGCAGGTGGTGGAAAGCCAGGACTTCAAGACGGTGGGCGTCCCCCAGAGTGCCGTCAGCACTCGCCTGAGCTACGGCCCCTTCGGGGTGGTGGATTTCGTGGAGGATGCCAAGGGCAACCTCACCACGATGAATTACGACGTCCTGGGGCGCCGCACGCGGCTCGTGACGCCGGAGGCAGGTGCGTCCGAAACCCGCTACGACGTCCTGGGCGACGTCCGCGAGCAGACCGATTCCCTGGGCAACGTCACCACCTTCGCTCGTGACTTCCTGGGCCGGCCCGTGTCGGTGCAGACGCCGGAGGGCGTCACGCGCTTCGAATGGGACACCGCTCCCAACGGCGTGGGCGCCCTGGCCTGGGCCAGGTTCGGCCCTTCCGCTGTCTCGAGCCCGACGGACGTGGTGCTGACGTACGGCTACGACGCCCTGGGCCGTTCGCTGTGGGAGACCACGAGCGTGGATGGGGGCGCCAGCGCGTACCGAGTCGACCGGGGCTACGACGCCTACGGGCGCATGTCTGCGCTCATCTACCCGCAGGTCGACTCCCAACTGCGTCTGGGGATGACGCTGGAGTACAACAGCCACAACGGGCGGTTCAGCGGGGTCCGCAACACGGTGACGGGGCAGCTCTACTGGAGCGCCCTGGAGAGCAACGCCGCGGGCCAACTGACCCGGGAGCTCTTCGGCAACGGGGTTTCGTCCCTGAGCCGTTACGACAAGGAGGGGCAGCTCCGCTTCATCGAGTCGCAGGGCGGCCAGGGAACGCTCCAGCGGCTGGCCTATGCATGGACTCCCAGGGGACAGCTCCAGCTCCGGAATGACCTGCTGGCCAACGTCCAGGAGAGCTTCTCCTACGACGCGCTGAACCGGTTGACGACGTGGAACGTCAAGACGGCCTGCAATACCTCGACGACGAGCTTCGACTACGACGACATCGGCAATCTGTTGCTGCGCACCGTGGTCCAGCAAGGGGCGGACGCGTTCACTGAGCAGCAGGATTACCGGTATGGCGAAGCAGGGGCGGGCCCCAATGCGATGACCGGGATGGGCGGAGAGGTGTTCGGGTATGACTCCGTCGGCAATCAGCTCTCGTGGGCGGCGCCCAACGGGGACTACCGCCAGGTGACGTACACGTCGTTCAACCTGCCCAAGGACCTGGAGTCGGCGCAGGCCGGGCGGCTGGACTTCAAGTACGACGCCTTCCAGAAGCGGGTCTTGAAGCTGCGCAACAACGGCGACTCCACGCTCTACGTGTCAGGGCTCTACGAGAAGCGGCAGACGGCGGGCGTCGTCTCGCACGTCTTCCAGATTCCCGGAGCGGGTGGGCCGGTGGCCCAGGTGCAGTGGACGGCGGGAAGTGGCGGTTACAACGTCGAGACGCTCTATCTCCACGGTGACCACCTGGGTTCCATCGAGACCGTCTCGAACCAGGCGGGAGGCGTGGTCCAGCGGCGGAAGTATCAGCCCTTTGGCGCGCAGGCGAACCCCGCCAATCCGACGCAGCGAGTGCTGCCGACGACGGGCTCCATCCGCATGGGCTTCACGGGCCATGAGGACGACGCGGAGTCCTCGCTGGTGAACATGAAGGGACGGCTCTACGACCCGCGCGCCGGCCGCTTCCTGTCGGCGGACCCGTTCATCACCGCGCCGTTCTCCAGCCAGGGGTACAACCGTTACAGCTACGTCTTCAACAATCCCCTGTCGATGACGGACCCGTCCGGCTTCACCGCTGAAGGCATCTCAGGGTGCTACGGGTGCGGTGGGCAAGGCGTGGGGCTGGATTTGACCCGTCCAGCAATGGCCATCGCCAATTGGGTGGCGGATGTTGCTGTTCGTGCGTTCAATGCTGTCGTTGAAACATTCACTGGTATTTCGGATGTGAATGGTGCTGTGCAGAAAGCGGAGGACGTGAGCGACGGTGTTGGCCACGCCGTCTCCGGTATGGCGAACACAGCTTGGACGCATGAGGTCAACAAGTCCTTGCAGGACCGAACACTGTTTGCCGCCTATCCGATGCAATACATGGCTATGGAGCCTGTAGACGCTATGATGGGCGGTGGACTGGCAGGTTATTACCAGGATGGGGGGCTGGGCGCCGGGCGAGGAGCAGTCGATGCTGTCGTTCCGGTGTTCAGTGCGTGGACTGCCTTCTCGAACTCGTTGGATGATTTGTATTCCGGCAATTACCGAGGCGTTGGATTCAATGGCACCGTGGCCGCCATTGCGACAGCAGCGGTTATCGGGAACCTGATGGATGGGGGAGGAGTTGTCCTCGGGGAATTCAAGTTGGCGGCCAAGGGAGCTGGTCGAGTTCGCCAATTCGCGCATGGTGGTCCTGGGGCCGCGATTGATTCAATCTTGAGGGAGGGTGTGAATCCGGTTTCGGCGCACACGCATAGGCATCCTTCTGGTTCGTTTTTTACTCATGATTTGATCGAGCCAGCAGCTCTTGATGGAGCATCGCAATGGGCAGCGCTTCGCGGTGGGAAGGGTGGCAAGGTCGCCATTCTTGAAATGCCAGCTGAGGTTGTGGAGGCGCTAGAAAGGCAGGGACTTGTTCAGACAGGGCAGGTACCAGGCCTTCCATTCTTTCCAAGGGAGACAGTCTGGTATCCTGAAGCATTGCCATATATTAATAAGTATGGAAGTTGGCGAGTTGTTGATTGGGCGATTTGAGCCTAGGGGTGATGAATGGCGTTTATGGAAAACGTGTGGCCGGAAATTGAGGCTGTGCCTGGAGCGCCAGGATTGGTCGATCGGTCATGGTCCGTTGTTCTTGAGCGAGAGGCTCCGTCGATAGCTGCCATTGAAGGTCTGTTGAATCAGTTTGGCAGACAGGGTTCTCCAAGGGTCTCGAGGATGATGGGGAAGAAGATCGTTGTTGTGATTCGTTCTGCGCATCCGTCGGTAGGGGATCCGCTCGAGGTGATGACTTTGACGTCGAATGTTTTGCGAGCGATAGACGGCGAATGGGGCATTTCCGAGATACAGGGGCGGCCTGGGGCAACCTCCTTGTTGCTCGGTCGAAACAGAGGTTAGCGAGAGACGTGGGCGAGCATTGATAGAAGACCTCATGCAGATGAAGCGCACGCTGTCGCCGTGCAAGAAGTAGCCGCACTCAGGTTGTGAAGCCAAAGCCCCTGGACGCTGCTGTCCCCCTCCAGGGGCTTTTCGAGTGAAGCGGTCCAGAAAGGAGAGGTCCGCCATGCGTCTCTATCGTCCCGTAGGGCTTCAAGAGCTGCTGTTGATCTACCGGTCGGGCATGCGGCGTTTTCCGCCGCGTCTGCCGGAGCAGCCCATCTTCTACCCGGTGCTCAATGAGCCGTACGCCTGGCAGATCAGCCGCGACTGGAACGCCACCAGCCCCGAAGGCGCCGGCTACGTCACGGCGTTCGACGTGGACGACGCCTACGCGGCGTCATTCGAAGTCCAGCAAGTCGGCGCCCGCATGCACCAGGAACTCTGGGTCCCGGCCGAGGCCCTGGACGTGTTCAACAGTCACATCCAGGGACGGATCCGCGTGACCGCCGCGGACTTCGGTCCCAGCTTCGTGGGCCATGTGCCCACTGCGTTCTCGCTGCGCGGCCAGGACGCGCGGACACAGCTGGAGACCCTGATGGGAATCCTCGGGTACAACGGCATGGACTTCCACGGAGAGGTGACCGCGAACCATGAGGCCGTGTTCGCGCACTTCCCCTATTGGGAGCAGATCGCCACCGGGTCCCAGGTACTGGAGGCGATCCGCAAGGTGTGGAGAGAGGCCTTTCCGGAGATACCCCTGGGACTCCAGCCCGGTTAGTGCGCGCTGGACCCGTGATACGTCTTGCGCAGCTTCAGGTCCGGCACGTCCACCGTGCCGTCCTTGTTGTCCGTGCAGTACCAGAATGAACCGTGCGGTGCCTGGACCGCGCCCTTCGCCGTGCGCGTCAGTCCGTTGTAGACCGAGCCCGCGATGAGATAGCGGAACACCTGCGGCGCCGTCGCGCTCACCAATTCGTTGTTCTGCTGCATCTCCTTCCACACCACGCAGTACTGCTTCAGCGCCGCCCAGGCGCCCTTGGCGTAACGTGGGCTGCCCAGCATCCACACCTCCAGCTGGGGACACATCTCCGCTTCACCTTCGTCCGCCGCGCCGTAGTGCATCGCCTCGCAGACCTCGTCCGCGCGGCTGTCGTTGAGCGTCACGTCGCCCTGCGCCTGCCACCCCGCGAGCCGGGAGAACTGGAAGCGGCGGATCATCAGCGCGTCGTCCCGCGTCAGCGACGGCGCCATGAAGGACTTCGGCTCCGGCAGGGCGAACGCGCCGCCACCGTGCGGCCCCACGCCCGCGTCCAGCACGTAGCCGCCCCACGTGTACATGAGGAACAGCGACCACGCGTCCTTCACGAAGGCCCGGTACGACGGGGGCGTCCCATTCGCCAGGCCCCAGTCCAGGATGTCCTTCATCGCCGCGACGGCCCAGTCGTCCGTTTCCTGGTACCAGTAGTACCAGCGATACGCCTTCGTTCCCGCCGTCTTCAGGAACGCCTGCATGCCTCGCACGGTGACGTTCTTGTGCGCGGCGAAGTCCCGCTCGTACGTGGCGACCTGCGCGTCCAGACACCAGAAATAGATTTTGACGCTCTGGCCCGCACAGCGGGCCGCCAGGGCCTTGGCCCCGTTGATGTCTCGGTTGCGGTCCGCCGGAGGAGGGCCAATCCAGGTGTAGTGGACGTCCATCCCTGCAAGCCTACTCCGTCCACGGCCCCCGCCGCGTGGGCTCCTTCAACGCCTGGTCGAGCGCCGCGAGGAAGCGCTTTCGCGGCCAGGACTCCGCGCCGAAGCGCTCCAGGTGCTCCGTCTCCACCTGGCAGTCGATGAGCTGGAAGCCCCAGCCCTTGAAGCGCTCCACCGCCGTGGCGAACGCCACCTTCGACGCGTCCGGCGCCAGCGCGAACATGCTCTCCCCGAAGTACGCCGCGCCCAGCGACACGCCGTACAGCCCGCCCACCAGCACCTCGCCGTCCCACGCCTCCACCGAGTGCGCCAGCCCCAGCTCGTGCAGCCGGATGTACGCCTGCTTCATGGCGTCCGTAATCCACGTGCCGTCCTGCCCCGGCCGGTGCACGCGCGAGCACGCGTCGATGACCTTCGCGAACACGGTGTCGTAGCGCACCGTGTACGTGCCCCGGTTCATCACCTTGCGCAGCGAACGGCCCACGTGAATCTTGGCTGGCTCCAGCACGAAGCGTGGGTCGGGCGAGTGCCACAGGATGGGCTGCCCCTCGCTGTACCAGGGGAAGATGCCCTGCGCGTAGGCCGCCACCAACCGCTCCGGGCGCAGGTCGCCGCCCACCGCGAGCAGGCCGCTCTTGTCCGCCTTGGAGGGCGGGGGGAACAGCTCCGGCTCGTCGTCGCTCAGCAGGTAGATGGGCACGCGTACCCGCCAGTCTAGCGGGACACGTTGAGCTTCACGTCACCCTTCAGGACGAAGGGGACCTGCAGCAGGGGGCCCTTCACCTCGCCCTTCACGCTGTAGGGCAGGACACCCTTGGAGATGAGCCCCTTCACGCCCGGGCCCCAGGACTGCGCCGTCACGGCGATCTCCACCGGGTACACCCCCGTGGCGGACGGGTCCACCGTGTCCGCCTGGGCGGCCGTGCCCTCCTCCAGGGGGCGGTCCGCCACGGTGACCTGGTAGGTCAGCGAGTCCAGCCGCAGCGGGAACGGGTTCGGGTTGCGCACGCCCAGCCGCAGGTTGATCTGCACCTCCTCCGGCGAGTAGCGGGCCGCGTCCAGGCTCTCCACGATGACCTCCGGCAGGTGGGGCACGCGCACGGCGCGGCTGGCGGCGAAGGGCAGGCTGTCCTCGCTGTCGCCGGAGCGCACCACCAGCGTGCCGCGCAGCGCGATGAGCACCGTGCCGCCCTGGGCGCTCAGGCGGGCCAGGTCCTCCGGGCTCTTCACGTAGGCGGATTTCTCCTCGATGGAGAAGTCCGCGGGCGTGCCCGGGGCGAACGGCACCCCCAGCTTCGCGGAGCCCGTCTTCACCACCTGCCCGTCGGCGACGAGCTCGTAGTCGGCGCGCTCCACGACGCCGTTGGCGGTACCGGTGATTTGTCCGGTGTAGCGCACGGAGGCGTCGGTGAGCCCCTGGGAGACGACGGTGGTCTCCTGGGCCGTCAGGGTGGGGGGCCCGCCGGAGCGGACCGGGGCGGAGGCGCACCCGGAGGAAAGAGCGAACAGCGCGGACACCAGGGCCATCAGGCAGGTCGAGCGATTCACGGAGGACATTCTGGGGAGGACAGGGGCTGGTCCCAAGGGGTTTTCCGCTAGACTGTCCACCAACCGTGGCTCCCCGACGTCCCAACTTCAACCGGACCCTGCGCTCCCTCATCCGGGACATCGCCGCGCGCATGCCCGAGTTCAGCCACGTGAAGGTGGGCCGCGTCCTCGTCGTCGCCGGTGAGGCCCGCCGGGCGTCGCGCGGCACGGTGAAGCCCCTGTGCTTCAAGGGGGGCAAGAGCATCGACAAGGCGGGGCGGCGCAAGCCGGTGGTGCGCATCCGGGGCCGCCGCATCCTGTACTGCATCACGCTGCGCCCGCTCTTCTTCCGGGGCTCCACCGCCAAGTCGCGGCTGGAGACGCTGATGCACGAGCTCTTCCACATCTCGCTGCGCTTCGACGGCACGCTGCACGCGGGCCGCCGCCACGCGAAGCTGGGCGCGGAGTTCGGGCGGCGCTTGCGGCCCCTGGTGCGGCGCTACCTGAAGCTGTGCCCGGAGGCGCTGCTCGCGGACCTGGCGTATTCCGGCGAGGTGCGGGTGCTCCAGTGGCTGGAGCGTCCGGGCCCGGCGTACCACCCGCGCGCGTCGCACCGCCGGGTGCGCAAGGTCTACACGGAGGATCAGCTCTACTCCGGCGTGGCCCGCATGGTGACGCCGCGTCCCCGAGTGGCCCGCGAGGCCCACGTGCGCGACGACAAGGTGCACTGAAGGGCTTTCGATGTCCGGCCCCACCGACTTCGTCAGCCTGGGTGCGCTCCACCGCGACCTGGAAGAGCTGTTCCTCCAGCACCAGGAAGCGCTGATGGGCATGGACCTGCCCGCCGCGCGTGAACGGCTGGCGAGGTATCGCGAGGAGCTGACGCGCCACCTGGAGGCGGAGGAGGCGCTGCTGCTGCCGGAGCTGCCCCGGGCCGGAAGGATTCGAGGCGCCGCGCCGGAGCTCTTCACCGGCGAGCACCAGCGCATGCGGGAGCTGCTCGCGAAGTGCCAGGACGCCGTGGACGCGCTGGACGCGAGCGCCCCGGACTACCGCCGCGCGGTGCTGCGCGTGTTCGACATGGAGAGCACGTTCAAGCACCTGGAGCACCACCACTCACTGCGCGAGGAGACGTACCTGTTCCCCGCGCTGGATGGGGTGCTGGGAGAGGAGGAGCGGCGGGCCCTGCTGGCCGCGTTCCTCGAGCGGACGGCCCCTACTTCTCCGAAGGCGTGAACCGGGCGAGGTCGTGGACGCCAAGCGCGCGCTCCAGCTGCTCCACCTCCTTGAGTGCGTTCTCGAAACCGTCGTTCCCCAGCAGCCGGTGCTCCTGTTCCTCGAAGCGCTCGCCGAGCTCCTTGAACTGCTTCTCATCGAAGAGGTTGCGGAACGCGGGGAACAGGACCGTGTCCTCGCGCGCGGCGTGCGGCCGGTACATGCGGGTGAATTGCGTGAGCTGCCGTGCGGTCGCGGCCCTGGGCTGGGGTTGCGTGAGAGCGTCGCGGCCCGAGGTCGCCGCGAGCATGGACGCGGTGAGCCTGCGTCCTGCGGCGTGTTGCTCGAGCAGCACCTGAACGAGCTCCTTCTGCTGGCCCGCCTTCACCAGCCGGGGGAACACCTCCGTCTCCTCCGTCTTCTCGTGGTAGCCCTCGCCAAAGCGTTGCATGAGCCGAGCGGCCTGGGCGAGCACCTCCGCGGGAGCCTTCTCTTCAGGACTGCCGAGGCGACGCGCGAACTCGTCGTACACCAGGAGCGTGCGGCGGATGATGCCGTGCTCGCGCATCAGGTCCTCGGTGGCATTCACCTCCGCGGGCTTTGACTTGGGCGTCGCGGCAACGGCATTGCTTGCCGTGCCTCCAACGCCCAGCAAGACGACAGCGGACAGGAAGCCGCGACGGCTGGACGCCTCATTCATGGCCATGCTCCTTGAGCGAGCGTGTCGGGGCTCATGAGGTCTCGGCCGCTCACGGTGAACCTACGATCCACGGCGCAGCCGCGTTGACTCAATCGGACCTCGATCGCGGACGTCGACCGATATCCAGCAGTCCTCGACCCTGTCTCTTATAAACATCTGACGCTGCCGACGATGAGG